>CAIYPG010000126.1 GCA_903928055.1 uncultured beta proteobacterium | reverse complement strand
TGGTGGCCGAAATGGACGCCGGCCTCAAGCATTTCACGCATCGTGGTGGACATGTTCAAACTTCTCCTGGTTAGGGTTGTTAATGCCGTTTCGTCCCAATGACCCCGGATTTGGACCGGAGCACCCTAACGGGGAAACGGCAGAATTTTTGCCGGGCGCACCCCCACTATTGCAGTGCTAAACTCGACAAGCGCGGAATAATACCATGCGTGAGCTGGTATAAGCAAGTTTCCTTTTACAAACAGGGTATTAAGGTCAAAATCCGGGGTTCTCCGGAAAATACAGCATTGCAGGCCGAGCAAGCATTCCCAAGGGCCCCGTAAAGCATCGCCGAGTCCCCCAGCGAGATTTCACGGGGCCCCATGTCCAGCCCCCAACGGACGCCGTCCCTGTTATTGTCCCGACAAGAGTTGTACCCGCGGTTGACGGCTCTTATTTGCACCGGCTCCGGCCTTGACATATCCTGCGACGCTTTTGCCCGCACACTGGCAACCATGGGAATTCACATTAAAACAGCAGAAGAAATCGCCGGCATGCGAGTGGCCGGCAAACTGGCCGCAGACGTCCTGGACTTCATCGAGCCCCATGTCAAGGCCGGCATTGCCACGGAAGAGCTGGACCGGCTCTGCCACGACTACATGGTCAATGTGCAGCAGACCATTCCGGCCCCGCTCAACTATGCTCCGCCTGGCTACAAGCCCTTCCCGAAGTCGATCTGCACATCCGTCAACCATCAGGTCTGCCACGGCATTCCCGGCGACCGGGTGCTGAAGAACGGCGACATCCTGAACATCGACATCACCGTCATCAAGGACGGTTTCCACGGCGACACCAGCCGCATGTTCTATGTTGGCGCGCCGTCGATCCAGGCCAGGCGCCTGTGTGACATCACCTACGAATGTCTGTGGCGCGGCATCGATGCGGTGCGCCCCGGCGGAACCGTCGGCGACATCGGTGCGGTGATCCAGCAATATGCCGAATCCAGCGGATGCAGCGTGGTCCGCGAGTTCTGCGGCCACGGCATCGGACGCAAGTTCCACGAGGATCCGCAGATACTGCATTACGGACGAGCCGGCACCGGGCCCCAGCTTCATCCGGGCATGACCTTCACGATCGAGCCCATGATCAACGCCGGACGCCCGGCCATACGGGAACTGTCCGACGGCTGGACCATCGTGACCAAGGACCACAGCCTGTCGGCGCAATGGGAGCACACTATCCTTGTAACCGAAACCGGCCACGAAGTACTCACCGTCTCCCCTGGCATGCCGCCGCGTTCCGCATCCGGTTGATATGTCCACGCCGCAAACCGAAACCACTTCCGCCCCGCGCACCGGCTTGATGCACGCCAAGGAGCAGTTGCGTGTTGAATGCGCCGCGTTGCGCAAACGCTTTGAAAAAAACGGGGAAGCACAGGAACTGCTCAAGAAGCAGCGGATGCTGGTGGACCGCGTCCTGCGCGATGCATGGCGCAAGGCCGGAATACCGGCGACTGTATCGCTGCTTGCGGTCGGTGGTTACGGCCGCGGCGAGCTCTATCCGCATTCTGACGTCGACATCCTCATTCTGCTGCCGCAACAGCCCGATGCCACGCTGACCACCAAGATCGAAGGCCTCATCGGCCTGTTCTGGGACATCGGCCTTGAGGTCGGCCACAGCGTGCGCACTGTCGCCGAATGCGTGGACGAGGCGGACAAGGATGTCACCGTCCAGACCAGCATGCTCGAGGCCCGACTGCTGATCGGCAGCCGGACGCTGTTCAAGCGATTCCAGGATGCCACCACGCGCGGCTTTGACCGCAAGGCCTTCTTCAAGTCCAAGCGCCTGGAGCAGGAACAGCGCCACGCCAAGTTCCAGGACAGCCCCTACAGCCTGGAACCCAACCTCAAGGAGGCGCCTGGCGGGCTGCGTGACCTGCAGGTCATTCGCTGGCTGGCGCGCGCCAGCGGCCTGGGGCGCACCTGGAAGGAGCTGGCGCGGCGCGGCTACATCACCGACATCGAGGCACGCCAGTTCAATACCTGCGAGCGGCAGTTGCAGCAACTGCGGGTACGGCTGCACTACGCTGCCGGGCGCCGCGAGGACCGCCTGCTGTTTGACTACCAGAACAGCCTAGCGAGCGACCTCGGTTACAAGGGCACGGCCCACCGGCGCGCCAGCGAAATCCTGATGCAGCGCTACTACCGCACCGCCAAGCTGGTCACGCAGTTGAATACCATACTGCTTCACAACCTGGCGGCCGCAATCTATCCGGAAGCCGAAGGCGAGCACACCATCATCAACGAGCGCTTCCAGGCGGTGCGCGAACTGCTGGATGCACGCACTCCCGACCTGTTCGAACGCGAACCATCGGCCATCCTCGAGTGTTTCCTGCTGTTGCAGCAGCATGCCGAACTCAAGGGCATGACCGCCCCCACGCTGCGCGCCCTGTGGCGGGCCAGGATGCGGATCGACGGCCGCTTCCGGCGCTCACCGGAGAACCGCGCGCTGTTCCTGAAACTCTTCCAGCAGCCGCGCGGACTGGTGCACGAATTCCGGCGCATGAACCAGTACTCCATCCTCGGCCGTTACCTGCCTGCCTTCGGCAAGGTCGTCGGCCAGATGCAGCACGACCTGTTCCATGTCTATACGGTGGACCAGCACATCCTCACCGTGCTGCGCAACTTGCGGCGTTTCACCATGCTCGAATTCGCACACGAGTATCCGCTGTGCAGCCGGCTGATTGCCGGCTTTGACCGGCACTGGCTGCTGTATATCGCCGCGGTGTTCCACGACATCGCCAAGGGGCGCGGCGGCGATCACTCCGACCTGGGGCGCGTCGATGCGCGGCGCTTCTGCGTCCAGCACGGCCTGGATGCCGAGGACACCGACCTGGTGGTTTTCCTGGTCCAGTATCACCTCACGATGTCGGGCATTGCCCAGAAGCAGGACTTGTCGGATCCCGAAGTGATCCGGGATTTCGCGGCAGTGGTCAAGACGGAGCGGCGACTGACCGCGCTCTACCTGCTGACCGTGGCCGACATCCGCGGCACCAGCCCCAAGGTGTGGAACGCCTGGAAAGGCAAGCTGCTCGAAGACCTGTTCCAGGCCACGCGACGGTTGCTCTCGGGCAAACCCATGGTGTCCGCGGAAACCGACATCCAGGCCAAGCAGGAGGAAGCGCGACGGCTGCTGCGGCTGTATGCACTGGCCGATGGCGTTGAAACGGAACTGTGGAAGCGCCTTGACGTGCCCTACTTCCTGCGCCACGACGCCAAGGACATCGCCTGGCAGACGCGGCTGCTGTACAACAAGGTGGAAACGACCAGGCCGATCGTGCGCGCCCGGCTTTCGCCGGTCGGCGAAGGCTTGCAGGTAATGATCTACACGCCGGACCAGCCCTATCTGTTCGCGCGCATCTGCGGTTACTTCGAGTCCATCGCTTTCAGCATTGCTGACGCCCGCATCCATACCACGCGCCACGGCTACGCACTGGACACCTTCCAGATCATGGGCTCGGGCAAGTCCGCGTACCGCGACATGATCCGGCTCATCGAGCATGACCTCGCAGAACGCCTGGAGACGCAGGCCCCGCTGCACGCTCCGTCAAAAGGGCGCGTTTCCCGTCAGCTCAAGCATTTCCCGATCACGCCCGAGGTGCACATTCGGCCGGATGAGAAGGCGCAGTACAACCTGCTCTCCATCACCGCGGGCGACCGTCCCGGCCTGCTGTTCCGGATTGCGCGTGTGCTCGGCGAATACAAGGTGAACCTGCATACCGCGAAGATCGTGACGCTGGGCGAGCGCGCCGAGGACGTGTTCATCATTTCAGGCGAGGCGCTGGTCCATCCGCGCTCGGTGCTGTTGCTGGAGCAGGATCTGCTGGAGGCCCTGCAGACCTGAATCGGAAGCCGATCAATATTATCAATATTGATAATATTGACTTATTCCAAGCAGATTTAAGAAATGATTATTATCTTCTTTGTTCCCGGGATGCGATACCGCCTCAATCATCCCCGGCCATTGAACCGTCCGGAAACAGTACTTCGGTATAACCGAACTGCCGCAGGTCACGAATGCGCATCGGATACAGGATGCCATCGAGGTGGTCGCATTCATGCTGCACCACCCGCGCATGGAAATCCGATACTTCGCGATCGATCACGCCGCCGTATTGATCAAAGCCCTGGTAACGCAGACGCCTCCAGCGCGGCACCACGCCGCGCATGCCCGGTACTGACAGGCAGCCCTCCCAGGCATATTCAATATCTTCGTCCGTGCCGCCGAGCGGCGTCAGCACGGGATTGATCAGCACTGTTTCCGGCACTTCCTCCGCGTCCGGATAGCGCGGATTGCTCTTCACGCCGAAGATCACCACGCGCAGCAGCACGCCGATCTGCGGCGCCGCGAGGCCCGCGCCATCCAGATGCGCCATGGTGTCGCGCATGTCGGCAATCAACGCATGCAGTTCCGGCGTATCGAAGGCCTGCACCGGTTCGGATAACTGAAAGAGGCGCGGATCGCCCATGCGCAAAACGTCGCGAATCATGTTTTCACCAGTTGCTCAATGATCAGCCGCACCCGCGCCATGCTGTTGCGCAGCACCGCGTCGATCGTCTCCATGTGTATGCCTCCCTGGCTTTCACCGCGGCCGGCGGCGTGGTTCACGACCACGGCG
>CAIYPG010000125.1 GCA_903928055.1 uncultured beta proteobacterium | reverse complement strand
GCCTACAGCAACGGCCTACAGCAACGGCCTACAGCAACGGCCTACAGCAACGGCCTACAGCAACGGCCTACAGCAACGGCCTACAGCACTTCGCCGGCGTAATCGGCCAGTCGCGAGCGCTCGCCGCGGGCCAGGGTGATGTGGCCGCAGTGCGCCCAGCCCTTCATTCGGTCCACGACATAGGTCAGTCCCGATGAGCCTTCCGTCAGGTAGGGTGTGTCGATCTGCGCGATGTTCCCCAGGCAGACCACCTTGGTGCCGGGGCCGGCGCGGGTGATCAGCGTCTTCATCTGCTTGGGCGTCAGGTTCTGCGCCTCGTCGATGATCAGGAACTTCTTGAGGAAGGTCCTGCCGCGCATGAAGTTCAGCGACTTGATCTTGATGCGCGAGCGGATCAGGTCGCGTGTGGCGGCACGTCCCCATTCGCCGGCTTCGTCATCGGTCTTGTTGAGCACGTCGAGGTTGTCCTCGAGCGCGCCCATCCACGGCGTCATCTTTTCTTCCTCGGTGCCGGGCAGGAAGCCGATGTCCTCACCGACCGGAACCGTGACACGGGTCATGATGATCTCGGTGTAGAGCTTGGACTCCAGCGTCTGCATCAGGGCCGCAGCCAGCGTCAGCAGTGTCTTGCCGGTGCCGGCCTGTCCGAGCAGCGTGATGAAATCGATTTCCGGATTCATCAGCAGGTTCAGGGCGAAGTTCTGCTCGCGATTGCGGGCGGTGATGCCCCACACCACGTTCTTTGCGTGGGTGTAATCCTTGATCGTCTCCAGCACCGCAGTTTTGCCGGCAACGTCCTTGACCGTGGCATACAGCGGCCGTTCGTTTTCCTGATAGACGAACTCGTTGACCAGCAACTGGTTGCACAGCGGGCCGCGCACGCGGTAATAGGTGCGGCCGTCCTTCTTCCAGGACTCCATGTTGCTGCCGTGCTGTTCCCAGAAACCGGCTTCCAGTTCACGCACGCCGGTGTAGAGGAGGTCCGTGTCCTCCAGCACCTTGTCGTTGAAGTAATCTTCGGCGGCCAGGCCCAGCGCCTGCGCCTTGATCCGCATGTTGATGTCTTTGGACACCAGGATGACCTGGCGGTGCGGGTCGCGTTTCTGCAGCCAGATGAGCACGCCGATGATCTGGTTGTCGGCCTTGCCGATCGGCAGGCTGGCGGGCAGCACGCCGTTCATGGCCTCGGTTTGCATGAACATGCGGCCCGTTGCGGAGTCGGCGTCGTAGCGTTGCAGCGCAATGCCGTCCTGGATCTTGCCGCCGGGCTTGCTGATGATTTCGTCGAGGAAGCGGCTGGCCTGGCGCGCGTTGCGCGAGACTTCCGACATGCCGACCTTGTGGTTGTCGAGTTCCTCCAGGGTCATGATGGGGAGGAAGATGTCGTGTTCCTCGAAGCGGAACAGGCTGGTGGGATCGTGCATGAGCACGTTGGTGTCAAGGACGAACAGCTTGGTGGGGGTCTTGCGTGCCTGCCGTTTTTTTCGGGTGGGCATTGTGGCGTCTACAGTTGAAGGGGAGGAATCCGTGGCGGTGAACGCGTCAGATTGCTTTAACAAAATCAAGTACCTCCTGGGCATGTCCTGGAACCTTGACCCCGCGCCACTCCTTCAGGATGGCGCGGTTCCTGTCGAGTACAAACGTGCTGCGCTCGATTCCTCGCACCTGCTTGCCGTACATGTTCTTCATCTTCATGACGCCAAACAGACTGCATGCTTTTTCCTCCGTGTCGGACAGCAACTCGAAGGGGAAGGCCATCTTGGCCTTGAAATTCTCATGGGATTTGAGGCTGTCGCGGGACACGCCGAATACCAGGCAGCCGGCCTTGAGGAACTGGGCATGGATGTCGCGGAATTGCTGGCCTTCGGTGGTGCAGCCCGGCGTGTTGTCCTTGGGGTAGAAGTACAGGACGAGGGCTTTGATCTTGGCTTTGGAGTCGGCGCCGGAGAGGGCCTCGGAGAGGCTGAAGGGCTTGCCGCCTGTGGCGGGCAGTGAAAAATCGGCTACGGGTTTGTTGGGCATCTAGGGCGTATTTTTGACACATTCTTTCGGCGATTGCAAGCCGGAAATTTTTACCGATTCATGACAGGAACTCGCGCCCCTGCACGGCGAGGGTTCCGGAACGTCCGGGCACTTCGCCCATGGCCAGTTCATTGCGCGGCAGGCGGTTCATGTCCAGCGTCTGGTAGAGGTCGCGCATGGCCACCAGCTCGTAGCCCTGCGACTTCCAGCCGGCCAGCAGTTCCTCGAAGATGCCCGAGAGTTTTCCGCCCTCCAGTTCGGCGTGCAGTGTATACACGTGTCCTCCCTGTTCCGCCGCGGGCGGCTCCATGGTGAGGTTGAGCACATGGTTCGCGACGTTGGTGGTGTCGATACCGTCGCGGCCCAGCAGTTCGTCCAGCGTCGGCAGCGTGGTCGGCAATTGCGGGCAGGCCGAAATCTCGGCACGTACCACCGGAATGAAGGGCGAGTGGCCGCGCGAATCGGAGCAGTAGTGAAAGCCGAGCTGCTGTGTCAGTCGCAGCGCATGGATGTTCATCTGCCATCCGGCGGCACCATGCACACGCGCCGGCTCGTCGAAGATTTCCTCGAAGCGATCCATGGCGAGTTTCATCTGCGTTGCGGTCCAGTCGGCATCGGCCTTGGCCACGCCGTCCTGCCATTTCACGTGGTCCCAGGTATGGACGCCGGTCTCGAAGCCGTCGTCGCGGACGCTGCGCAGGACGTCGGCGCAGGTCAGGCCGATGTCGGGACCAGGGAGCAGCGTGCCATAGAGCAGCGTCTTCAGGCCGTAGTGCTCCAGCACGGAAGTGCGCGACACCTTTTTCAT
Organism: uncultured beta proteobacterium; assembly: GCA_903928055.1. Taxonomy (GTDB): domain Bacteria; phylum Pseudomonadota; class Gammaproteobacteria; order Burkholderiales; family SG8-39; genus CAIYPG01. Next base: position 23,636 of record CAIYPG010000125.1, on the reverse strand, counting down.
GAAACCGGGACGAAAGGCGCGGGTGATCGCGCGTCCGGTGTGGTCCGGGCCCAGGCTGAACAGGAAGGTGGCGCCGGCGCCATGTCTCTTCAGGATTTCAACCAGGCGTGGCACGCCTTCGCGGGTGCCGCGATGGGTATCGACATCGATTTTCAGTGCCAGTTTGGTCATGTGCGGATCATCGGGAGGCGAGTTTCTTCAGGGCATCGCCGGTCAGGCGCGTGATGCGCCAGTCGGGGAGGATGTCGGCGCCGAGGCTGCGATAAAACGCCTGCGCCCCTTCGTTCCAGTCGAGCACGGTCCATTCGAAGCGGCCGCAATTACGTTCCACCGCCAGTGCAGCGAGGTGGCGCAGCAGCGCCCGCGCGTAGCCGCGATGCCGGAAGGCCGGGCGCACGAACAGGTCCTCCAGGTACAGGCCGCGCCGCCCGAGGAAAGTGGAAAAGTTCGTGAAACACAGCGCGTAGGCAACCGCCTGGCGGGCTCCGTCCGGCTCATCCACCCAGCCGAGCACCGCTTCGATCAGCGGCTGCGAGCCGAACAGCGCGTCGGCCAGTTGGGCTTCCGTGCATTCGAGCAGGTGCATGAGTTCCTCGAATTCCGCCAGTTCGCGGATCATGGCCATGACATGGCCGACATCTTCGCGGCCAACGGGCGCAATGCGGAATTGCGACATGAAAATGCCGTGATGATTGACGGGTCAGTCGACCAGCCTGCGCGCTTCGGCCACATCGCCGCGATAGGCATCGAATATGCGCTTCAGCGCGTCCTTCATGTTGACGCGCGGCTTCCAGTCGAGTTCGGCCATGGTGTTGGCGATGCCGGGCACGCGGTTCTGCACGTCCTGATAACCTTTGCCGTAATACTGGCCCGCGGACACCTTCACCAGTTTCGTTTTTGCTGCGCTTTTTTTGTACTCGGGATAGGCCTTGGCCAGCTCGAGCATCATTTCGGCCAGTTCCTTCACCGAGTAATTGTTCTTCGGATTGCCGATGTTGTAGATCTTGCCGCTGGCCACGCCATTCTTGTTCTCGATGATCTTCAGCAGTGCATCAATGCCGTCGTCGATGTAGGTGAAGGCGCGTTTCTGCGTACCTCCATCGACCAGCTTGATGTTCTCGCCGCGCACGATGTGGCCGAAGAACTGTGTGATGACGCGCGAGGAGCCTTCCTTGGCGGTGTTGATGGAGTCCAGCCCCGCGCCGATCCAGTTGAACGGACGGAACAGCGTGTAGTCCAGTCCCTGTTCCATGCCGTAGGCGTGGATGACGCGGTCCATCAGCTGCTTGGAGCAGGCGTAAATCCAGCGTGGCTTGTTGATCGGGCCGTAGACCAGCGGCGAATTCTCGGGATCGAATTCCGCGTCCGGGCTCATGCCATAGACCTCGGAGGTCGACGGGAAGATCAGGCGTTTGCCGCGCTTTACGCAGGACCGCACGATGGGCAGGTTGGCCTCGAAGTCGAGCTCGAAAACCCGCAGCGGCTGCTTGACATAGGTGGCCGGTGTGGCGATCGCCACCAGCGGCAGCACCGTGTCGCATTTGCGGATGTGGTATTCGATCCACTCGTGGTTGATCGTGATGTCGCCTTCGAAGAAATGAAAGCGCTTGTCCTTCAGCAGGCCCTCGATGCGGTCGGTCTGCATGTCCATGCCGTAGATTTCCCAGTCGGTCTTCGCCAGGATGCGCCGCGACAGATGGTGGCCGATGAAGCCATTGACACCGAGGATGAGGATTTTTTTCATTTGGAATCTTCGAATGGAATTTTATTCTCGCCGAATGCCGCCGGCGCCGGAACGCCCTCGGTTTCGAGCAGTTGCAGCACCTTGTCGTCGGCGCAGTCCGCATAGTATGCGCCGCCGTCGCAATATAACCCGGGGCCGCCGGGACGCACAGCGCGGCCGGGTTCCAGGCGGGTGCGCAGTATCCGCAGCCGGGCGCCTCCCGCAGTGGTGAAGGCACCCGGGTAGGGGGGCGCCACCGCACGCACCAGGTCATGGATGGCCTGCGCGCCCTGTGACCAGTCGATGCGTCCGTCTTCAGGTTTGCGTCCGCCGAAATAACTTCCGGCGGCGAGGTTCTGCGGCTTAAGCACGGCAGTGCCGGCGATGAGTCCGGGCAGGCTGCGTGACAGGATGGTTGCGGCGGCGGCAGTGACCTTGTGGAAGACGTCAATGGCCAGGTCGTCGGGTCCGATCGCCACGGCTTCCTGATCCACGATGCGGCCGGCATCGGGCTTGGCCACCATTTCATGCAGCGTCGCGCCGGTTTCGCGCTCGCCTTTTAGGATGGCCCAGTTGATGGGCACGCGGCCGCGGTATTTCGGCAGCAGCGAGCCATGCATGTTGTATGCACCCCGCGGCGCAAGCGCCAGCAGTTCCGGCGACAGCATGCGCCGGTAGTAGAACGAGAACAGGAAATCGGGATTCAGGCCGCGCAGGCGATCCATGAGTTCGGGCGTGTTCGGATCATCCGGTGTGATCGCCGGAATGCCGTGCGCCCTGGCGAGGTTCGCCACGCTGTCGAACCAGATCTGCTCGTCGGGATCGTCTTCATGGGTGACCACCAGCAGCACTCGCACGCCCTGATCCAGCAGGACCTGCAGGCAGCGCGCGCCGACGGTGTGGTAGGCGAAGACGACCGCTGTCGCCGCCGCCGTTGTCCCCGCCGCCATTGTCCCCGCAGTTGCTGCCATCAATCCTTCTTCTCGAGGATGGCCTGGATCAGGTAGCGCGGGCGCTGCCTGACCTGCTCGAAGATGCGGCCGATGTATTCGCCAAGCAATCCCATGCCGAACAGGACAAGGCCGATGAGGAAGAATTCCAGGATGTCGCGATCCCAAACGGCGAAGAACACTTCGGAGAGTGTCCGGGCGGCGAACCAGCGGTTAATGATGACAATAATATAAACGAAAAGACTAGCCAATGCGACCGACATTCCCAGAAGTGAGAATATCTGCAAGGGCTTGATCGAGAAGCCGGTCATCAGGTCGAAGTTGAGCTGCACCAGGCTGTAGAGCGAATACTTCGATTCGCCGACGGCGCGCTCCTCGTGGGCGACCTCGATCTCCACCGGATTCAGCGCAAAGGTATAGGCCAGCGCGGGTACGAATGTGGTGGCCTCGCGGCAGGCGTTGAGGGCATCGACGACGCCGCGGCTGTAGGCGCGCAGCATGCAGCCCTGGTCGGTCATGCGGATACTGGTGATGCGCTCCCGCAGGCCATTCATGGCGCGCGAGGCGATGCGCCGGAATGCGCTGTCCTGGCGGTTGCGGCGCACGCCGCCCACGTAATCGTAGCCCTCGTCCATCTTGGCGAGCAGCTTGCCGATTTCTTCGGGCGGGTTCTGCAGGTCGGCATCCAGCGTGACGATGCGCTCGCCGCGGCAGTTCGCGAAGCCGGCGAGGATGGCCATGTGCTGGCCGTAGTTGCCGTTGAACAGCACCACGCGAGTCACCTCCGGCCGGCGCTGGAACTGTTCGCGGAGGATGGCGGCGGAACGGTCGCGGCTGCCGTCATTCACGAAGATCACTTCGTAGCTCGTTCCCTTCATGGCGAGGTCGTCGAGGGCGGGGTAGAGGCGCGCAAACAGCATTGCCAGGCCTTCTTCCTCGTTGTAGACGGGGATGACGACGGACAACTGCGGCGTTGTGCTCATGGAGGTGTTTTCAGTGTCGTCAGTGTTGGTCAAGGACAGCCGCGGCTGCCGTGCAGACGCGATCAACATCCTCGTCGGCCATGGCAGGGAACAACGGCAGCGTGGCGATGCTGCGCCCGATGCGCTCGGCCTGGGGGAAGTCGCCATCCTTCCAGCCCAGATTGCGGAACAGGGTGAACAAATGGATGGCGGGGTAATGCACGCCGATGCCGATGCCGTGCCCGCGCATCCTTGCGATGAAGGTGGCGCGCGGCATCGAAGGGGGCAGAACGACCTGGAACATGTGCCAGCAGGAATTCTCGAAATCTGCCGGCGGCAGTTCGCATCCGGGCTTGCGATCAAAGCGGTCGAAATAGCGTTTTGCCAATGCACGCCGCCTTGCGGTGAATTCCTCCGTGCGCTTCAACTGGCCCACGCCGATGCGCGCCGCCACGTCGGTGAGGTTGTATTTGCCGCCGGCGACGTCCACATCCATGCCGTCCTCACCGGTGCGTGTCACGCCCATCAGCCGCAGCTTTTCTGCCAGAGGCACTTCACGCTCGTCGCCCATCACCAGGCAGCCGCCTTCGGCGCAGGTGACGTTCTTGTTGGCGTGGAAGCTGAACATCACCAGATCGCCTTGCGCGCCGATCGGTTTGCCCTTCCACATGGCGCCGTAGGCCTGGGCGGCGTCTTCGATGACGCGCAGCTTGTGCCTTCCGGCCATGGCATACAGCTTGTCGAGGTCCAGCGGCAGTCCGGCCAGGTGCACCGGGATGATGGCGCGTGTCTTTTTCGTCACGGCGCGTTCTGCGAGATCGAGGTCAATGTTGCGCGTCACCGGATCAATGTCCGCGAATACCGGCCGCGCACCGACCTGCAGGATGACGCTGGCAGTCGACACCCACGAGAGCGGCGTCGTGATCACCTCATCGCCGGGGCCGATTCCGGCCACGCGCAGCGCCACTTCCAGTGCCGCCGTGCCCGAGTTGTAGGCACGTACCGGCCGGCCTCCGCAATGCGCTGAAAGCGCCTGCTCGAAGGACTTCACCTGCGGCCCGGAGGTGATCCAGCCCGAGCGCAGCACTTCGGCCACGCCCGCGATCGTCTCCTCGTCGATGGCGGGACGGGTGAATGGAAGAAAGGCCGCGGCGTTATTCGATGCGTTCATTGCGCGGCATTCATGGTGTACTACGCGTCACCAGCACGACGCCGAGGATGATGAATCCGATGCCCACCAGCTTCTGCGCGGTGAGCGATTCGCCGAAAATCTGCCAGGCAATCACCGCATTGAGCACATAACCAACGGACAGCATGGGGTAGGCAACGCTCACCGGCACGCGCGACAGCCCGAGGATCCAGACCACCAGGCTGATCACATAGCACAGCATGCCGCCGAGGATGTGCGGCTCCAGCGCGAGTTTCAGCCCCACGGGAAGGATGTTTTCCGAGGTGAACTCGAAGGCGCCAACCGCGTTCGTGCCGGCCTTGAGCAGCAGTTGCGCACAGGCATTGAGCAGCACGCCGGTCATGAGCAGGGCGAAGCTGACGGTGCTCATGGTTTTTTCACGATCACGCGGCGCGGATCGCGGGCGATCTCGACCATGGGCAAAGCATATTTTTTGCGGAATGCGTCCCAGTCATCAGGATTGAACATCGCAAAGGCCTTGTCATCCGCGGTCCAGGCGCGCGCAAAGGCATCCAGGTCGGGAATGAATTTTTCAGGTTCCCAGGAAATCGCGATTTCCAGTTCGTCCTTGTAGCCCACCATGGTGACGGTGCGGCCGAGGTAGAAGGGCAGGGAGTGGTCGAAGGTGTTCACGACATAGAACGGCACGCCCGGCGTGAGCTGCGACCGTATGTTTTCAACAATTTCATAGGCCGAGTATACCGGGGTCAGGTTGTCATGGCCGGCAATCGGCAACTGGCCCGCCGCCAGCCCCGCCACAGCCATGCTGAGCACGGCCGCCGAGCGCCGTCCGCGCATTGCAAAGATCGCGCAGGTCACCACGCCGATCAGCAGCGATACGCCGGTCAGCACCAGCCATGGGACGTAATTCGCCAGCAGATCAGCCGGCATGCCCGGGCCGGCACGATCGACGATGCGGGGCGCGAGCACGATGACGGCAATCGCCGGGAAGATGAAGGGCAGGATTTGCCACAGCAGCGCGCGCCGCTCGATGGTGGCCAGGTAGTGCCCGATCAGCAGCGCCAGTGCCGGCATGACAGGCAGGATGTAGGAGGCGAGTTTCGAGCCCGATGCCGAGAAGAACAGAAAGATGAAGGCGCACCAGACCAGCAGGAAGCGCGCCGGCTGGAAGCGGCCTGCCGGATAGGCGGGGTCAGGCTTCCAGGCGCGTGCGATCGCCGCAAACATCGTGATCGTCCAGGGGGCCATGCCCAGCAGCAGCACCGGGATGAAGTACCAGGGCGGCTCATAGCGGCCGTGCACCTTGGTCAGGAATCGTTCGAAGTGCTCGTGAATGAAAAAGAAATGAAAGAACTCCGGATTCACCACCGAGACCGCGATCAGCCATGGCGACACGATCACGAGGAACAGCGCGAGCCCGGCGCCCGCGTGCAACCGCCGGAGCAGGTTCCAGTCGCGCTGCCACAGGAGGTAGGCGACCAGCGTGCCTGCGGGGAGCAGGGCGCCGATCAGTCCCTTGGACAGCACCGCCAGCGCGGCGGCAGCCCAGGCGGTGAGCATCCAGTTGCGTCGGGCATCCGGGGCTGGCGTTCCTGATTGCGCCAGCAGGAAGGCGCACAGCGCCAGCGTGAGGAAGAACGTCAGGCCCATGTCCAGCGTGTTGAAGTGGCCGATGAACACGTAGAGAAAGCTGCTGATGGTCACCGCCGCCGCGCCAAAGCCGGCGGGACGGCCGAACAGCCGCATGCCGGTGAAATACACCATCAGCACGCCGGCAAAACCGGTGAGGGCGGTCCACAGCCGCGCCGTCCATTCGTTGACGCCGAACAGGCTGAAGGCGGTGGCTGTCGCCCAGTACTGCAGCGCCGGTTTCTCGAAATACTTGAAGCCGTTGAGGCGCGGCGTCAGCCAATCGCCCGAGGCGACCATTTCCCGGGCGATTTCCGCATAGCGGCCTTCGTCCGGACGGATCAGGTCGCGATAGTCGATGGTGCTGAACCAGGCCAGGCCGAACAGGCAGAGCAGGATCAGCAGCGTGGCGCGACGGGGAATCTGTTCTGGCATGGAGGGAGTGGTCGAAATTCAGCCGAGCAGCAGCGCTGCGCCGACCTTGCGCTCTTCGGCAACCAGGATGTTGTAGGTGCGGCAGGCGGCCTGCACGTCCATGATTTCCAGGCCCACCCGGGCTTCGGCAAAGCGACGGCTGATGGTGCGCATCAGTTCAGGCGGAGGGAAGCGCAGCTTGTTCCCTGTCCCGAGCAGCATGACTTCCCGGTCCAGGCCGGCCAGCACTTCGAGCTGGGCGGCGGTCAGCGCATCGTACGTGGTGGCGCCCCAGTCCTCGATGATGCGGTCCGGCAGCACCACGATGCTGCGCTCGATGCGCTGTTCGCCGACCATCACGAAGCCGTCGCCATAGCCTCTGAAGAGGTTGATTCCGGCTGGGTTGGCGGTATGGAGTTTCAATCGGGCCTGGCAGGTGGCAGAAAATGCAAACGTGACATCCGGGGTGTTCAAGCCAACGTCGGGCAAACCCCGTCGTTTTCCCCGGATCCGGGCCGCAGCGGCAGTGCTGCTGCGGCAGCTAAGTGTCGGTTATAATTATATCTTTTTACATCCGGGTACGCTTTTCAGCGCGCTTCAAGGTCCGGTCCGGACCTGAGCGAACTGCCAGATGACGTCCCGGGACGGGTAAAACATGCTGAAGCCCATACGCAAGTCCGCCAAGCTCTCCGACGTCTGCTACGACATCCGCGGTCCGGTCATGACGCGCGCCAAGCAGATGGAAGAGGAAGGCCACCGCATCCTCAAGCTGAACATCGGCAACCTCGCCCCGTTCGGTTTCGATGCCCCGGATGAAGTGCGGCATGACGTCATCGTCAATCTGTCCAATGCCTCCGGCTATTCCGACTCCAAGGGCCTGTTCGCGGCGCGCAAGGCCATCATGCACTACACCCAGCAGAAGAAGATTGCGGGGGTGGGGCTGGACGACATTTTCATCGGCAACGGGGTCTCCGAGCTGATCGTGATGTCCATGCAGGGCCTGCTGGACAACGGCGACGAGGTGCTGGTGCCGGCGCCGGATTACCCACTGTGGACCGCGGCAGTCAGTCTCGCCGGCGGCAAGCCGCGGCATTACCTGTGCGACGAAGGCGCGGGCTGGCTGCCCGACCTGGCGGACATCCGCGCCAAGATCACCGACCGCACCCGCGCCATCGTCATCATCAATCCGAACAACCCCACCGGGGCGCTGTATCCGGACGACCTGCTGCGCGAAATCATCGAGATCGCGCGCCAGCACGAACTCATCGTGCTGGCCGATGAGATTTACGACAAGACGCTGTACGACGGTGTCACGCACACCTCGATTGCCTCGCTGGCGGACGACGTGCTGTTCGTCACCTTCAACGGCCTGTCGAAGAATTACCGGGCCTGCGGCTACCGCGCCGGCTGGATGGTGCTGTCCGGGGAAAAGGCGCATGCCCAGGATTACATCGAGGGCCTCAATATCCTCGCCTCCATGCGCCTCTGCGCCAATGTGCCGGGGCAGTACGCCATCCAGACCGCGCTCGGCGGCTACCAGAGCATCAATGACCTCGTGGCGCCGGGCGGGCGCCTGTGCCGGCAGCGTGACCTTGCGCACGAACTCATCACGCAGTTGCCGGGCGTGACCTGCTTCAAGCCCAAGGCGGCGCTGTACCTGTTTCCGCGCCTTGATCCCAAAATGTATCCGATCAAGGACGACCAGCAGTTCATCCTGGAACTGCTCGAGGAACAGAAGGTGCTGGTGGTGCAGGGCAGCGGCTTCAACTGGCCGTATCCGGACCACATCCGCATCGTGTTCCTGCCGAACGCGGATGAACTGACCGAGGCGATCGGGCGTATCGGGCGGTTCCTGGACAGCTACCGGAAGCGACGCGCCTGATGCGACTGGTCGAGGTGACCGATGCGGCAGGGAATGTTGCAGAGCCGGGCTGGCTGATCAAGGCCGAACCGGTGCACCGCCAGTTGCGTCCGGCCTTGCCGGCCGGGTACGCGGCAAAGATGCAAAGGGTGTTTTCCGGCGGCGGGCGCATGTGCATCGCCGTCGAAGGCGACGATGTCCTCGGCGTGTCGGTGTATCGCATCCACGAGAACACCGCCGAGGGATTGAAGATGTATGTGGACGACCTGGTGACAGACGAGACCCGTCGCTCGCGCGGCGTGGGCAAGGCTCTGATGGACCATCTGCAGGGCATTGCGCGCAAGGCGGGCTGCGAGCAGTTCACGCTGGATTCGGGCACGCACCGCCAGCAGGCGCATAAATTTTATTTCCGCGAGGGCATGGTCATCGCCTCGTTCAATTTCAAGAAGCCACTGAAGTGAGCATGAAATGAGTTCCATGAAACCAATACAGGTAGGACTGCTGGGCATCGGTACCGTCGGCGGCGGCGTGTGGGAGGTGCTCAACCGCAACCAGGAGGAAATCACGCGCCGTGCCGGACGCGGCATCGTGATCGCCAAGGTCGCGGACAAGGACACCGAGCGCGCAAAGAAGGTCACCGGCGGCAAGGTCGCGGTGACGGGCGACGCGAACGAAGTGGTCACCGATCCGAATATCGACATCGTCATCGAACTGATCGGCGGCTACGGTGTGGCCAAGGAGTTCGTGCTCAAGGCCATCGCCAACGGCAAGCATGTGGTCACGGCGAACAAGGCGCTGCTCGCCACGCATGGCAACGAGATTTTCCTGGCGGCGCAGAAAAAAGGCGTCATGGTGGCCTTCGAGGCTGCGGTGGCGGGCGGCATCCCGATCATCAAGGCGCTGCGCGAAGGCCTGACCGCGAACCGCATTGAATGGATCGCCGGCATCATCAACGGCACCTCGAACTTCATCCTGTCGGAAATGCGCGACAAGGGCCTGGCCTTTGCCGATGTGCTGGCGCAGGCGCAGAAGCTGGGTTACGCCGAGGCCGACCCGACCTTCGACATCGAGGGCATCGACGCAGCGCACAAGCTCACCATCATGTCGGCGATTGCCTTCGGTATTCCGATGCAGTTTGAGAAGGCCTACACCGAGGGCATCTCCAAGCTGACCCGCGAAGACATCCGCTACGCCGAGGAGCTGGGCTATCGCATCAAGCTGCTCGGCATCACGCGGCGAGTTAATGTAAACGGCGCCGATGGCATCGAGCTGCGCGTGCATCCCACGCTGATTCCCGAGCGCCGCCTGATCGCAAACGTCGAGGGCGTGATGAACGCGGTGCTGGTGAAGGGCGATGCCGTTGGCGCCACGATGTATTACGGCGCCGGTGCGGGTGCACTGCCGACGGCCTCTGCAGTGGTGGCCGACCTGGTGGACATCACGCGCCTCGCGACGGCTGACCCGGAGAACCGCGTACCGCACCTGGCCTTCCAGCCGGACCAGCTGGCCGGCACGCGCATCCTGCCAATGGAAGAGGTGGTGACTTCGTACTACCTGCGCATGCGGGTGGTGGACAAGCCCGGCGTGCTGGCCGACATCACCCGCATCCTGGCCGATGGCTCGATCTCGATCGATGCCATGGTGCAGAAGGAGCCGTCCGCGGGCGAAGACCAGGTGGACATCATCATGCTCACGCACGAGACGCGCGAGAAGAACATCAATGCCGCCATCGCGCGGATCGAGGGGCTGCCGGTGGTGACCGGCAAGGTGACGCGCATACGGCTGGAAGAGTTGGGGAAGAACTAGCTTTGTTCCCCTCTCCCTCGGGGAGAGGGGTCAGGGGTGAGGGAGTCAGGCGCCCAATTTCCCTCACCCTCGGTCCCTCTCTCCGCGGGAAGGGAAAGAAAAGCAGGCTTGCCGCGAGTTTATGCAATGAGCGTGAATGACGTAACGAAGGTTTCGAAATGAAATACATCAGCACCCGCGGCCTATCTGAAAAAGGCGCCGGACAATCCGGCAAGCCCTTCTGTGACATCCTGCTGGAAGGCCTCGCACCCGACGGCGGGCTCTCCGTTCCGGAGAAATATCCGCACTTCGACGCGGCCGAGATGCGGCGCCTGCGCCCCATGGGCTACCGCGAGCTGGCTTTCGAGATACTGTCGCGCTTCATCGACGACATTCCACCGGCCGACCTGAAGGACATCGTCAACCGGACCTACACGGCCGCCGTGTTCCGCTCCGAAGACATCACGCCGGTAAAGACGCTGGAGCCCGGCCTGCATCTCCTGCAACTCTCGAACGGCCCCACGCTGGCGTTCAAGGACGTGGCCATGCAGCTGCTCGGCAACCTGTTCGAGTACGTGCTGGGCAAGCGCGGCGAGACCATCAACATCCTTGGCGCGACATCCGGAGACACCGGTTCGGCGGCCGAATACGCCATGCGCGGCAAGAAGAACGTGCGGGTGTTCATGCTGTCTCCGCACGGCAAGATGAGCCCGTTCCAGCGCGCCCAGATGTATTCGCTGAATGATCCGAACATCTTCAACCTCGCCGTGCACGGCATGTTCGATGACTGCCAGGACATCGTGAAGGCGGTCTCCAATGACCTCGACTTCAAGGCACGGCATCACATCGGTGCGGTGAACTCCATCAACTGGGCGCGGCTTCTCGCCCAGGTGGTGTATTACTTCAAGGCCTACTTCGCCGTCACGAAGGAAGAAGGCGAGGAGGTTTCCTTCTCCGTGCCCACCGGCAACTTCGGCAACATCTGCGCCGGTTACGTGGCAAAGAAAATGGGCCTGCCGGTGTGCCGCCTGATCCTGGCGACGAACGAAAACAACGTGCTGGACGAATTCTTCCGTACCGGCCTGTACCGGGTCCGTGCATCAAAGGAGGTGTTCGAGACCTCCAGCCCGTCGATGGACATCTCCAAGGCCTCGAATTTCGAGCGTTACATCCACGACATCGCCGGCGCCGACGGTGCCAAGGTGCGCGAACTCTGGTTGCAACTGGACCGCGTAGGCAGCTTCAATCTGGCCGGCACACCGCTCGAGGCGCCGATGCGCGCCAGCGGCTTTGTGTCCGGCAACAGCAGCCATGCCGACCGCATCGCCACCATACGCGCAATCCATGAGCGTTACGGCTATGTCGTCGACACCCATACCGCCGATGGCATCAAGGTCGGGCTCGCGCATCGCGAGGCCGGCGTGCCGCTGATCTGCCTGGAGACGGCGCTGGCTGCGAAGTTCGAGGCCGCCGTTCAGGAGGCGATCGGCCGCCCGCCGGAACGTCCGGCCGGCTACGAGGACATCGAAAGCCTGCCGCAGCACTGCGAAGTGTTCGATGCCGACACCGCTGCGGTGAAACGCTTTGTCGAATTGAAAGACCGATAGCAATCAAACCCGACGCAGACGAGGGACGCTGACAAAGATGAGCGCATTGTTGACCCAATCAGGCCTCCTGGAGGCGGTGGCCGCCGCCGGTGCTGTGGTTGCTGCAGTGGAAGCCAGATCGACCCGGTTTGAAACGCCCTGCGGCAAAGGCAGCATGGTGTGGCGGCGCTGGGGCAGCGGATCACCGGTGGTATTGGTGCATGGCGGTGGCGGGTCCTGGACGCACTGGGTGCGCAACATCGAGGCACTGGCCGCGCACTACACCGTGTGGGCACCTGACCTGCCGGGGCTGGGCGACTCGGCTGTCCCGGATGAATTCACAATCGAAGCGATGGGCGCCACTGTGGAGCGCGGCCTGCGGACGCTGATTCCGGGCGATGCGCCGCTGGACGTGGTGGGGTTTTCCTTCGGTGGCCCGGTGAGCGCCTGTGTCGGGATGAAGCTCGAAGGCCGGCTGCGCAATTTCGTACTGGCCGGATCGCGCTTCAACCTCGACGCGAGCCGGCATTTCCCGCAACTGGTGTCCTGGAAGGAAATCGAGGATCCGGAGGCGCGCCTTGCCGGCCATCGCCGCAACCTTGAAATCATGATGATTGCCAATCCGGCAAACATCGACGCGCTGGCGGTGTACATCCAGTCCACGAACACGCCACGCGCCCGCTTCTTCGGGCCGAAGCTCGATCCCAATGGCAAGCTGCTCGAATTCCTGCCGCAGGTGCGACCACAGAAGCGCGTGACCGGCATCTCCGGCCTGGAAGACCAGATTGCAAGGCCGATGATGCACAACCAGGCGTCGGGCCTGAAGGCCATGCATCCGACAGGTGTCTTCCACACCATTCCGGATGCGGGCCACTGGGTGCAGTACGAAGGTTCCGGGCGCTTCAATGCCATCCTGCTCGATACGCTCGCGGGCAAATGACCGATCAACGAGACAAGACACAAATAACGAGACCAGACAAAACGCGGAAACAGCCACATGACCACGCATACCCACCACAAACTCGAAACCGATTCCCCCACGCTTCTGCCTGCTGCACAGCAGGAGGCCGCGGCCATCGTGGCCGCGCTGGATGCCAGGTCAACAAAACATTACACGCCGTGCGGTACCGGTCACATGGTCTGGCGGCGCTGGGGGAGCGGTACCCCGGTGGTGCTGATTCATGGCGGCGGCGGCGCGTGGTCGCACTGGATCCGCAATATCGATGTGCTGGCCAAACACCACACGGTCTGGGCGGCAGACACGCCGGGCCTCGGCGAATCGGACCTGCCCGATCCGGTGTCCATGGACCACATCTGCGAAATCGTGCAGCAGGGCGCAAACATTCTCATCCCCGGGGGTAGCGTTGACGTGATCGGTTTTTCGCTCGGCGGGCCGATCGCCACTTCGCTGGCCGCCTCGCTGGGCCCGCGCCTGCGCAACCTGGTGCTGGCCGCGTCGCGCTATGTTTCAGGCTTCAAGCGCGTTTATCCGGACCTGGTGTCCTGGCGCAAGCTGCAAGATCCGATCGAGCGGCTGGCCGGTCATCGCCGCAACCTGGAACTGATGATGATTGCGCATCCGGAGAACATCGATGCGCTGGCCGTGTACATCCAGTCGGTGAATACGCCGCGCGGCCGCGTCTACGGCAAGCGCATCAACCCCGGGCACAAGCTGCTGGAGTGCCTGCAGCATGTGCGGCCGCAGGGCAGGGTCACCGGCATCTGCGGGCGCGACGACCAGGCTGCCAGGAGCATCATGGACCAGCAGGAAGCCGCGCTGCACGCCGTTCAGCCGAACGGGCGTCTTCATATCGTCGAGCACACCGGGCACTGGGTGCAGTATGAAGCGGCCGAGCGTTTCAACGAACTCATGCTGGCCGCACTGGCAGAGCCCCGCTGATCCGGAGCAGATGAAAAAGGGGCCGCAAGGCCCCTTTTTCATTTCCCTGTTTCCGCTGCCGCCTCATTCAAGCGGAATGTTCAGGCGCTTGTAGTCGGCCGCGAGCTGCGTGCTTTCCTCACGCAGCCTTGCCATGAACTGGTCGGCGGTGCCGCGCCATGGCTCGTATTCCTGCTTCTCGACCGTGGCCTTCCAGTCGGGCGTGGCGGCCGCCTTGTCGAAGGCATCGCGCAGGCGCTTCAGCATGGCTGCCGGAACGGCCGAGGGCGCGAACACCGCTTCCCATGACGAGGCATTCATGCCCGGATAACCCAGCTCCCTGAACGTGGGCACGTTCGGCATCACCTGCGTGCGCTGGTCGCTGGTGACCGCGAGCGCGATGATCTGCTTGTTCTGGGTACGGCTGCGTGCCGTGTTGAGCGTGGCCCAGTACACCTGGATGTCGCCTGCGAGCAGTGCGATGCTCACCGGGTCGCCGCCCTTGAAAGGCACGCCGGTCATGTCGATGCCGGCCATCTGCTTGAAACGTTCGGCGTTCAGCGTGCTGCCGGCCGCCGGGCCGAGCGCGCCGTAGTTCAGCTTGTCGGGATTGGCCCTGGCGTAGGCGACGAATTCCGCCAGTGTTTTCGCCGGCACCATGGTGTGGATGATCATGCCGTAGAAAGTCTGGCCGTACACGCCGATCGGCGTGTAGTCCTCCAGCTTGTAGCCGGGATCCCTGAACGCAATGGCATTGCCGACCAGGGCCCCATTGGCGAGCAGCACGCTGTAGCCCAGGGGCTGTGAGCGATAGACGTCGCGCATTGCAGCAATGCCGCCTCCGCCGCCCTTGTTGTCGACGATGATCGATTGGCCGAGCTGCTCGGTCAGTTTCGGTGAGATGAAGCGCGCGTGCAGGTCTGAAGTGGACCCCGGTGCGAACATCGTGACCAGGCGTATCGGGCGGGCAGGGTAATCCTGTTGTGCGGAAACGCTGTTTGCAAACATCGCCGCGAACGTGGCCGCGACCACCCCGGCCCACATGAATGGAACCTTCATGACTCCTCCTTGGATGATTTTTGTGTGCAATGACCCGGTTTTTACTGTTGTCGGGGCCGTTCATCGCGGGGAGCTGCGCGGACCGTGCAGTGCTTCGAAAATCCGTTGGCGCCTGCAGGCCGTGTTGCGGTCGATGGCCGGATTCTAGCGCCAAGCCGGTTGTCTGGCATGAGGTGCAGTTGTTGCAGGCGAGGCCGCACTGCATCGCCCGTCCGGTGTCGTGCCGGGAGTGTTGACGAATTCCTCTTTGTCGGCAGCTCGCGGCGCGGCCGGCGGCAGTTGCGGTAAAGTAATGACTGGAATTGCCTCTCGGGGAGTACGACGTGAATACGGTGAATACGGTGAACAGGACAGTCATCGGCATTGGCGCTGCGGCGATGCTCGCATTGTCGGCCGTCCTGCCGCAGGCCCATGCGCAGAAAATGTACCACTGCGGCACCATTTATCAGGATCGTCCCTGCGATGGCAGTGGCGGCGGGGCTATTGGCAAGACCGGTACGCCGGCACCGGCTCCCCAGCCGGTGAGCGTGTCGAGCTCAGACCAGAAGGTGGCTGCGCAGAAAAAACTGCGCTGCGAGAATTACGCCCGGCAGGTCGATGAGTTGCATGACCGGCAGAATGCCACGCCGAAGGATGCCAATATGTACGATGCCCAGATCAAATCGCTTGAGGGGCGCATGAAAGGCGATAGCTGCTGAAACCGCTCGCCGGATAACCTGTAAAGATCATCCGGCGCCCGCCGTAGCGGCGGCAGGCACCCGGTTGTCACATCCTGCCGCATCCGGAATCGCCATCCCGCAAACGCGGTAAAATGGCTGCTCTCCCTGCAGCTCGGTGGCTCACCGGCTGATTCGATCCGGAAGTCCCCCGTTCATGCAATTTCCGCCGGCGTTGCGACACCGCAACTACCGCATTTTTTTCACCGGACTGGTCATCTCCCAGATTGGCGTCTGGATGCAGACCATCGCCATGAGCTGGCTGGCCTATCGACTGACCGGCTCGGTGTTCATGCTCGGGCTGGTGGGCTTTGCCAGCCAGATTCCCGTGCTGTTCCTTGCGCCGGTGGGTGGTGTGCTCGCCGACCGTTTCAACCGCCGCAAGCTCATGATGACCACCCAGACCGTGGCGCTGTGCCAGGCCAGCACGCTGGCGGTGCTGACCCTGACCGGTATCGTCCAGCCCTGGCACCTGGTGGCGCTGTCGCTGCTGCTGGGCACGATCTACGCCGTTGACGTGCCGGTGCGCCAATCCATGTCGGCGCACCTGATCGATGACCCGAAAGACCTGCCCAATGCCATCACCATGAACGGCATGAGCTTCAACCTGTCGCGCCTGATCGGACCGGCCATCGGCGGCGCGGTGGTCGCGGCCTATGGCGAGGGGGCCTGCTTCACGCTGAATGTGATGACCTATGCGATTGCCATCGGATTCCTGTCACGCCTCCAGGTGCACAGCAGCGGCAACCGCGGGTTGGGCCTGGCCGGCGGCCTCCAGGAGGGTTTTCGCTTTGCCTTCGGCCGGCCGGAGACGCGCGCGCTGCTCGCCATGTCCGGGGCGATTGCACTCACCACGCTGCCGTACTCCGTGCTGCTGCCTTATTTTGCGAAGAATGTGTTCAGCGGACATGCCGACACGCTGGGCCTGCTGATGAGCGCCATGTCCTTTGGCGGCGTTGGCGCGGTGTTCTACGCGCTGGGGCGGCGCACCATCCCCGGCGTGCCTCCGCTCATCTATCGAGCGGCGGTGGTCATGGGGCTGGCGCTGATCCTGTTTCCGCTGATGCCCGGGCTGTGGCTGGCGGTGATTCCGATCGCGGTGGCCGGCGGCGCCACCTTCCTGATCGGCAACGGCGCGAGCACGCTGGTGCAGATCATGGTGCCGGATGCGCTGCGCGGGCGCATGATGGCGATATTCACCATGTTCTGGTTCGGCATGGTGCCGGTGGGCAGCCTTGCAGTGGGCGCGATTGCCGATGTCATTGGCCCGGAGCATGCCATCGCGTTGTGCGGCTGGTGCTGCATGGTGGCAGGCGTGCTGTTTCGACGGACGTTGCCGCGCTTTTACAGCGTGCTGAAGCCGAAAGTGTCGGACGCCTGAAATGGAATGATGACAATCATTAATTTAATTTGCGTGAATAAACAGTGATTTTTCAAAAGTGATCATATCAATGAAAAAATCATCCGGATCAAAAGCTGCTGAGGCATCGCTGCGGAGCCGCGTCGGGCGGGCCTGCGCATGAGCGAGGCCGCCGCTGTGGAAAAGAACGTGCTGGGCGGGCCGTTGCTTGCCTGCAGCTATGCGCCGCTGACCGGCTATTTCCGGGATGGGTCCTGCGCCTGCCATGGAACAGAGGGCGTCGCACACCTGGTCTGCGTGAAAGTCACCGAAGAGTTCCTCGAATTCAGTGTGTCGCGCGGCAATGACCTGGTGACGCCGAATCCGGATTTCCGCTTTCGCGGCCTGAAGCCCGGTGACCGCTGGTGCCTGCATGTGCTGCGCTGGGTTGAGGCGCTGAAGTCCGGCGTGGCACCCGATGTCGTGCTCGAGGCGACACATGAAGCGGCGCTGCATTTCGTTTCGCTCGAAGCCCTGAAAGCCCACGCGCACGATTTGCAGTAGGGCGGTCGTAAATTTTCCCTCACCCCAACCCATCTCCTCAAGGGAGAGGGGCTTTTCTCCCTTCTCCCTCGGGAAGAAGGACCGGGGATGAGTGAAAGAATCGGGCCGAACGTGCCAGGACTCTTTTGAGATTGCCGGTGGCAATCACTGTTGTCGCGGCCATCAGCCAGCCGCCAGCAGCGTCAATGCCAGCGCCACCACACCGGGCAGCGCCTGCACCCAGAGTATCCGTGCGCTGACCGTCGCCGCACCGAGCACCCCGGCGACGATGACGCAGCCGAGGAAGAAGATTCGTGTCTCGTAGCCGCCCGCATCCTGCAGCAGACCCCAGATCAGTCCCGCCGCAAGAAAGCCGTTGTACAGGCCCTGATTTGCAGCCAGTGCTTTCGAGGCCTGCGCGAATTCTTCGGTCAGCCTGAAAATCCGGCGGCCGGCGGGCTTTGTCCACAGGAACATTTCCAGCACCAGAAACACCGCATGGAGCAGGGCGACCAGCGCAACCGCAACGTCAGCAAGGTCAGCGAGACGTGCCATCAATCGCTGTCAATCGTTGCCGATTATTTGTCGCGCGTGCACTGGAAGATCACTTCGTAGGCCTTTTCCGCGACGGCGTCATTGGCGAGACAGGCAATGGCCGCGATGAAATTGCGCGGCGCGCCGTCGATCATCATGTCCGAGACCCAGGTGTGGATGAGCGCCTTGCGCTTTTCGTCCGGCAACGACAGCAGCGCCTGCAGTCGCTCATTCATCTTGCGGTCCGCGCAGGCGGCGCGCAGCAGGGTGATGAAGCCTTCGATGTCGCCCACCGAGGGGCGATGTGGCGCGGAGCTGGATGCGGGGTCGGATTGGGCCATGGGAATGTGGCAGGAGTGGTTGATGCCTGCAGAGTCTACTCCGGCCCGGCGCCCGCCGGTCCCCACAGCTAGTTTGCCGGCGCCGGCGCGACGTAGACCGGAATGTCCCGTGATGGAAAGATGGTGCCGTGCAGCCAGTGCACCCACGGTGAGCCGTCGACTTCTACGCGAACGAAATTGGCGATGGGCTGGCCGGATTTTTCATCCTTGAGCGGGCGGTTCTGCTGGTAGCTGTGCGTGTCGCCATGCACCAGCATTACCGGCCGGTTCAGCCGCAACGACAGCGTGCGCAAGGTGTTCCTGAAGTCGGCGAAGCCATCCGGCCGACCCGGCTTCACTTCGCGTTCCTCGAAATCCGGATTGGCCTGGATCAGGAAGACCAGGCTGTCGAGGTTGCGCTGCTCGACAATGGCCGCCCCTTGTTCCATCCAGTCGAAGGCCGCCGCCATGCGCTTCCTGTATTCCTCGTCCATGGCGGGAATGCGCCCCAGGTTGTTGTTGCTGCCCTGCACGTTGAGCGTGACGAACAGCACCTTGCCGGCCTGCCAGCGCATGTGCTCGCGATACTCGGCAAAGCGCGGATCGGATGACTGGCGTTCCAGTTTCATCCTGCGCTGGCCCAGGCTTTCGTCGCCGGCCTCGAAAATTTCACGAAAACGCGCCAGCCGTTCCATGGGGTCCATGCCGCTGCGATGGCAGTCCGTCCAGTCGTTGTCGCCGGGGATCAGGATGAAGGGGTGGCGGATGCGATTGAACTGCGCCTTGCGGGCGAGGAACCATTCATCGGTGCAGGGGCCCTGGCCGGAGGTGATGTCACCAACATGCACGACAAAGGCGAGGTCCTCGGCATTGATGCGATCGATCATTTCATCCAGCGCGCGGACCTCGCGCTGGGAGTAGGGCACATCGCCCGTCAGGCCGAAGGGGATGCCTGTTCCCGGCGGCATCGTCGGCATGGGTGGCACGTAGGCGCAGCCGGTCAGGATGACGGCCAGCGCAAGCGCCGAGATCAGTTTTGTCATGTTGGCTCCGCGGTGGAGTCCAAGGATTGCCATGCGCGAGTTACAGCTTCTTCAGTCGGTAAAGCAGTTCCAGCGCTTCACGCGGCGAGAGTTCGTCGGGGTTGAGCTGCACCATGGCCTCGCGCAGCGCATCCACAACGGGCTCGGCTGCGGACGCCGTGGCATTGTTGGCATGGGCGGCCTGCGCGAACAGGTCGTGCTGTCCACCCTGGTTGAGCGCCGCGTCCTCCAGCATCTGCAGGTATTTGCCGGCGTTGCGGATCACCGGCTTCGGCACGCCGGCCAGCGCTGCGACCTGCAGGCCGTAGCTGCGGCTGGCGGGGCCTTCCTCGACGGCGTGCAGGAAGACGATGGTGTCCTTGTGCTCGACGGCATCGAGGTGGATGTTCGCCGCTTCCCGGTAGTCCACTGCAAGGCGCGTGAGCTCGAAGTAATGCGTGGCGAACAGCGCATTGCAACGGTTCTTCTCCAAGAGGTGGCGGGCAATTGCCCAGGCCAGCGCCAGGCCGTCGAAGGTCGAGGTGCCGCGGCCCACTTCATCCATCAGCACCAGCGATTTTTCGGTGGCGTTGTGCAGGATGTTCGCCGACTCGGTCATTTCCACCATGAAGGTGGAGCGCCCGCCGGCCAGGTCGTCGGCGGCGCCGATGCGCGTGAATATCTGGTCCATGGGGCCGATGCGCGCCGATTTTGCCGAGACGAACGAGCCCACGTGCGCCATCAGCGCCACCAGCGCCACCTGGCGCATGTAGGTGGATTTGCCGCCCATGTTCGGGCCGGTGATCAGGAGCAGGCGGCGCGTCGGCGACAGATGCGTGTCGTTGGCAATGAAATTCTCGATCTGTGCCTCCACCACCGCGTGGCGGCCTTCCTCGATGTCGAGGCCGGGCGCGTCGTCGAACACCGGCCGGCAATAGCCGCGGCGCGAGGCGATCGCGGCAAAGCAGGCGAGCACGTCGAGTTGCGCAATGGCGCGGGCAATCTTCTGCAGCGTGGCGACATGCGCGACCAGTACGCCCATCAACTCGTCGTAGAGCGACTTTTCCAGGGCGAGGGCGCGGTCCTTGGCCGACAGCGCCTTGTCCTCGAATGTCTTCAGTTCCGGCGTGATGTAGCGCTCGGCATTCTTCAGTGTCTGGCGGCGGCGGTAGTCGTCGGGCACCTTCTGGGCATGCGAGTTCGTGATCTCGATGTAGAAGCCGTGCACGCGGTTGTATTCGACCTTGAGGTTCGGGATGCCGGTGCGCTCGCGTTCGCGTACTTCGAGCGCCACGAGGAATTCGCCGGCATTGGTCTGCAGGCCACGCAGCTCGTCGAGCTCGGCGTTGTAGCCGTCGGCAATCACGCCGCCTTCGCGCAGCATGGTCGAGGGCTCGGGCGCGATGGCCTGTTGCAGCAGCGTCACGCAATCGGCGGGCACGGCGAGGTCCTGCGCCAGCGCGCCCAGCAGCGGCGCCGTGGTTGTAGATGCGGCGGGAATCAGTGCGGTCAGCTCAGGCAGGTTTGCCAGGCTGTCACGCAGCCCCGAGAGGTCGCGCGGCCGCGCACTGCGCAGTGCAACGCGCGAGGTGATGCGCTCCACGTCGGCAATGCGCCGTAATGCGGCGGCAACCGCCACATGCGCGTTCGTGTCGATCAGCGTGGCGACGGCTTCGTGCCGCGCACCCACCAGCGCGCGATCGCGCAGCGGGTGGTGCAGCCACAGGCGCAGCAGCCGGCTGCCCATCCCGCTGGAGCACTCATCCATGAGCGAGAACAGCGTGGGCGCAGGCTCACCGCGCAGCGTCTCGGTGATTTCAAGGTTTCGGCGCGTGGCCGGGTCCATGCGCACATAGGCGCCGGTGCGCTCCACGCTGATGGACGACACATGCGCCAGCGCCTGGCCCTGCGTGCGGGCGGCGTAGTCGAGCAGGGCGCCGGCCGCGCCAATGGCGGGGGCGAGGTCTTCGGCACCAAAACCTGCCAGCGATGCCGCGCCCAGTTGCTTCAGCAGGCGCGTGCGACCGGCCTCGACATCGAAATGCCATTCGGGCAGGCGGGTGACGGAATAGTCCTGGAGCGGCAGTCCGCTGGAATTTTCGCCGACGGCGGTCACCAGCACTTCAGCCGGTGCGATGCGCTGCAATTCCGCGGACAGCAGTTCCGGGGCGATCTCGATGGCGCGCAGCTCGCCGCTGGCAAGGCTCAGCCATGCGAGGCCCAGCGAATTGCGATGCGCGCAGATCGCCAGCAGGATGTTGTCGGCCTTGTCCTCGAGCAGCGCCGAATCGGTGAGCGTGCCCGGTGTGACGATGCGCGTCACCGCGCGCTCCACAGGCCCCTTGGAGGTGGCCGGATCGCCGATCTGCTCGCAGATCGCCACCGATTCGCCCAGCTTCACCAGCTTGGCGAGGTATTGCTCGGCCGAATGCCAGGGAATGCCCGCCATGCGGATCGGCACCCCGGCCGAAGCGCCGCGCGTGGTCAGCGTGATGTCCAGCAGCCGCGCGGCTTTTTCCGCGTCCTCGTGGAAGAGCTCGTAGAAATCGCCCATGCGATAGAACAGCAGGATGTCCGGATGCTGCGCCTTGAGGCGCAGGTACTGGGACATCATCGGGGTGTGGGCAGGGGCGGCTGGGGAATCGGGTTTCATGCTGCCCGAATTATACGGGGGGCGGTGAGTCGATCGTCATTGCCGGCTTGCAGGTCACAATCCGGGCGTATTCAAGTTGCACCTACCCCATAGGGCCTCCTGGGTCAGCTCGAATTCCCCGGGCCATGACCTGATTTTATAAAGTAATATCATTCCCGATCGGCAGTCAACCTCGTCGTTCCCCGACGATCTGTGAACGGAGAGAAGCATGGCGGACAATAAATCCAATCAGGTCGCACTTCGCTTTTTCTTCCTGATCGCGATTGGGATGTTCGTCGTATGCACCCTCATGATGCCCTGGATGCTGAGAAGCATCCTGCAGGAAGCACAGCACTCCCTCGACGAAAAGCACTTGCCTTTTACGCCAGAGGGCCTGGTGGCAGAGTCCGCCTTTACTAAGCTGCACGTGGACGTAGTGGCAATCGATGAGCCGAACCGCCTGGCGACCCTGCGCGTGAGCGGCTTTCATACCTGCAAGGAGGAGAAAAAATGTGCGGCTTACAAGGAGCGGGTGATTTTCTTCGAGGTCGATGAAGATGACACCCGATCAGAAACGGCACCTCCCTCTGCGATCGTTGAAATCCCGTCCAGCTCCGAGGAAATATCCAAGCGCATAACACTGCCGATCAAGGGCAGCTTTCTGACCTATCCTTTCGACAAATACAAGCTCGGCATCGGCGTGGCGCTGCAGAGGGAGTTCGCAGACAAGACAGTCCATGAACTCACTCCGGCGGAGACCGCAGGGAAATTGCTGATGACGATCCAGGAACAGGTTCCCAGGGTCGAAATGACCGAATTCAAACTCGTGGATCCCGTTACCGTAAAACCGATGAAAAGCACATTCGACTATGCATATGCAGGCGAAATGTCTTTTTCCAGAACACCGCACATCGTCATCGTGGTCAGCCTGGTCTCGGTATTGAGCCTGGCGGTGGTCGTCTTTACGGTCATCACGCGCCCGTTCGATACCTTGGTCCTCAATGTGGGAGCGACAATATTCGGTATCTGGGGAATTCGATCGTTGACCTTGGGCGGCTACCCGCCGGATATCACGATTCTCGACTTCGTGCTGACGATCGCAGTGATATTCATGCTGCTCGTGTTGACTTTCAGGGGCATGAATTACTTCCATGAACGGGGCAATCTGAAGATTCTTCCTTGGGCGCTCGCGAAAGAACCCGAACCAGAGGCTCCCATGCAGGAGTGCCCGGAATGCCTGACCCGGGTTCCCGTGAAGGCGAAGCGCTGCTCGGCTTGCGCATCGCCCCTGCCGATCCGCGCTTGATGCGCCGTCGCCCTGCCCGATGTCCTTGCTGACACGTTTTCTGAGCGAGTCGCTTCGGGTTCAACTGTCGAAAAGAATGACATCGAGCGGTGTCTGCCTTGACGATGTGATTCGCTCGGGCCTGTTGAATCCGGATAGCTCAGTGGGTGTCTACGCGCCTGACCACGAGAGCTACGAAGTGTTCCGCGAACTCTTCGACCCCATTCTCCAGGACTTTCAGGCATCG
>CAIYPG010000124.1 GCA_903928055.1 uncultured beta proteobacterium | reverse complement strand
GCCAGCGGCTCGCGCCCATGGAGCGGGCGCTAGCGAGCAGGACCGGATTGATGCCCTGCACGCCGGCGATCACGGAAATAGCGATGGGAAAGAGGCCGTGGCTGATGCCGAACGCAATCTTCGAGGCAGGCCCGGAGCCGAAATACAGCACGAACAATGGCAGGATGGTGATCTGCGGAATGGCGTAGATCAGCAAGACGAGCGGGTAGAAGGTCTGGTAGGTGAAGCCGCCTGCAGCCACCACCAGCCCGAGCATAAGGCCCACGACCAGCGAGACCGCGAAGGCGATCGCGAGTTCTAAGCCCGTCGTGCCGAGCGCCGACAGGACGGCGGGATCGGCGAAGATGCGGCTGCCGGACGACACGACCGTCGAAAATGGGCTGACGAAAAGATCGCTGCCCAGCCGTCCCAGCACCTCCCACAAGCAGAGCAGGCCTGCAATGAGCAGCAGGCGCGCCTGAAGGGGCGAGAGGGCTTTCAGGCGCGTCATGTGCGCGGGCTCCAGCGCCGCTCAAGCAGGGACAGGACGGCGTTCATCAGCGCCGACATGAGGATGACGAAGAGCACGTAGGCGAACATCTTCACCGTTTCCATGCCTTCCGCATACCAGACGATGCGATGACCGAGGCCGCCCAGGGAGGCGATGGTTTCGCCGCCGATGATCGCGAGAAAGGTCAGCATGAATCCCAGCCGCAATCCGGCGAGGATGCTCGGCAGCGCTGCAGGCAGGAGGATGCGCTTCAGGGTCTGGGCCTGCGTCGCACCCATGGACGCGGCCAGCCGCAGATAGATGGGATCCACCTTAGCAAGGCCCTGGATCGTGCTGAGGCAGATGGGAAAGAATCCGAACAGCACCCCATGGGCGATCTTGGATTCCGGCCCGATGCCGAAGAACAGCACGGACAGCGGATAAAAGACGATGATCGGGATCGCATAGAGGCCGGAGAGGATCGGCTCGAACACGCGCACGCGGTAGGTGGTCCGGCTGCACAGGTACCCGGCGACGATCCCCAGAACCGCTGCCAGCGGACAGGCCACCGCATATTCGAACAAGGTTACCTGCAATTCTTCCAGCGCCTCTCCGTTGGTGAGAATGGTCCAGAAGGTCTGGAACACGCGCTCGGGCTTCGGCAGGAAGAAGCTGCTCACGAGGCCGTTGACTGTGACCGCGTACCAGAGACCCAGCAGGCCAAGCAGGAACAGGATGCGCGTGGCGCGGCTCCAAGCAGCCTGCCGGCCGCGCAGGGGGCGCAGGAGCCCTTCCAACGCGCTCATGGGCGCAGGCCCGGCATGTCTTCGCTCATGGCAGCCAGCACCTCTTCGCGCAGCAGCTCGTAAAGCCGGTTGCGCAGGGCGCCAAAGCGGTCGGACACCATGAAGGCGGGATCGCGCGGATGCGCCTCGTCGACGTCGAGCACCGCCTTGATGCGGCCGGGGCGCGACGTGAAGACGAAGATGCGATCCGACAGGAAAACCGCTTCCGCGAGACTGTGGGTGACGAGGATGATG
>CAIYPG010000123.1 GCA_903928055.1 uncultured beta proteobacterium | reverse complement strand
GTGGTCAGCATGATCATCACCGATCTGTGCGTGTTCGAGGTCACTTTCTCCGGGCTGGTGCTGAAGGAATTGCACCCTGGCGTATCACTCGAGGATGTGCGTGCAAAGACAGGCTGCGCATTCAAGTCTGCGTTGGGCTGATTCTGCCGGGAGCGTAGTTCCGTTAAAATGCAGTGAACGGCAAACAGGTGCGGCAACAGGTATTGTTGCACAGCCCAAAAACGACAAAAGCCGTTGTTCAGACCCCAAAAGGAGAGCCTTTGAGCGCCCAGCCCCAGAGTGATGTCATGGAGACGCAATTGTCGTGGGAGGGCGATATTGCGGTCCTCACCATCCACAATCCGTCGCGCCGCAATGCACTGTCCCCGCCGGTGCGCGAGGACATGATGCGCCACCTCGACGACCTGATGGCCAACCGCAAATGCCGCGGTATCGTCATGACCGGCTCGGGCGGCGTGTATTCCTCGGGCGGCGACGTCAAGAACATGAAGGCGAGGAGCGGGCGCGGCATGGATTTCTCCGAGCGCCGGTTGAACCAGAGTCCGGATGCGCTCAGCCACAAGATCGTGCGCACTTTGATGGAAGGACCCAAGCCCGTGGTGCAGGCCGTGGAAGGTCCTGCGCTAGGCGCAGGCCTCGCCTATGCGCTTGCGGGTGATTACACGGTGGCCGCCTCGAACGCGAAATTTTCCGGCGCGCAGGTGTTGCGCGGGCTGTGCCCAGACGGCGGCTTCTATTACACGCTGACGGTGCGCTGTGGCCCTGGCCGCGCCCGCGAACTGCTGCTCTCGGGGCGCAGTTTTACCGCACAGGAGGCTGAGAAATACGGCATCGTCCACGAAGTGGTGGAGCCAGGAAAGGCACTGGAAGCGGGACTGAAAGCCTGCGAGCGTTTTGCTGCAGTGCCACCACTCGCTTTTGCACTGACCAAGTCCGCGATGAACCACAGCTATCACACCCTGGAGGCCTGTTTCCGCGCCGAGCAGGACTACCAGCCCGTGGTCGGGCTGTCCAAAGACCACAAGGAATCCGTTGCGGCCTTTCTAGAGAAGCGCAAGCCCGTGTACACCGGCGAATAACCCCAACTTATCTGACAGGAAATCCACATGAGCGCCAATCCCGTTGATGCCAATGCCGAAGTGATGGAAATGCAATTGCGCCGCGAAGGCGGCATTGCCATCCTCACGATCAACAACGTCGCACGCCGCAACGCGTGGTCTGAACCGGTGAAGCAGGATTGCCTGCGGCACCTGAAATCGCTGCTGTCCGACAACACCTGCCGCGCCATTGTGCTCACCGGTGCGGGCGGGGTGTTCTGCTCCGGCGGCGATGTCAAGAACCAGAAGAAGAAGGCCGACGCCGGCGTGGATTTCATGTCCCGGCGCCTGGCCCGCAACGGTGGCAGTTCCGAGATCGTTCCCATGCTGGTGGCGGGACCCAAACCAGTGGTGACGGCGGTCGAAGGCCCGGCCTTCGGCGTCGGCCTTGGCTATGCAGTGTCATCGGACTACACGGTGGCTGCCAGCAATGCGCGCTTTGCCGTGGCGCAGGTCCGTCGCGGACTGTGTCCCGATGGCCTGATGTACTACACCATGACGGCGCGCTGCGGTCCGGGGCGCGCCCGCGAACTGATGCTGTCCGGGCGTGAATTCAATGCCCAGGAAGCCGAGAAGTTCGGCATCGTCCATGAGATCACCGCACCGGGCAAGGCACTGGAGGCGGCGATGGTTGCGGCCGAGCGTTTTGCTGCGGTTCCGCCGCTGGCCTTTGCGCTGACCAAGGCGGCGATGACCCACAGCTATCACACGCTGGAAGCCTGCTTCCGTGCCGAACAGGACTATCAGCCGATCGTGGGCCTGTCCAAGGATCACAAGGAATCGGTGGCGGCCTTCCTGGAGAAGCGCAAGCCTGTCTACGTCGGCGAATGAGCCGGACATCACCCATTACGAGAGCCAAGGAACAACGATGAGCGCAAACCCGAAGCCGGAAGTCATGGAAGTCCAGTTGAAGTGGGAGGGC
This sequence comes from uncultured beta proteobacterium, assembly GCA_903928055.1. Lineage (GTDB taxonomy): Bacteria > Pseudomonadota > Gammaproteobacteria > Burkholderiales > SG8-39 > CAIYPG01. The sequence goes on along the minus strand of CAIYPG010000123.1, from coordinate 28,613 downwards.
AGCATTGCCGTCCTGACCATCCATAACGAAGCCCGCCGCAACGCCTGGTCGATCCCGATCAAGGAGGACATGCTGCGCCACATGACGATGTTGTCTGCGGACAGCAAATGCCGCGGCATCGTGCTGACCGGTGCGGGCGGCGTGTTCTGCTCCGGTGGCGACGTTAAGAACATGAAGGAGCGCGGCAATCGCGGCACCGGATTCATGGAGAGGCGCCTGAACATGGGTGCGATCAGCTTTGATGCCCTGCGCTTGATGGTGTCCGGCCCCAAGCCCATGGTCATGGCCGTGGAAGGCCCGGCCTACGGCGCGGGCTTTGCGATTGCCATGGGCGGCGACTACACCGTAGCCGCGAGCAACGCGCGTTTCTCCGGCGCGCAGATCCTGCGCGGCCTGTGCCCGGACATCGGCCTGTATTACCTGCTCACGGCGCGCACCAATCCCGGCCGGGCGCGTGAACTGCTGCTCTCCGGACGCGCGATCAATGCGGCGGAAGCCGAAAAATACGGCATCGTCCATGAAGTGGTGGAGCCGGGCAAGACGCTGGATGCAGCCATGGTGGCCGCAGAGCGCTTTGCCGCAATCCCGCCGCTGGCGTTTGCGCTGACCAAGTCGGCCATGACGAACAGCTATCACACGCTCGAAGCCTGTTTCCGCGCCGAACAGGACTACCAGCCGGTCGTGGGCCTGTCCAGGGACCACAAGGAATCGGTCGCCGCCTTCCTGGAGAAGCGCAAGCCCGTCTATACCGGCGAATAAGCCTCCAAGTAGTCGCCAGCCGCCGCCGGGACACGGATTTCGCGCATCCCGGGGCGCTTTCCCGCGCAACATCAGCCATGCATGTCGTGGCGCAATTCAATGCGGATTTTTTCACGTCGGACGCGTGTCGAGGCACTGCGTCGCGGACGCTTTTGTTGTAATATCCACCATCCCATCCCCGTGTAATGTGATGACCAAATATGTGTTTGTTTCGGGTGGCGTAGTTTCCTCTCTGGGGAAGGGGATAGCCGCCGCTTCCCTCGCCGCCATCCTCGAATCCCGCGGTATCAAAGTCACCATGCTCAAGCTGGACCCGTACATCAACGTGGATCCCGGCACCATGAGCCCCTTCCAGCACGGCGAAGTCTTTGTCACCGAAGATGGCGCCGAGACCGATCTGGACCTCGGGCACTATGAGCGTTTCCAGTCGAACAAGATGAAGAAGGCGAACAACTTCACCACCGGCCAGATTTACGAGGCGGTGATCAAGAAGGAGCGCCGCGGCGACTATCTCGGACGCACCGTGCAGGTGATCCCGCACATCACCGACGAGATCAAGGCCTCCATCGCGCGCGGCGCCAATGGCGCCGATGTGGCGATCGTGGAAATCGGTGGCACGGTGGGCGACATCGAATCGCTGCCGTTCCTCGAAGCCATCCGCCAGATGGGGATGGAACTGGGGCGGGGCAACACCTGCTACATCCACCTGACGCTGGTGCCGTACATCAAGTCGGCCGGCGAGATCAAGACCAAGCCGACCCAGCACTCGGTCAAGGAATTGCGTGAAATCGGCATACAGCCCGACATCCTGCTGTGCCGCACCGACCGGCCGCTGCCGGAGGATGAGCGCAAGAAAATCTCGCTGTTCACGAACGTGCAGGGCGAGGCGGTCATTTCCGTCTGGGATGCCGATTCCATCTACAAGATCCCGGGCATGCTGCACAAGCAGATCCTGGATGAAATCGTCTGCCACAAGCTGAACATCCTGGCCAAGCCCGCCGACCTGTCGGCCTGGGACAAGCTGGTCTATGCACTTGAGCATCCGCAGCACGAAGTCACGATCGCAATGGTGGGCAAGTACGTCGGCCTTACCGAGTCCTACAAGTCGCTGATCGAGGCGCTGCTGCATGCCGGCATGCATACCCTCTCCAAGGTCAACATCCGCTACATCGATTCCGAGACCATCGAGTCCGATGGCACGGCCGCGCTGGCCGGCGTGGATGCGGTGCTGGTGCCCGGCGGCTTTGGCAAGCGCGGTGTCGAAGGCAAGATCAAGGCGATACAGTTGGCGCGCGAGAACAACATTCCCTATCTCGGCATCTGCCTCGGGATGCAGCTTGCGGTCATCGAGTACGCGCGCAATGTCTGCGGCCTGGCTGGTGCGAACTCCACCGAGTTTGATCCGGATACCCCGCATCCGGTGATTGCGCTGATCACCGAATGGCAGGGCCGTGACGGCAAGGTCGAGCACCGCACGGAAAAATCCGACCTGGGCGGCACGATGCGCCTCGGTGCGCAGGCGGCGCAGCTCGAGCCGGGCAGCATGGCGCACAAGATTTATGGCAGCGACACGATCAACGAGCGCCACCGCCATCGCTATGAAGTGAACAACCAGTACATCGGGCGCCTGAAGGACAAGGGCCTGCGCATTTCCGGCCTGACCAAGGCGGAGCAGTTGTGCGAGATGGTCGAATTGCCCAGCCATCCCTGGTTCATCGGCTGCCAGTTCCACCCTGAATTCACCTCCACGCCGCGCGGCAGCCATCCGCTGTTCAAGTCCTTTGTCGAAGCTGCGCTGAAGCACCAGCAGCAACTCAAGAAAGACCCGGTCGCGGCATGAAGCTGTGCGGATTTGAAGTCGGGCTGGACCGGCCGTTCTTTTTGATAACTGGCGCGCCCGGACTCGGCGGCGCGAAGCGCGGGAGCGGGCAGGGTGCGCGGGACCGGCGGATTGACGGGAAAGTCATCCGATGAAGCTCTGTGGTATTGAAGTCGGGCTCGACAAGCCATTCTTTCTCATAGCCGGGACCTGTGTGATCGAGTCGCGCGACATGGCGATGGACACCGCAGGAACGCTGAAGGAAATCACCTCGGCGCTGGGCATTCCGTTCATCTACAAATCATCCTACGACAAGGCGAACCGCAGCTCGGGCAAGTCCTATCGGGGCATGGGCATGGACAAGGGCCTGGAGATCCTGCAGGACGTGAAAAAGACGCTGAACGTTCCGGTGCTGACCGACGTGCACGACATCAGCGAGATCGCCGCTGCCGCCGCCGCCGTGGATGTGCTGCAGACGCCGGCCTTCCTGTGCCGCCAGACTGATTTCATCCATGCCGTGGCGTCGGCAGGCCGACCGGTGAATATCAAGAAGGGCCAATTCCTGTCGCCGCAGGAAATGAAGAACGTGGTGGACAAGGCGCGTGAAGCCATCCCCGACAAAAATGCGTCGGACACCATCATGGTGTGCGAGCGCGGCGCGTCCTTCGGCTACAACAATCTGATTTCCGACATGCGCTCGCTGGCCATCATGCGTGACACCGGCTGCCCGGTGGTGTTCGATGCCACGCATTCGGTGCAACTGCCCGGCGGGCAGGGCACGGCCTCGGGTGGGCAGCGCGAATTCGTGCCGGTACTGGCGCGCGCCGCGATGGCCGTTGGTATTGCCGGTGTGTTCATGGAAACGCACCCGGACCCGGCGAAGGCGCTGTCAGACGGCCCGAATGCCTGGCCGCTGGGGATGATGAAGGACCTGCTTGCCACGCTGAAGGACATCGATGCGCTGGTGAAACGCAATGGATTTGCAGAACAACAGATGAAACCAACCAAATAATCAGGGTAGGAATATGAGCTCCATCGTAGACATCGTTGCAAGAGAAGTGCTGGATTCCCGCGGCAACCCGACGGTCGAGGCGGATGTGCTGATCGAGTCCGGCGTCATGGGGCGCGCCTCGGTGCCCTCGGGCGCCTCCACCGGCAGTCGCGAGGCGCTGGAACTGCGCGACCTGGACAGCACGCGCTACGGCGGCAAGGGCGTGCTGAAGGCGGTGGAGCACATCAACACCGAAATCTCCGAAGCCATCATGGGCCTCGATGCGCAGGAACAGAGCTTCATCGACAAGACGCTGATCGACCTCGATGGCACCGAGAACAAGGGCCGTCTGGGCGCCAATGCGCTGCTGGCGGTGTCCATGGCCGTGGCCAAGGCCGCTGCGGAGGAGTCGGGCCTGCCGCTTTATCGTTACTTTGGCGGCTCGGGCAGCATGCAGATGCCCGTTCCCATGATGAATGTGATCAACGGCGGGGCGCACGCCAACAACAGCCTGGACATGCAGGAGTTCATGATCGTGCCGGTGGGCGCGCTGACCTTCCGCGATGCGCTGCGCTGCGGCGCCGAAGTGTTCCAGGCGCTGAAAAAACTGCTAGATGCCAAGGGCCTGTCCACCACGGTGGGCGACGAAGGCGGCTTTGCGCCGAACCTCGCGAACCACGAGGCAGCCATACAGCTCATCCTCGATGCCATCGACAAGGCAGGCTATCAGCCGGGCACGGACGTGGTGCTGGCGCTGGACTGCGCGAGCTCGGAGTTCTACAAGGACGGCAAGTACAACCTGGAAGGCGAAGGCCTGAAGTTGTCCTCCGGCGAATTCACCGACTTCCTCGCGGCCTGGACAGACAAGTTCCCGATCATTTCCATCGAGGACGGCATGGCCGAATCCGACTGGGAAGGCTGGCGCGGCCTGACTGCGCGCCTCGGTAAGACGGTGCAACTCGTCGGCGACGACCTGTTCGTGACGAACACCAAGATCCTGCGCGAAGGCATCCAGCTGGGCGTGGCGAACTCCATCCTGATCAAGGTCAACCAGATCGGCACGCTGACCGAAACCTTCGCGGCAATCGAGATGGCCAAGCGCGCCGGCTACACCTCGGTGATTTCGCATCGCTCGGGCGAGACCGAAGACACCACGATTGCCGACATCGCCGTCGGCATGAACGCGCTGCAGATCAAGACCGGATCGCTGTCGCGCTCCGACCGCGTGGCCAAGTACAACCAGTTGCTGCGCATCGAGGAAGATCTCGGTGACGGCGCCGGCTATCCCGGCCGCGATGCGTTCTACCAGTTGCGCGGCTGAACGTAACGCAGCGTACCGCAGGCCATTGCCGACCCCATGCGCATCGTCGCCGTCGCCCTGGCCTTCCTGATCGTTGTGCTGCAATACCCGCTGTGGCTGGGCAAGGGCGGATGGCTGCGCGTGTGGGACCTGGACCGCCAGGTCACGGCCCAGAAGGAACAGAACGTCAAGCTGCAGCAGCGCAATGCAGGCCTCGATGCCGAGGTGCGCGACCTCAAGCAGGGCTTCGAGGCCGTCGAGGAACGGGCGCGTTACGAACTGGGCATGGTGCGCCAGGACGAGGTCTACTTCCAGATTCTTCCGCCGGGATCGGTGGCGCAGCCCACGGCGAAACTGGTGCCGGAACCGGGCGCGCAGCCTGCCGGGAAATCCGCGAACAAGTCTGTGGCCAAGGTTGACCCCAAAGCCGCCAGCAAGGCCGCACCGGTCGAGCCCGCGGCGGCCGCAAAGTAGACTTCATTCTTTCCGGCCGGACCGGGACACCGGCGGCCGGCAGGCGAATGTGAAAGATTTTTCTTCATCAGGAGACGGTCATGTTGAAAGGTCGCAGCGCGGTCATCACGGGTTCAACCAGTGGCATCGGCCTGGGCATTGCACATGCCCTGGCGAAGGAAGGCTGCAACATCCTGCTGAACGGTTTCGGCGATGCCACGGAGATCGAGAAGATCCGCGCCGAGCTGGCCAATGACTTCAAGGTGAAGTGCGTTTACTCGCCGGCCGACATGAGCAAGCCCGCGGACATCCGCGCGATGATTGCGCTGGCTGCGAAGGAGCTGGGCAGCGTGGACATCCTGGTGAACAACGCCGGCATCCAGCATGTCGCGCCGGTGCCGGAGTTTCCGGACGAGAAGTGGGACCAGATCATCGCCATCAACCTCTCCTCGGTCTTCCATGCCAGCAAGGCGGCCATTCCGCTGATGCGCGCCAAGGGCTGGGGACGCGTCGTCAACATCGCCTCGGCGCATGGCCTGGTGGCCTCGCCGTTCAAATCCGCCTATGTGTCGGCCAAGCACGGCGTGCTCGGCTTCACCAAGACGCTGGCCCTGGAGACGGCCAAGGAACAGATCACCTGCAACGCCATCTGCCCGGGCTACGTGCGCACGCCGCTGGTGGACAAGCAGGTGGACGACCAGGCCAAGGTCCATGGCATTCCCCGCGAACGCGTCATCGCCGAGGTCATCCTCAAGCCGCAACCCTCGGGGCGTTTCGTGGAAGTGGATGAGCTGGGCGCACTGACCGTGTTCCTGTGTTCGGAAGCCGGCAAGTCAATCACCGGCACGTCGCTGTCCGTGGATGGCGGCTGGACCGCGGCGTAATCACGCAATCATCAGATCCGGCGCGCTGATCTTTCCCATCCGAGGGAAGGCGCGCGCCGCTGGCAGCAAACCATAGAGGAGGAGTCACCCATGGCTGAAATGATCACGGTCGCCGAAGATCTGTTGCGCAGGCAGATCTCCGGTGTCTACGCCGCCTGGGGCATGTCCCCGGAGCATATCGCCACCACCGTCGAGGTCATGGTCGAGACCGACCTGATGGGCATTGATTCGCATGGCGTGGGCATGCTGTCGGGCTACCAGGAAAAGAAAACCCACGGCCGCCTGAAGCCGAAGCCCGATATCAGGATCGTCAAGGAAACGCCGGCCACGGCACTGATCGATGCCGATCGCAGCATCGGCCATGTTCCTGGCGTCATGGCCATGAAGCTGGCAATCAAAAAGGCCAAGGCCATCGGCATCGGTGCAGTCGGCGTGCGCAATTCCAACCACTACGGTGCTGCCGGGTATTACAGCTCGCTGGCCTCTGCTGACGGCGTCATCGGCATGGCCTTCACCAGCGTGACCTCGCCGATCGTTGTTCCCACGTTCTCGCGCGAACCCTACCTCGGCACGAATCCGATCGCCTTCACTGCACCGGCGAAACGCAACAAGCCGTTCTCGCTGGACATGGCGACCAGCACTGTCGCGAGCGGCAAGGTGTCGATTGCCAAGCGCACCGGCGAGCCGATGCCGGTGGGCTGGGTGGTGGACCGCGATGGAAAACCACTGACGGATGCCGCCAAGGCACCGAGCGGCAATCGCCGGCTCACTGCGCTGGGCGGCACGCGCGAACTGGGCAGCCACAAGGGCTACGGCCTCGGCCTCATGGTGGAAATCCTCTGCTCCACGCTGAACGGGCAGAAGTCCGGGCCGCGCGACGCCAATGACATCGAGTTCCGCAACAAGACCAAGGAAACCGTGGGCCATTTCTTCATGGCCATCGATCCGGAGATGTTCGGCGGCGGCGACGGATTCCGTGAGGAAATGGATGCATTGATGGACCGCCTGCGCGGATTGCCACCGGTCGATCCGCATGAGCCGGTGCAGGTTGCAGGCGACCAGCAATACAGGGACTACGCCGAGCGCAAGAAGACCGGCATACCGCTCACCCGGGCCCTGTACGAGGAAGTGCGCGAAGTATGCAAGGCGAGCGGGGCGGCATTCATCCTCGGCAAGTAGTCGCGACAGTATGGAGCGATGGAGTGGTGGCGGCCCCAAGTAGAATGCATCCATGATGCCCGCCCTCAGCCACTCCGCCATTGCCCTGCTGGTACTGGCACCACTCATCCTGTGGCGCATGGTGACGCGGGTGCGCCGCCTGACCACGCGGCAGCAGCTGACCCCGGCCCGGCCGCGCATCACGCTCTACATTTTTCCCACGCTGTTGCTGCTGCTCGGGAGGGAGGCCTGGCCCGACCTCGACATGCTGGCGCTGCTGCTGGGCAGCGCGGTGGCCGGCGGGCTGTTCGCGGTCTTCGGATTGAAGCTCACGCGCTTCGAGGCCAGCGCGGCCGGCCTGTATTACACGCATAACCGCATCCTCGGCATTGTGCTGTCGCTGCTGTTCATCGGCCGCATCCTGTATCGCGTCGTGCAGGGGCTGATGTTCGACCTTCCCAACGCCGGATTTTCGGGCGACTTCGTGAGCAGTCCGCTGACCCTCGCGGTGTTCGGCCTGCTGGCCGGGTACTACATCGGTTATGCCATCGGCCTGATGCGCTGGCGCTTCCGGGTGAAGCGCCACGCCGCGCGCCGTCGCGCCGCAGGGGAGGCGGCATGATCCTGGCAACAGCGAGCCTCGCCTCCAGGCTGGTGGCCGCAGGCGGCGTGATCATCTTCCTGCTCGGGCTCGTTCATCTCGTGTACACCTTCCGCGGACCGAAGCTGCATCCGCGAGAAGCAGAGCTTGAAGATCGAATGAAGGCGGTGTCGCCGGTGATGTCGCACCAGACCACGATGTGGAAGGCGTGGACCGGACTCAATGCCAGCCATGGCATGGGCGCCATGCTGTTCGGCCTGATCTACAGCTATCTCCCGATGCATCACGGGGCGTTCTTTTTCGGGCTGTGGTTTCTGCCGCTGCTGGGCGCGGTCTTTCTGGCGGGGTATGTGTTCCTCGCCAGGCGCTACTGGTTCAGCGTTCCGTATCGCTGCATCCTGCTGGCTGCTGTGCTGTATGCCGCGGGGCTCATTGCGGCCTGGGGGTGAGGATGGAACGCGTGCGCAAGCGTTCTTTCGGCGTGCTGTGTGTGCTGCTCGTGACCGCCGCATTCCCCGCATGGGGCCAGGCATCGTCCTCCGAATGGCCCGAAGGCAGCGCCATGGCGGTGGGCGAACAGCATGTGAAGACCCGTGATTATTTTGCCGCGCAGCTTGAGCAGCAGCACGCGGCACTGCTTGCTCTGCTGGCCCCCGAGGGTGACTCCCGCCTCATCGAAGGGCTCAAGGCGCAGCATGCCCAATGGCTGAAATACCGTGTTGCCGAATGCGAGGTGTCTGGCGCGCTCACCGGTGCGGGCGGCTCGTGGCCCTCGACCTATGCCGTGGAGTGTGAAGCGCGCCTCACCGACCGGCGCTTCCGCCGCGTGCGCGCGGCAGTGGCCTGCCTGCGCAAGGCGCCGGCAGCCGACCGGGGTGGCGAATCGAGCCGCTGCCTGCAGCAACTGCTGCCGCTCAGCAACGACTCGCGTTAGCGGAACACCACGCCTGGCTGAATCCCGCGAACATCCCCACCAGTTCGTGACATCCGCAGTTCACGGGGTCACTTTTCAAGTGATATGCAGGGCGCGCGGTAATTGTTACCTTTGGTTCAGCTCCAGCGGCTTGGCTTTCAAGCCGAAAACCCTTCAAGCCAAAGGATAGCCATGCAACGCTTTGTTCCGGGATTTTCTGCGGTACTGCTGCTTTCCGCGTGCGCCACACCCATGGTCGTGCAGACCGTCAAACCCGGCGACACAGGACTGTCCTGCGCTCAACTTCAAAATGAATATGCTGATGCGGAAAAATTTCGCGCTGACGCGGACAGGGAAAAGGGAATGACGGGAGGCAACGTTGCGCGAGCCATATTATTCTGGCCCGCCATTCTTGGTTCGTTCTCCAACGCCAATGAAGCGATGAGCGCTGCGGATACCCGGAAAGTTCACTTGACCAATCTGATGATCAACAGGAATTGCCCGATTCCAACGCTTGCAACCACCCCGGCACAGCCATCGCCTGCACCTGTGACGGAAGCTGCAGGAAACTAGCAAGGCATTGTGCCGCGGCGCTCCTCGCCGCGGCGTCTGCTACCCGCAATACTTGGGCCGTGCAGTTTTCAGCGGAACACCACTGTCTTAGTTCCGTCCACCAGCACGCGGTCTTCGAGATGGTATCGGAGGCCGCGCGCCAGCACGGCCTTCTCGATGTCCTTGCCGTAGCGCACCAGGTCATCCACGCTGTCCGAGTGGTCCACGCGGATCACGTCCTGTTCGATGATCGGGCCCTGGTCCAGTTCCTCCGTGACGTAATGGCAGGTGGCGCCGATCAGCTTCACGCCGCGTGCATGGGCCTGGTGGTACGGCCGTCCGCCGACGAAACTTGGAAGGAAGGAATGGTGGATGTTGACGATGCGTCCGGACAGAGCCGCACACACATCAGGTGACAGGATCTGCATGTAGCGCGCCAGCACCATCACGTCGCCGCGCGCCTCGGAAAAAGTCTTCAGAACTTCGCCGTAGGCCTGGGACTTGGTATCGGGTGAGACCGGAATGTGGTGGAAGGGTATGCCATGCCATTCCACGAAGCCGCGAAAGGTCTCGTGGTTGGAGATCACGCACGGAATGTCGATGTCCAGTTCCTTCGACTGCCAGCGTGCCAGCAGGTCATAGAGGCAGTGCTCCTGCTTCGAGACCAGCAGCACCGCGCGCTTCTTCGTGCCGGTGTCGCTGACCTTCCAGTCCATGTTGAATTCGCGGGCGATGGGCTCGAAACGCTGCCGGAGGCCGTCGGCGTCGAAGGGCAGGGAGTCGGCGAGGATTTCCTGGCGCATGAAAAAGCGCTGCGTGTCCTGGTCGGCGTGGTGGTTCGCCTCGACGATCCAGCCCTTGTGGCCGGCGATGAAGGTGCTGACGGCGGCGACGATGCCGACGCGATCGGGGCAGGAGAGGGTCAGGGTGTAGCGTTGCGGGCGGGACATGTCGGGAGGCCGGTCAAGGATGTGGAGCAGCCTCAATCATAGCCGCTGTTTCGGCCCGTGCGCGACGGAATGTGCCCGCCGGGCGGAAATCATTGCGATAGTCGTGATAACAATTACTTAATTGAAACGCTTGGATTAATTATCATTCATCAAAATCGATAATAAATCAAAGGTCATGGCAGCGGCAGGCGGATGCGCGCCACCAGTCCGCCGCCATCGCGCGCTGCCAGCTCGAAGCTTCCGTGATGCGAAGCGATGACACGATCGACGATCGCCAGGCCGAGGCCCGAGCCACCGCTGTCGCCGCGCGACTGCTCAAGCCGCGTGAACGGCTGTTTCAGCCGCTCCATTTCGCCCTCGGGGATGCCCGGGCCGCGGTCCATGACTTCGATCACCGCTTCCTTGCCGTCACGGCGTACCGCCACATCGATTTCTGTCCTGGCGTAGCGCAGCGCATTGTCGATCAGGTTTGAGAGCGCGCGGCGCATCACCAGCGGTTGCAGCGGCAGCTCAGGAAGTTCCTCCGCGGTATCTGTGGTGAGCGTGATGGCATGGCCCATGCGCCGGTAGCGCTCCACGGTGTCCGATACCAGCGAGGGCAGATTGATGGCCTGGATGCTCTCGCCGCCATCGAGGCGGGCGAAGTCGAGGAACTGGCCGATGATGCGGTCCATGTCCTCAATGTCGGCATGCATGCCGCTGCGCAGGCTGTCATCGGCCTGGCTCATCTCGATGCCGAGGCGCAGTCTTGCCAGCGGCGTGCGCAGGTCATGAGATACGCCGGCGAGGATGATCGCGCGGTCCTGCTCGAGGCGCGACAGGTCCGTCGTCATCTGGTTGAAGGCCCGCGTCAGTGTGCGGATTTCATCGGCACCCGCCTCCTCGACCGGCGGCGGGGTCCGGCCGCGGCCGATCTCCCTGGCGGCGGAGGCCAGCGTGCGCAGGGGGCTGGAGACGCGCGACACGATCAGGTAGGCGGCCAGCAGCACCAGCGCCAGCGCCAGCACGCCCCAGGCAAACCAGCGCACCGCAATGCGCCGTTCGGATCGCTCGCGCGGAACGCGCACCCAGTATTCGTCGTCCTCGATGCTGAATGACACCCACAGCCCGGACAGGCCTTCACGCCGCAATGTGAAGCGCGTCTCCTGGCCGAGTTGCTGGCGCACGAGGCTCATGGTGAGTTGCAGCACCGGATTGTCCGGCATGGGCGAGATCTTCTCGCCGGGTTCGCTGGCATAGACCTGGATGCCCTCGCGTATCGCCAGCTCCGAGAGCAACTGGCGGCGCAGCTCGGGCTGTGCGGTCAGCAGTGCGACGTGGGTGAGGTTGACCACCGAGATCAGGTTCTGCGCCAGCGCACGGGCGCGCGGCTCGATTTCGTAGGAACGGAAGATCTGCAGCCAGGCGGCTGTCGACAGGATCACCACCGCGCCCAGCAGCAGGAACGTTCGCCACAGCAGCGAACGCGGAAACAGCCAGGACGGCGGGTTCACCTCGCTGCGTCCCTACGCCTCGGCCACTTTGCCGTCAGGCACGAACACGTAGCCAAATCCCCACACCGTCTGGAGATATTCGGGCTTGGTGGGATCCTTCTCGATCAGTTTGCGGAGGCGTGACACCTGCACGTCGATGGAACGGTCGAACACCTCGTATTCGCGGCCGCGCGCCAGTTCCATCAGCTTGTCGCGCGACAGCGGGGTGCGCGGATGGGTGACCAGCACCTTGAGCAGGGCAAATTCGCCGGTGGTGAGCGAAATCGACTCGCCATCCTTCTCCATGGTGCGGTTCGCGAGGTTGACGGTGATGCCGCCAAACGTCACCGGGCCATCCGCCGAAGATGGCGCGCCGGGCGGTGTCGGCGCGGTGCGCCGGCGCAGCACCGCATTGATCCGCGCCACCAGTTCGCGCGGATTGAAGGGCTTCGGGAGGTAGTCGTCGGCGCCCATTTCAAGGCCCAGGATGCGGTCCACGTCTTCGCCCTTGGCAGTGAGCATGATGATTGGAATGGTGTTTTTCGTGCCGCGCAGCCGGCGGCAGATGGACAGGCCATCTTCGCCCGGCAGCATCAGGTCGAGGACCATCAGCTCGAAGCGCTCGCGGCCGAGCAGCCGGTCCATGCCGTTGGGGTCGGAGACCGTGGTCACGGCAAAGCCCTGTTCGCCCAGATAGCGCTGCAGCAGGTCGCGCAGCCGCAGGTCGTCATCCACCACTAAAATGCGGGTTTTCTGCATGGTTTGCGTTGTCATGCCCGTATCCTAGCGGTTGAAGGCGGGGGAGGCCAGCGCGGGCAGGGGTGCGGAGGTAACAGTCGGTTGCAAAGCCGGTCCGGGAAACAATTGCTTACAGACTTGCCCGGGGTGTCACAGCACACTTACAGCCGTACCGTAGCCTGCATGCGTTGAGGAAATTGCAGACCGGCGCTGTCGATTGACGGGCTGGAACGATACGAATCGAAGGAGTCTTCATGAATCGCCTGATGGCAGCCGTCTCGACCCTGTGCGTGCTGGGCGCGCTCGGTGTTGCATGGCTCGCTGCGGCCCAGCAGCCGGGACAGCGCATGGAGCGTGGCGCGCCCGGGCGCGAACGCGTGCCGGCGCGCGAGGCGATCTGGCCACAGCGCCAGGGCCAGTCGCTGGCACCGGGACAGGCGCAGCAGGGCCAGGATGACCACGGCCCCGGCGGCCGCATGAGCCCCGAGGAGCGCCGTCAGCTGCGCCGCGACATCAGTGCCCATGGCCATGACATCTATCGCGAAAGGCAGGGCCAATAAGATGAACGTTGCCACCCGCGTTGCTACCCGGTGCAGCGCCGGGTGGAACCTTTCCCTGGCGGCGGTGCTGGCCGCCGGCCTCTTCTCAATTGTCACTGCAGCATCGGCGGCAACGGCCCTGGGTACCGAGGATGCGCGCCACCTGCTGGCCCGCACCGGCTTCGGCCCCACCTGGTACGAAATCAAGACCTTTTCCGCAATGAGTCGGGAGCAGGCGGTGGCGCAACTGCTGGCCGACGTTCCCCGGACTGCTGCGACACCCGCGCCGGCATGGATCGCCGACCCGATTGTTCCGCCGCGCGTCATCCGCGAAATGACCACCGCCGAGCGCCAGGCACATCAGCGCCGGCAGGTGCTCGAAACACTGCAACTGCGCGGCTGGTGGATCAATGAAATGCTGGCAACGCAATCGCCGCTCACTGAGCGCATGACGCTGTTCTGGCACAACCATTTCACCTCCAGCCAGCAGAAGGTGCGCTATCCGCAACTGATGTATCAGCAGAATGTGTTGCTGCGCGAGAACGCGCTGGGCAATTTCGCCACGCTGCTGCATGCCGCCTCCAGGGATCCGGCCATGGTCGTGTACCTCGACGCGGCCTCCAACCGCAAGGGCAGGCCGAACGAGAACTTCGCCCGCGAGGTCATGGAACTGTTCACGCTGGGTGAGGGCCATTACTCGGAAACCGACATCCGTGAGGCGGCGCGTGCCTTCACCGGCTGGTCCATTGATCCCGAGACCGGCGCCTTCGTCAATCGCCGGCTGGCGCATGACTACGGAATGAAGACCGTGCTCGGCCGCAGCGGCACGTTCGATGGCGATGATGTGCTCGACATCCTGCTGGCGCAGCCGGCAGCAGCCGAATTCATCGTCGCGAAAATGTGGCGCGAGTTTGTTTCCCCCGACCCGGAGCCTGCGGAAGTCCGGCGCATTGCCGCCGCGTTCCGGGGCAGCGGTTATGACATCCGCACCGCGCTGCGCGGCCTGCTGCTGTCGCCATCATTCTGGAAGCCCGAAAACCGCGCCGTGCTGGTGAAGTCACCCGCCGAATTCGTGGTGGGCAGCCTGCGCCAGTTCGATGTGCCCATGAACAACACTGTTCCTGCGGCCATCGTCATGGCCGGCCTGGGCCAGACCCTGTTTGCACCGCCCAACGTCAAGGGTTGGCCGGGCGGCGATGCCTGGATCAATGCCTCGACGCTGCTGGCGCGCAAGCAGTTCGTGGAGCGGCTGTTCCGTACTGAGGAAAGAATGCAGCCGGACGGCGGCGTCATGCAGGCTTTCGCAGAGCCGCCGCGCCCGCAGCTTGATGCGGGCATCCAGTCGCCGCTGGCCGTCAACGAAGTGCTGCGACGTGCACGGCCGGCGCTGCTGCCGATGTTTGAGGGCAGGCGCTGGCTGTCGGCGTTCGCCAGCGAGCATGACCCAGCCATCGAGAAAATCGTGCTGGCGTCTGCGCCCGCCAACCCGGTGCCGGCAGATCTGTCTGGGCGCGAATGGGTGCGCCATCTGGCAATGGATCCGGTGTATCAGCTGAAGTAAATGAAAATCTCCTTCGACAGCCACAGGACGAACGGTTTTGCGGGATTCCGTTCGTGGTGAACCTGTCGAACCATGAATGCAATCCAGCGGGCGAGGGGGAGTAATCATGCAAAGACGCGACTTCATCAGGAGCATGGCGGCAGCATCTCTGGCCGCCTCGATGCCTGAGTTTGTTTTCGCCGCGCCGGCGGTGCCCGGTACGTTCGGGGCGGCGGGCGACGATGCCTACCGCAAACTCCTCATCCTCATCGAATTGAAGGGCGCCAACGACGGCCTCAACACCGTCGTGCCCTATGCCGATCCCGAGTATTACCGGCTGCGCCCGCGCATTGCCATCAAGCGTGATGAGGTACTGCAGCTCTCCGAGCGCGAAGGCCTGCATCCATCGCTCGCCGCGCTGATGCCACTGTGGCAGGCGAACGAACTGGCGGTGGTGCGCGGCGTGGGTTATGCCAATCCCAATCTGTCGCATTTTCGCTCCATCGAAATCTGGGACACGGCCTCGAGCAGCGAGCAGGTGCTGCAGCAGGGCTGGCTGGCACGGGCATTCCGCGCGCACCCGGTGCCGCGCAGCTTTTCGGCCGACGGGGTGATCGTGGGCAGTGCCGAGATGGGCCCGTTCACCGGCGGTGCGCGTGCCGTGACGATTACGAACACCGAACAATTCCTCCGCCAGGCAAGGCTGGCCACGCCCGGACACATGAGCGGCAACAGGGCGCTGGACCATATCCTCGGCGTGGAAGATGAAGTGGTGCAGGCGGCGAAGGGACTGGGCGGAGGTGCGGCGCTGTCAACAACGTTCCCGAACGGGCCGTTCGGCAATGCCGTGCGGACGGCCGCCAATGTTGTGGCCGGCAAGGAGCCGGTGGCCGCCATACGGCTCACGCTGAACGGCTTTGACACGCATCAGAACCAGGCCGGCACACATGCCGCCCTGTTGCGGCAATTCGGCGAAGGACTGGCGGCACTGAAGGCTGCACTGGTCGAACTGAACCGCTGGGACTCGACGCTGATCCTCACCTATGCCGAGTTCGGGCGCCGCGCGCAGGAAAACGCTTCTGGCGGCACCGACCATGGCACGGCAAACGCGCATTTCGTGACGGGCGGCGCGGTGAAGGGCGGCCTGTATGGCCAGGGTCCGCAACTCGATCGCCTCGACAACGGCAACCTGGTGCATGCGGTCGATTTCCGCAGCCTGTATGCCACGGCGCTGGAACGCTGGTGGGGGATCAGCGCGGCGGGGCCGCTGGGCGGGCGTTATCCGATGATCGATTTGATCAAAGCCTGAGCCGGCCGTTCTTTCCCTCTGCCGGAAGCGGGCATGGGTTGTCCTGCCTGTTCTCACTTTTCCGCGGGTTTGGCACCATTGGCCAGACTGGATTGTGGGGCTCATTTCCCTGGTGATGAACTGAAACTCCCCGGAAAATCCCGGGATTGTCCCGGCGTTGACCTTCTACATGTTGGTCCGCTGCATCTATAATGCGGCGTCACAAAGCGCCACAGTCTTGGAATCTTCGTCGAGGGTGCCGTAGAGTACCCGCCAGGTCTCGAGCCTGCGTTCCTGTTCTGACGACAAAGGAGTGAGCCATGCGTCGCCTGCATTCGGTATTGATGGGCCTGTCTGCCTTGCTTTTGTCCACCACGGTCCTGCCTCAGGACGCGGCGACATTCCCCTCAAGGCCGGTGACCATGATCGTGCCCTATGCCCCCGGCGGCTTTGCCGGCATCGAGACCCAGGTTTATGCGACGAAGGCGAGTGCGCTGACCGGGCAGCAATTCCTGGTGGATTACAAGGCGGGTGCCACCGGGGCCATCGGCGCAGCTTATGTTGCCAAGGCGAAACCGGACGGCTATACCCTGCTTGTGGTCACCGGAGGCTTCACCATCTTTCCGGCCTTCAAGAACGACCTGTCCTTCGACATCATCAAGGACTTCGCGCCGGTGTCGTGGATCAGCTCGCGCACATCGGTGCTTCTGGCGAGCAACGCGCTGCCTGTGAAGAATTTCGACGAGTACATCGCCTATGTCAGGGGCAACCCGGGGAAGGTCAATTTCGGCACGGCCGGCTCGGGCGGGATCAACCATCTCTCCGGTGCCTGGATCGACAGCGCCACCAGGACCAAGGTCACCTACGTGCACTTCAAGGGCACACCGGTGTCCGAAGTGGTGGCCGGGCGCATCGACGTGGTGCCTGCAGGCCTGGTGGCATCACTGTCCTACATCAAGGCCGGCAAGGCGCGGGCGCTCGCGATCATGGGCAGCGAGCGTTCTCCGCAGCTGCCCGATGTGCCCACCATTGCCGAGGCCATTCCAGGTTACGACGTCAACAGCTGGCTGGGCTTCATCGCCCCCGGCGCCACGCCGCCGGCCATCGTCAACAGGACCAGCGAAATCTTTGCGCAGGTGGCCAGGGCCCCCGACATCGTTGCGCAACTGGACAAGGAGGGCATCAAGCCCATCGGCAGCACGCCGGCCCAGCTGCGTCAGCTCATGGTGACGGAAGTGGACCGCTGGAAAAAAGTGGTTACCGAGGGCAACATCAAGCTGGAGGAATAGCTGGAGGAATGAGCGCGCTGGACAGGCGCCCTTACTGAGCCCGTCGCGAATCAGGCCTGCTTCAGGTATTGCTCGATCATTTCAAAAGTCTCCCGCGCAAGGTGGGTGACCGGCCGCTGTGAGGAAATGGCGATGGCCAGGGTGCGGCTCAGGTGCGGGCGCACGATGGCATTGCTCTGCAGTCGCTTGAACAGCGTGCTTTCCTCGAGGATGTGCCGTGCCAGGACGGTGCAGCCATAGCCCTGATCCACCAGTTCCAGGATGAAGGAA
Source organism: uncultured beta proteobacterium (assembly GCA_903928055.1). Classification (GTDB taxonomy): domain Bacteria; phylum Pseudomonadota; class Gammaproteobacteria; order Burkholderiales; family SG8-39; genus CAIYPG01. The sequence goes on along the minus strand of CAIYPG010000123.1, from coordinate 11,097 downwards.
GCGCCTTCCACCTGCAGTGTCACGTCGAGTTTGATGCCGGCGCGCGCCGCCGCGGTTTCCAGCAGGACGCGCATGGTGTGCGGGTAGCTGGGGAGGATGAGCGGAAATTTCTCCAGTTGTCTGAGCGGAATTCTTGCGCTCTTGGGGATGGACACCTTGGAGGGGGATGTGATGAGGAAAGCCTCCTCCTGCACCATCGGGATGGTTTCTATCAATGCCGAGGGCCTAGGATCGTAGAGGATGCCGATGTCGATGCGTCCGGAGAGTATCCATTCGTAGATGGACCAGCTCTTCGCCTCGATGATCTCCAGCGTGGCCTTGGGGAAACGCTGTTTGTACGCCGCCACCAGTCGCCCGATCAACCCCTTGCCGGCAGTGGAGGGGGCGCCTATCACCACTTTGCCGGTCGGTGAACCCTTGATGTCGCTGATCTCGTGGCGTGCGCGATCCAGCTGGTCGAGCACGCCCCTGGCATGCTTCAGGAACACGGTTCCTTCCTCGGTGAGGCTGACGCCGCGGCCATTGCGGACCAGCAGGTACTGGCGCAACTCCACTTCAAGCAGGCGTACCTGCTTGCTCAAGGAAGGCTGAGCCACCGACAGAAGGGTTGCTGCCTTGGTGAGGCTGCCCAGCTCGGCAATGCGCACGAAATATTCGATTTGCTTGAGATTCATTTCTGCAGTGGGCCCGTGCGCCGCCATTGGTGAAATGGCATAACTATTAGCTATATCAGCTAGAGATATTATGCCATTATTCCATCGTCTCCAGACTGATACCCTTTAAAGGTACGCTTACGCCTCACGCATTGCTTGACCAGAAAAAATAAAACCGGAGGAGGGCATCGTGCAACTGAAGAGATTGACGCGGGAGCGCGCCGCTGGCGGCCGTTGCTTCATTCACTGCGACTCAATTCCGCTTGGCTTCAGCCTTTCGTGCGGCGATGCGCGCATCGCAACTTCTCCGGTTTGCATGGTGACCGGGCGCAACATTCGACCGGATCAGTGGAGAAGAGGTGTTTCCCCGGCATGTCATTCCCGAAGCCTGCGTTGAGGAACCGGACTGGGGAATCACGTTGAATTGCATACCCAACACAAAAAAAGAGGGCCAATGAGCAACAGCAAATCCCGCAATTCCTTTGCCGTCGACATCGGCGGCACCTTTACCGACGTGGTGCTGTTTTGTGGCGACGAAGTCCTTGTGGAGAAAACGCTCACCACTCCCGATGACCTGCTCACAGGATTCTTCCGCGGCGTGGAGGCGCTGCTTGCCCGCGCCGGCCTGAAGGCCGAACAGGTCGATGGTGCCATCGTTCATGCCACCACCGTGGTCACCAATGCGCTGATCGAGCGCAAGGGCTCGCGCACCGCCATGGTGTTCACGCGCGGCTTCGCCGACATCCTGGTGATACGCGATTGCCGGCGCTACGACATGTATGACCTGCAGATCGAGAATCCGACGGCACTGGTGTCCGAAGAAGACACCTTCACCGTGCGCGAGCGCATTTTTGCCGACGGCGAAGAAGGCGAGCCGCTCAACGATGCCGACGTGGACGAGTTGTGCCGCGAACTGGCTGCGCGCGGCATCCGTTCGGTGGGCGTGTGCCTGCTGTTCTCCTTCAAGAACGACTCGCACGAGCGCCGCCTCGCGGCCGAGATCCGCAAACGGTTGCCGGAGGTGTTCGTGTCGCTGTCCTCGGAGATCGCACCGCAGATCCGCGAATACCTGCGCGCCTCCACCACCTCGGTGAATGCCTATGCCATCCCCATCACCCAGCCTTATCTCACGCGGCTGTCGGAGCGGCTGAAGAAGGACCGCTATCCCAGCCAGCCCCTGATCATGCTGTCCTCGGGCGGCGTGGTCGGCCCCGCCACCGCCGGGCGCATGCCGGTGCGCATGATCGAAAGCGGCCCGGCAGCGGGGGCATTGGGTTCGGCCTATGCATCGCGCGCGCTCAAGCTTCCCAACCTGCTGGCGTTCGACATGGGCGGCACCACCGCCAAGGTCTGCCTCATCAACGACCACAAGCCGCTGGTGACCGGGCGCTTCGAGATCGACCGCATGTATCGCTTCAAGGAGGGCAGCGGTCTGCCCGTCAGCGTCCCGAGTGTCGACATGATCGAAATCGGCGCCGGCGGAGGCAGCATCGCGCGGGTCGATTCCCTGGGATTGCTGAAGGTGGGTCCGCGCAGCGCGGGCTCGCGCCCGGGACCGGCCTGCTACGGACAGGGCGGGATGGATCCCACCGTGACTGACGCCGACGTGGTGCTGGGCGTGATCGATGCCGACAACTTCCTCGGCGGCGCCATGAAGCTGGATCTGGCGGCAGCGAACAGGGCTTTCGAGAACATCGCGAAGCCGCTGGGCGTGAGCACCATCGCCGCCGCGCGTGGCGTCTATCAGGTGGTGTGCGAGACCATGGCGGGGGCGGTGCGCGCCCACGCTGCCGACCGCGGCGCCGACCATCGTGGCATACCCATGCTGGCGTTCGGCGGCGCGGGGCCGGTGCATGCCTGCAAGGTGGCCGAACTCCTGCACAGCAGCACCGTGATCTTCCCGCCGCTGGCCAGTGTGTTCTCGGCACTCGGTTCGCTGGTCACGCCACCGCGCCTGGACCTGGTAAGAAGCTCGCTGTCGCGCCTGGACCGGCTGGACTGGACCAAGGTCGGCGTGCTGTTCGACGAAATGGAGGAGGAGGGCCGCGCTGCGCTCATCGAAGCGGGCGCGCGCAAGGCGGACATTGCCTTTGCATACTCCGCGGACATGCGCTACCTCGGCCAGCAATTCGAACTCATCGTGGAACTGGACGGACGCCCGAACTCCGATGCCGCCACCGACGCCGCGCGCAAGCGCTTCGAGGAGCAGTACCTGCAGATGTACAAGCTCATCCAGTCCGAGGTGCCGGTGGAGGTGCTCAACTGGCGCATTACCGCCAGCGCGCCGGCCATGGCCATGCCTGACCTGGACGCGCACGAGGCCGGCAAGGTGGCAAGGGCCGCTTCGCGCCGGAAAGTACACCTGTGGAAGGACAACCAGGAAGTCGCGGTCATGCCGCGCAGTGCGCTGCACGCCGGCACCAGTCTTGATGGGCCGCTGATCCTGGAAGAAAAGGAAACCACGCTGGTGATTCCGCCGGGCTGGCAGGTGGCGCTGGGCGGCATGGGTTGCGTGGTCGCCACTCGGGTCACGCGGGCGACGCCCGGGGGAGACAAATAATGGACGGCATCGAACTTGAATTGATGTGGTCGCGCCTGTGCTCCATCGTGTCGGAGCATGCCAAGGCCATGCAGCGCACCTCCTTCAGCACCATCGTGCGCGAGTCGGGCGACCTGGCCTACGGCCTGTTCGACGCGCGCGGGCGGATGGTGGCGCAGGCGGAGACCGGAACGCCCGGCCACATCAACGCCATGGCGACCTGCGGCGCCTGGCTGGCGGATACCTTCAAGGGTGATCTCAAGCCCGGTGATGTGCTCATCACCAACGACCCTTGGCGCGGATCGGGGCATACCTTCGACATCACGGTGTTCGCGCCGGTCTTCCACAAGGGAAGGATCATCGGCTACGTGGGTTCCAACAACCACCATACCGACATCGGCGGCCTGGGGCCGGGCATCGGTGCCAATGACGTGCACGAAGAGGGCATCTGGCTGCCGGCGCTCAAATTCTACGAGGAGGGCAAGCCGAACAGGACGCTGGTGGCCATGCTGCGGGCCAACAGCCGCATGCCGGACATGCTCATCGGCGATCTCACTGCCCAGGTGGCCTCCTGCCTGTCCGGGGGCGAGGCCCTGGTTGAACTGTGCGATCAGTACGAGCTTGCGGACATCGAGGCCCTGTCCGATGCCATCATCTCGCGCTCCGAGGCGGCGGTTCGGGATTCCATCCGCAAGCTGCCGGCCGGCACCTGGACGGAAGAGGCCAGCTTCGACATTCCAACCGGCGATGTGGTGAAGCTGCGGGTGGCGGTGACCATAGACAACAAGGCCGGCGAGGTGCACCTGGACTTCGAGGGCAGTTCGCCCCAGAGCCTCAAGGGCATCAACGTGACGCTGAGCTACACGCATGCCTATGCCACCTTCAGCGTGCGCAGCATCCTCAATTCCGAAGTGCCCAACAATGCCGGCAGCCTCGCTCCGATCAAGGTGAAGGCCCCCGAAGGCAGCGTGCTCAACTGCCGCTACCCGGCGCCGGTGGCGGCCCGCCACATCGTCGGCATGTATGTGCCCATGCCCATCATGAAGGCCTTCTATCACATCGTGCCCGGGCAGGTGGTGGCCCTGGGCACCGGTTCTTCCTTCATCTGCCGCATCTTCGGCCAGTGGCCCAGCGGCGAGCATTACGTCGCGACACTGTCGGGGCTGACCGGCGGCATGGGTGCGCGCGCCACCAAGCCCGGACTGCCCGCGACCTACTATCCAGCCGGTGTGGGCACCGTGCCCACCGAGATTGCCGAGAGCGAATCGCGTGTGGTGTTCAAGCGCCGCGAACTGCGCCGCGGCTCCGGCGGCAAGGGCGCATCCAACGGTGGCGACGGCCAGATCGTGGAGTTCTACGTGCGTACCGACAAGCCCTGGCTGTTGAACGCCAATCCCTGCTCGCGCAAGCACCCCCCCGAAGGCCTGGGCGGTGGCGGGCCGGGCCAGGAGGGTGTTTTCCGCATTGATGGCAAGGACAGCTATCCGCTGGGCAAGGTGCGCATGAATCCGGACAGCGTGGTGTACATGGAGACGCCGGGTGGCGGCGGCTTCGGTGCGCCGCAGAAATAAGCGAAGCTAAGACAAAGACGGAACAACAACGAAACAGGTGAAACAAGCGAAACAACGGCAGGACAACAACGAAGCGATCGAGGAGGAGTCCGACATGAAGCGTTCGTCCATCTTGAAGGGAATGCTGTTTGCAGGGGCGGGTCTGGCCACGTTGGGTACGGCGCAGGCTGCCGGCCTTGCCGGCGACTGGCCGAACAAGCCGGTGCGCCTGGTCGTGGCCTTTCCACCCGGCGGCGGCTCCGACGTCGTGGCACGTACACTTGGCGACGGCATCACCAAACGCTCGGGACAGACCGTGCTCATCGACAACAAGGGCGGTGCCAGCGGCGCCATCGGCGCCTATTTCGTGGTGAAGTCGGTGCCCGACGGTTATACCTTCCTGCTCAACCAGGGCGGTCCCGGCATCACGGCGCCGCTGACCCAGAAGGGCATCCAGTACAACCCCACCAGGGATTTCACCCATATCGTGTTCATAGGGCAGACGCCGCTGGGCGTGTTCACCACACCGGGCGCTCCTTTCAATTCCATCGGTGACGTAGTCAGTTATGCCAAGGCCAATCCCGACAAGCTGGATTTCGGCAGCCCCGGAATCGCCACGGCTGGCCACCTGGTCGCGGCTCTGCTGCAGAAGAGCACCGGGGCGAAGCTTAACCACATTCCCTACAAGGGCTCGGCGGCCAATGTGCAGGGCCTGCTGGGAGGCCAGGTTGTGCTCACCTTCGACACCCTGCCATCCAATATCCCGCTGGTGAAGAGCGGCAAGATCCGCGCGCTGGCCGTGAGCACGGCGGCGCGTTCGCCCAACCTTCCCGATACGCCGACGCTGCGGGAGAGCGGCTTCCCGGCCGCGGAACAGTCGCTGTGGTACGGCTTGTCCGCGCCCGCGGGACTGCCCCGCCCCATTGTCACTGCCATGAATTCAGTCATGAATGATTATCTTAATTCCGCGGAAGGCGGCAAGCGGCTGGATGACATTGGCCTCATGCCCAGGCGCGGCAGCACCGTGGAGGAATTCACGGCTTTCGTCAATGATGAATACACCAAGCTGCAGCCCATCATCCGCGAATCCAATATCACCACGGAATAGGCATTTAAAAACCTCAAGGAAGAATCAAGGCGCTGATTTCCGGGACATGAACCCATGAAACCGTTGTTCATCCTGCAGATGGGCTTGCTTTCATGTGCCAGCCTGGGCACGTTGGCGCAGGCAGCCGAGATCGCGGGCAACTGGCCCAGTCGTCCTGTGCATATCGTCGTGCCCGCCCCGCCGGGAGGCGGCGGCGATATCGTGACGCGCGGCCTCGGTGAGGAGTTGGCCAGGCGCATCGGCCAGCCGGTGATCATCGACAACAAGGCCGGTGCAGCGGGCGCCATCGCCGCGCTCTTCGTGGTGAAGTCGGCACCTGACGGCTACACCTATCTGCTCAATCAGGTGGGGCCGGGCATCACCGCGCCCCTGACCCAGAAGAGCATCCAGTACAACCCTGCGCGTGATTTCACCCACATCGTGTTGATCGGCCAGTCACCGATCGGGATATTCGCCGCCATGTCGTCGCCATTTCATTCGCTTGATGACATGGTCAGATATGCCCGCGCCAATCCGGGCAGGCTTGACTATGGCAGTCCCGGGGTGGCGCTCGCAGGCCATCTGGCTGCCGAGGTGCTGCAGAGGGTCACCAATGTTCAGTTGAACCACATCCCCTACAAGGGCTCCGCCTCCAACGCCCAGGGCCTGCTGGGCGGGCAGGTCAGCGTGACCTTCGACACCCTGCCATCCAATATCCCATTGGTCCGCAGCGGCAAGTTTCGGGCGCTGGCTGTGACGACGGAAATTCGATCTTCGGGTCTGCCCGAAGTGCCCACGACCAGGGAGGGTGGTTATCCAGGCGTGCTGATGTCGCTGTGGTACGGGCTGTCGGGGCCTGCCGGCCTGCCGCGGCCTATCGTTGATGCCGTGAATGCGGCGGCCAATGCCTATGTGAATTCGCCCGATGGCGGCAAGCGGCTGGACGATCTGGGCCTGCTGTCCCGGCGCGGCAGCACGACGGAGGAGTTCACGGCCTTCATCAACGAGGAACTCGCGAAACTGCAGCCCATCATCCGGGCCGCCAACATTGCTGCCGACTGAGCTGTCGATCGTGCGGCTGGCAACACCAAGGAGAATTCAGGCATGGACGGCATTGAACTGGAACTGATGTGGTCGCGGCTGCGCTCGATTGTGTCGGAGCACGCCAAGGCCATGCAGCGCACCTCCTTCAGCACCACGGTGCGCGAGTCGGGCGACCTGGCCTACGGCCTGTTCGACGCGCGTGCGCGCATGGTGGCGCAGGCCGAGAGCGGCACTCCCGGCCACATCAACTGCATGGCCAACTGCGGCACCTATCTCGCCAACCTTTTCAAGGACGACCTCAAGCCGGGCGATGTGCTCATCACCAACGATCCCTGGCAGGGGTCGGGCCACACCTTCGACATCACCGTGTTCGCGCCCATTTTCCGCAATGGAAAGATCCTGGGCTACGTCGGCTCGAACAACCACCATACCGACATCGGCGGCCTGGGACCGGGCATCGGCGCCAACGACGTGCACGAGGAGGGCATCTGGATTCCGCCGCTCAAGTTCTACGAGGGCGGCAAGCCCAACAAGACGCTGCTGGAGCTGCTGCGTTCCAACAGCCGCATGCCCGCCATGCTGCTTGGCGACCTGTCCGCACAGGTGGCCTCCTGCATCAGCGGCGGCGAGGCCATCAGTGAAATGTGCGAGCAGTACGATCTTGATGACATCGAGGCGCTGTCCGATGCCATCATCACGCGCTCCGAGGCCGCGGTGCGCGACTCCATCCGCAAGCTGCCCGTCGGGAGCTGGACGGAGGAGGCGAGCTTCGACATTCCCAGCGGCGAGGTGGTCACACTGTGCGTCACGGTGACGGTGGACAACCAGGCCGGGGAGATATTGCTCGACTTCGCCGGCAGCTCGCCGCAAAGCGCCAAGGGCATCAATGTGACGCTCTCGTACACCCACGCCTACGCCACCTTCTGCGTGCGCAGCATCCTCAATTCGGAAGTGCCCAACAACGCTGGCAGCCTTGCGCCCATCAAGGTGACGGCGCCCGAGGGCTGTGTGCTCAACTGCCTTTATCCGGCGCCGGTGGCGGCACGCCACATCGTCGGCATGTATGTCCCGACGCCCATCATGAAGGCCTTCTGGCACATTGTTCCGGAGCAGGTGATCGCGCCGGGAACCGGTTCCTCCTTCATGTGCCGGATCTACGGTGAATTCCCCGGCGGCGACAAGTACATCACCGCCCTGTCAGGCATGACCGGCGGCATGGGTGCCCGGGCCACCAAGCCCGGACTGCACGCCACCTACTATCCGGCCGGCGTCGGCACGGCACCGACCGAGATCGTGGAGAGCGAGTCGCGCGTGGTGTTCAGGCGTCGCGAACTGCGCCGCGGTTCCGGCGGCAAGGGGCAGTCCAACGGCGGCGACGGACTGGTCGTGGAGTTCTACGTGCGTACCGATCAACCCTGGCTGATGTTCGCCACTCCCAGCTCGCGCAAGCATCCGCCGCCGGGACTGGGTGGAGGCGAGCCCGGCCGGCAGGGCGTGTTTCGCGTCGATGGCGAAGACCGTTTCCCGCAGGGCAAGGTGCGCATGAAGCCCGACAGCGTGGTGTACCTGGAGACGCCGGGTGGCGGCGGGTTCGGCGTTCGGTCAAAGTAGAATATTATCGTTTTCATAAAAATAGCTATTTTACAAAGCAATTTTCACAAGAATTGTTATCCAGCATACGGGCGTTCGGGGATTGACGCGGTTTCGACCCGGCTGCGACGCAGTCGCCATGGACTGCCGGTCGGAAAATATCCGACGCTGGATATTCTCAGGGCCTGACCGGCGCGGGCCCGCTGTCCGGTATGACCGGTGCCGTGAGATTGCGGCAGACCAGGACAATCATCTGTAATTCACCGCCGGGCTTCCTGCCCGGATTGCCCTGGCATTCCACTGCAAACGGAAAGCCCCGCGAAGGCAGCATGCGCAGCTTCATGTGTTCCTGGCCCACTGACTGGCGCAGCGAGTCGAGGAATATCTTCGCCAGTCCGATGTCGTCCGGATGGATGAGGCCCAGCCATTCGCGGCCTTCGGCAAAGTGTTCGGGATCGAAGTGTTTTGCGTGGGACTGGCTGGCGTAGGTGATGTGATATTCGGGATCAAGCACGACCACCAGGTCGCCGGCGCTTTCTGCGATGAAGCAGAACTGCTCGTTGCTGGTCTGCAACACGTCGCGGGTCATCAGCAACCGGCTGTTCTGGGTGTGGAACAGCAGCCCCAGGGCAGTGACATAGCCGAGGATGCCGGCAAAGCACAGGCCGCTGACCAGCGGGCCGCTGTAGATGTCCGGCGGGTACTGGCGCACCAGTGCCCAGACTGCCGCTGCTGCACACCAGTACAGTGATCCCAGAAGAAATCGCCGCATGCCGCCGCACACGGCGTTGTTCAGGCTGATGCCCACCAGCGCCCCGCATACCGGCCAGAGCGCAAATTGCAACTGCGCGGCCCAGAGTCCCATCAGCACGGCATCGGCGTTCAGGTTGTGGAACTCGGCACGCTTGGAATCAGTGGCCTGTCTGGCGTACAGATAGGCGAGCTGCGGATAGGCGAGCAGCGTGACGAAGCCGAGCGCCAGCGTGCCTGCGCTGAAGCCGCGTTCCTCCATCACCGCCAGAACCACGATGAAAGAGAACGCAAAGGACAGCGTTCGCGTCAGGTAATTCGTTCGCGCCAGACGGTGTGCAACTCGGGTTGCCACGGTGTTCGTTCCTCCCCGGAATCTGGGAGGCAGCGTACCTGCAAGTATTCACCGGGTCTGTCGGGGATTCTCGACAGTGCAGGGCCGTCCTAGAAATTGGGCTTGGGCTCGCAGGCGCGGTAGCGTTCCACGCTGGTGAGGATTTCGTTCTTCGCGGTCGCAGAATCCTGCCAGCCCTGCAGTTTCATCCACTTGCCGGGCTCAAGGTCCTTGTAGTGCGAGAAGAAATGGTCGATCTGCTGGATCAGCAGCGGCGGCACGTCGGCGATTTCGCGCACATTGTCATAGGCGGCGGTGAGCTTGGGCACCGGCACGCAGAGGATTTTGGCGTCGGGGCCGGCATCGTCCTCGGTGGCGAGCATGCCGATGGGCCGGCACTGCACCACCACGCCGGGAATCAGCGGAATGGGGGAGAGCACCAGCGCATCCAGCGGATCGCCGTCCTCGGACAGCGTGTGCGGAATGAAGCCGTAATTGCACGGGTAGTGCATCGGCGTGGCCATGAAGCGATCGACCAGCAGCGCGCCCGAGTCCTTGTCCAGTTCCAGTTTCAGGCCGGGGCCGTAGGCCGGGATTTCGACCACGACATAAACGTCGTTCGGGACGTCGCGCCCGGTGATGAGTTTGTCGAGTTGCATCTGTGTTCCTAGATTGCGCCCTTGGCACGCAGCGCGGCGATGGCGGCCTTGTCGTAGCCCAGGCTGCCGAGCACTTCTTCGTTGTGCTCGCCGGGCTCGGGCGTGTGCCCGAGCTTTTTGGGCTGCGGGTAACTGGAAAGATGTATGGGCTGGCCAACCACCTTCTGCGGCCCGTACTTCGGATGGTCGATCGGCGTGGCGATGCCCAGGTGCTGCACCTGCGGGTCGGCGAACACCTTGTCGATGGTGTTGATCGGGCCGCAGGGCACGCCGGCCTTGTTCATCAGGTCCAGCCAGTAGTCGTTCGGATGTGCGGCGAACAGTTCGGTCAGGCGTGCCTGCAGCACCTTCCGGTTCTTGTTGCGAGTTCCGGTGTCGGCGAAATCCGGATTGGCGAGGATGTCGGTGGCGCCCGCAGCCACGCAGAAACGCTTCCACAGGCTGTCCCCGGTGGCGGCAATGTTGATGTAGCCGTCCGCGGTCTGGTACATGCCGGTGCCCGCGCCGGTCGGGTGGTTGTTGCCTTCCTGTCCTGCCACTTCGCCGCGCATCAGGTAACGGGCTGCCTGAAAGTCGAGCATGAAAATCTGCGTCTCGATCAGCGAGGTCGAGACCCACTGTCCCTCGCCGGTGCGCTCGCGGTCGAGCAGCGCGAGGACGATGGCATTCGCGAGCAGGATGCCGGCCGCGGTGTCGTTGATGGCGACGCCAACGCGCAGCGGTCCGCCGCCGGGATGGCCGGTGATGGACATCAGCCCGCCCATGCCCTGCGCGATCTGGTCGACGCCGGGCCGTCCCTCGTAGGGGCCGTCCTGGCCGAAGCCGGAGATGCTCCCATAGACCACGCGCGGATTGACCTTCTTCACCGACTCGTAATCGACGCCGAGTTTG
>CAIYPG010000122.1 GCA_903928055.1 uncultured beta proteobacterium | reverse complement strand
GCTTGCCGGGCTCAATGAGGAACAGCTGAACACCCCTGGCGTGAGCCCAAGTCAGCATGGCGCGACTGCAGAACTCCTTCCCGTTATCGGTCCGTATCGCTCTGGGCAGGCCACTTATGCGAAATCCTTTTAAGATGATTTCAAGGAGTTTGCCGTGCTCTGGGCCAATCGCTTTAACCATGTCAGGCCGTCTGCTTGCCCAATGCCCCCATGATGCTGATCGCCACAGCCTCTGCCACTTCAATGCCATCCACTCCGGCCGAAAGGATCCCCCCCGCATAGCCTGCCCCCTCGCCTGCCGGGTAGAGACCGGTAGTGTTGATGCTCTGGTAGTCTGCCCCACGCTTGATGCGGATTGGTGACGAAGTGCGAGTTTCTACGGCGGTGAGCGTGGCATCAGCCATGGCAAAATCGGGTATCTGCCTGCCCATAGCCGGCAGCGCCTCGCGTATGGCTTCGATGGCGTAGTCCGGCAACGAAGACGACAGATCGGTCAGCTTCACGCCTGGCGTATAGGATGGGATTACAGAGCCCAGTTTGGTCGAAGGCCGGCGCGCAAGAAAATCGCCGACCAATTGCACTGGTGCGTTGTAGTTCCCCCCGCCCAGTTGAAATGCACGCTCTTCCCATTGGCGCTGGAAGGCCACGCCGGCCAGTACGTCGCCTGCGTCGTTATTCGAAAAATCGGCGGGAGTAATTCCCACCACGATGCCGGCGTTGGCGTTGCGTTGGTTGCGCGAATACTGGCTCATGCCGTTGGTCACGACTCGACCTTCTTCCGATGTCGCTGCCACCACCGTTCCGCCCGGGCACATGCAGAAACTGTAAACGGTGCGGCCATTCTTGCAGTGATGCACTAGCTTGTAGTCGGCTGCACCGAGTATCCGGTTGCCGGCGAACTGCCCGAAGCGACCGGAGTCGATCAGCGATTGCGGGTGCTCAATGCGAAAGCCGATCGAGAGTGGCTTGGCTTCCATGTACACGCCCCGCTCGCGCAGTACCTCGAAGGTGTCGCGTGAGCTGTGGCCAGGGGCCAGCACGACATGGTCGGAAGCGATGGTCTCGCCACTGGCGATCTTCACCCCGCGGATCCGTCTCTGTTTTGAATTGGCAGGATTGCGTTCGATATCAAAATCCACCACTTGGCTTTGGAAGCGGATCTCGCCCCCAAGCATCTCGATGCTGGCGCGCATTTTCTCGATAATGCCGACCAGGCGGAAGGTGCCGATGTGCGGCTTGCTGACGTAGAGAATTTCATCGGGCGCACCGGCCTCGACTAACTCGGTCAGCACCTTGCGGCCATAGTGCTTTCGATCCTTGATCTGGCTGTAGAGCTTGCCATCGGAAAAAGTGCCGGCACCGCCTTCGCCGAACTGAACGTTGGATTCTGGGTTTAGCTTGCCTTCGCGCCAAAGTGCCCAGGTGTCCTTTGTGCGCTCGCGCACCGCCTTGCCTCGTTCTAGGATGAGTGGGCGAAACCCCATCTGCGCCAGGATCAGCCCGGCAAAAAGGCCGCAGGGACCGGTTCCGACAATGATGGGACGCAATGAGGAACGCGCTGAGAGTCTCGGAGCTTCTTTTGCATTCTGCCGCTCGGCCATATCTACCGGCGAATGGGTCACAAACTTGTATTCCATGTCAGGCGTTGGTATGACGTGCGATTTGTCTGCTAGACGTTGCAGCACCGCTACTTCGTCCCTGACTTCCGCATCCACACTGTAGATCAGGTAGATCGCGGAACGCTTGCGCGCGTCATGGGCGCGGCGAAAAATCGTGAATCCGATCAGGTCAGCGTCGCCAATCCCCAGGCGAGTTAGGACTTCGGCACGTAACGCTGGTTCGGCGTGATTGAGCGGCAGCTTAATTTCAGAGAGTCGCAGCATGGCGGTTCAGGACGGCGTTGTTGAATAAATCGAATTTGGTCAAAGCTGACTCAACTTCCGGCTTCATTTTAGTCTTTCACCGACATCAGCATATTAAGACGAGCTAGTTAAGAGCGATTTCGTGGCATGAGTTCCAAACTATTGCTAGCGTTGCAGAACTTTCGGGCCGTCGTCTCAGTGGGGCGAATAGATGCGGTCGGGCCAACTGGGGCGGCTCAAAGTCGCAGCGCGTAGACCATACTCAGCGGAGAATCATGGGATGGTTTGCTCTGCGTTCGGGCGCAGGTTTCCTTGATTAATTTGGCTGTTAAGTGCAAATGAGTACCCAGATATTCCTATCCTGATTCCCTGTTTCAATTTTCAAAAAAGGGGCGCGGACCTTGGAAACCGGCTCCAGTTAAGGACTTTCAAGATGTGGGCCATAATTGTTGGGGCTATAATGTGTTAAATCCCCTGTATTTTTCCCTGTTGGCAGGGAATTCAAGTGGAGAGAAAGGTTCGGGGTAGACTTCAACCACCACCATTCCAATCAGGCAGTTTGCCAACATTCGTTAGGCTGCCTGTTTGTCACAGTGTGGAAGACGTGCAAACTGACATTATGTCGTTTCATTGATGTCATGGAAGATTTTAAGGGGATAACAATGTTCAGGTGTTCATCCGGTAAGCCAGGACGTTGGTGGCATTTATTGCAGACGGCTGTGTGGGTCGCCTTGACGTCGGCTTGCGTCGCGCATGCGCAGACCTATCCGGCCAAACCCATCCGCATGATTGTTCCCTCGGCGGCAGGCGGCAATGCTGACATCATCGCCCGGATTACCGCCGAAGGGATGTCCAAAGGATTGGGGCAGCAGGTATACGTGGACAATCAGGTCGGTGGACGCAATATCCTCGGCACCAATCTCGTTGCCAAGGCAGTACCGGATGGCTATACATTGCTGGCGGCTGCTTCAACGCATGCGGTCAGCCCCAGTCTATACAAGCTGCCCTACGACACCATCAGGGATTTTGCACCGATCAGCATGATTGGCTCGGCCCCATTGCTGCTGGTGGCCTACCCTGGACTTCCTGCGAACTCGATCAAGGAGCTTATTGCCTTGGACAGAAGCAAGCCCGGCACGATCAATTACGCCTCGGCCGGGACCGGCTCTCCCGCCAATCTGGGCGGGGAACTGCTCAACATGATGGCCGGCATCAAGCTCGTTCACGTGCCCTACAAAGCGACTGCACAAGGCAACACGGACACCATGAGCGGCGTGGTGCAGTTGTCTTTCCCGGCAGCCTCGTCACTGCTGCCTTTTGTTCGAAGCGGGAAGTTGAAAGCCCTGGGTGTCTCCAGCCTGGAACGTTCGCCCTTGATGCCCGATATTCCGACCATCGCGGAGACGGTTCCAGGCTATGAAATCCGTCTTTGGAACAGTGTGCTGACCACCGGGGGTACGCCCAAGCCGGTGATTACCCGACTGAATGGTGAACTGATCAAAGCGGTGAATTTGCCGGATATCAAAGGCAAACTCATCGCCGCAGGCGTGGACATCGCTACCACCACGCCGGAGGCGCTGGGAACTTATATCGAGGCAGAGGTCAAGAAATGGGCCAAGGTCGTCAAGGACGCAAACATAACCCCGGACGATTGATCAGGCTTTGATGCCGTGTCGCTGAATGAGATCCTCGTTCAGCGAAATGCGGAATCCCGGCCCTTCGACCGGCAACTGGCCTGAAGCATTGGGAGACGGCAGAGGGGCGAATACCGGATTGGTCCAATCCAGCATTTCGATTGGCAGACTGCGCGGCAGCGTCGCCAGCAAATGGGTCGAATAATGGGAGAAACGATGCCCCCCCACGGTGGCGCCAGCAGCGGATAGCGCGCGTGCTATTTCAAGGAATCTTACCGGCCCCCCGATGTACTGGACATCGATGATCAGATTGCTGATTCCGCCGGCTGTGTAAAGGTCGAGCAGTTCCCTTGCGCTGGTGCACTTCTCTCCTGCCGCGATAGGATATTTGGGGTTCTTCTCGATTTTATGCATTTTGTCGTAGGACTCGGCCGGGTCTTCTATCCAGAGCAGATTTGGTGGTGCCTGCTTGATGAAGTCGTTGGCAATATCGGTCGTCCAGTCAAAACCAGTTTCCAAAGCGATGGATTGAGGGAGGTTGTATACGGTTTGTACCGCGGCGATGCGTTTCAGATTTTCCGGAATTGAGCGATTCACCCGCATCTTGACGTAGCGGTAGTTGTTGTCGAAATGCTGCTTTGCTTCGATAACCAACTCGTCGGCCGACTTGTCCAGCCAGAGCGCGCTGGCGTAACAGTCGAGCGCATCGCGCCCGGCGGGCCGGCCCCACAAATCAGCACAGGATACGCCGGCTCGTTTACCGGCCAAGTCCCAGGCTGCCAGGCTCAGCGCATTTGCGGCCGCTTTGCCGGCGGCCGACGCAGGGTGGATCGCGTCTTCGATGCGCTCAACGTTGAGCATTGAGGGCAAGTCGCTTCCGATTGCAGTGACCAGATTGCGAGCGCAGACGGCGGCGGCATCCATATCCGTCGCGCGTCGAAACGACGAATAGCCGATTCCGCGAAGGCCATTCTTATCCCGCATTATTGCCAACAACAGATACGTGGCCTTAACCGGACCCTTGGGCATGTGGATGGGTGGAATCAGCGGTATGTCCAGGTGCCACAAATCAATCTGCAGGGAATCATCGCGCATGGAAGCTCCGGTCAAATTCCGGCAACCACTGTCGGGTGAGCTTGGGGGCCGGTCAGGTAAAGTGTTTGCTATTCGCCAGTGTACCGTTCGACTGTTTTCGTCGCCAGAGGTCCGGTCTTGGTTTTGACCAATCCGCGGGGCCTCGTGCAGAAAAAATGGATGATGCCAACAGGGGAGCTGATCGCCGCATTGCCTGAGTGCGCCGGGATTAGCGCAAGGGCGACCGAGAATCAAAAAATCCCAACTCTTGTAACCGCCAAGTTCATGATATTGATTTTTTTGCCATTGAAAATTTTATACTGAAAGTGCCTGTTTGACCTTCCGAAGGCGGACGTTTTTCCCCGGAGGGATGGATTATTGGGTGCCACTTAAGATAGTTGGCAAACCTGTTCAAATGGCCGAAAGGAAATGATCAATGACGAAAAAGATTCGCGTGGGATTGGTTGGCGCCGGCAGTTCAACCTGGTCGGGGCGCTCTCATCTGGTGGCATTGCCGCTCAGTCCGGATTTCGAGCTTACTGCAGTCTGTACCACCAAGCCGGATAGCGCCGAGGCGGCGCGAGAGAAGTTTGGCGCGAAGCTCGCTTTTCATGATTTTCACGCCATGGCGCAATCACCCGAAATCGATGCCGTAGCGGTGGTTGTGCGGGTGCCATCGCATTACGAACCTGTGAAGGCCGCGCTTCAGGCTGGCAAGCATGTCTATTGCGAATGGCCATTGGGCAGGACGACGGCCGAAGCCGAGGAACTGGCCGCGCTGGCCAAGGCCTATGGGGTACAGACAGCGGTAGGCCTCCAGTCCCGCGTCAGCCCGCCGCTCATGTACATGAAGGATCTGATCCAGACCGGCTATGTTGGCGAAGTATTGGCCTGCAAGGTCAGCCTGATGAGGGAAGGGGTCTTGGCGCGGCCGTCCAGTCGTACGTGGCAGCGCGATGGCAGTCTTGGTGCAAACACGCTCACCATCGCTAACGGCCATACCATCGACGCGCTGCGCTTCGTTGCAGGCAACTTCGCCCAGGTGTCCTGCGTGGTTGGCACGCAGGTGAAGCAATGGTTTGAAACGGATACCAGGAAGCTGCTCGATGTCACCGCGCCTGACAATATTTTGGTAAGCGGATGCCTGACCGGAGGTGCAGTTGCCTCCGTGCACGTAGGTTCCATTCCGTGGGCGGGAAGCGGCTACATGATGGAAATCTACGGTCGGGAGGGAACGCTGGTGGCAAAGGGAGAGGATTCCCCGCAACTGAGCGAGGTGCGCGTGTATGGCGCACAAAAGGGCAACACCCTGTCCGAACTGCCGGTGCCTGCGAAGTATGCATGGGTCACTCCCGCGATGCCTCAGGGGGCTCCCTATAACGTGGGGCAGATGTACTCGGCCTTCGCGCAGTTGATACGCGGGGGTCGCAACGTCGGCACCCAGCCCACCTTCGAGACTGCCGTACTCCTGCATCGTTTTATCGATGCGATCGTGGATTCCTCACAGACTCGCAAAGCGGTGGAAGTGGCGCCTTGAATCCGCTTCTGGAATGAGAGTCTCGGGAAGTTGGCAGTAGACTATCGCATTGACACAGGGAATTAACGGGGATCAAGCATGAAAATCTGGATTCAAAGCGGCACCCCTCTGGGAAAATCCGAGCTCTACAAGCCGTACTCCGAGTCATTGAAAAAACACGCCCAGAAAGTGTGCCGCGCCGACACCGTGGTGGAGTTCCCCCATCTGGGAAGGGACCTCCCCGGGGCCGGACGCAGCAGGACGCACTTGCACTTTGTCACGCATGAAACGATCAAGGGTGCCATGCGTGCCGAAGCGGAAGGCTATGACGCATTCGTTACCAATTGCCTCGATCTGGGCTTCAACGAGCTGAGAGAACTGGTCAATATTCCGGTGGTCTTCATGACCCAATCCACGCTCGCTTACTACAGCCAATTGGCACCAAACTTTGCGTTTCTCGTCAATAGTGAGCGCCTGCACTATTTCTTCCAGGAAATTGCCGAGCGGTACAAAGTCAGGGAACGCATGGTGCCGGGAGGCTATGTAAGTTTTGCATTTACCGACTACGCGAACCTTTGGAACAACCCACAGCCTTTTATTGAGGCTTTCATGAAGGTGGCCACGGAACTCGCAGGCCGCGGGGCGGCTTCTTTCTGTCCTGCGGGGCTGTACCTCAGTCAGTGGTTGATCGACCAAGGTATCCGGGAGGTGAATGGCGCAATCGTCATGGATCAGCTTGCTGTGGCCATCAAGACGGCTGAACTGATGGTGGATCTGCAGCGTGTTGGCATCAAACGGTACCAGGCAGGATCCTGGGCCGTTCCACCCGAGGATGTGCGGAAGTTGCTGGTTGCCGAGCTTGCCCTGTAGGAGCCCGAGTTTATCGGGGAGTCGCGCCGTATCGGTGTCACTCTTCGCGAATACCTGCATCCTTGATGATCTTCCCCAATTTTGAGCGGTCGGAACTCACTTTTTCTGCAAGTTGCGCCGGTGTGCTTGCAACTATTTCCAGTTGTAGATTGACGAGCTTCTCTTCGATGTCCGGGTTCTTGAGGGCCCGGACCGTCTCTTCATTCAGTCGGTTGATTATCGCTGAGGGTGTTTTCGCCGGCGCAAACATCCCGAAAGGGACGCCTGCTTCATAGCCCGGGAGGGTGGCTGCAATTGCAGGCACTCCGGGGAAAAGTGCAGAGGGCTTCTCATTGCCGACGGCCAGCAGCCTCAGCTTGTCCGCTTTGATGAGCGGTGCCATTGACCCAGACGCGCCAATCATCATTTGAACCCGGCCGGCCATCAAGTCGTTGTATGCAACAGCCACGCCCTTGTATGGGACATGCACAATGTTGATCCCGGCCATGGCCTTGAACAATTCCCCGGCGAGATGTGTTGAGGATCCCGTGGCGGACGATGCAAAGTTTATTTCCCCAGGCTTTGCTTTCGCCAGTGCGATCAGTTCTGCAACGGATTTCACCGGCACCGACGGAGAGACGGCAAGAATATTAATGGCCTCGGCTGCCAATGTTATTGGCGAAAAATCCCGCACAGGATCCCAGGAAGCTTTGCGCAGGAGCGGTGAAATCCATACATTGCTTCCATAGAGGAGCAATGCATAGCCATCGGGAGGCGCTTTGGCCACGACTTCCGCACCCAGAATTCCGCGGTTCTCGACAATGACCTGTTGTCCCCATGCCTTGGTGAGGCCCTGTGCGATCAGGCGCGAGAGTGAATCTCCCCCACCGCCGGCTTCCGACGTAAGGATCCGGATGTACTTGTTCGGGTAGTCCTGGGCCAATACCGGACCGTTGCCCAGGCCGAGCACAATCAAAAGTGAAAGCAAGCCCTTCTGCATGGGGCCTCCTCAGCCGCCAATGAGCATCAATAAACAAGACAGGTGGCACCAGCCCATATTCATCTGTCGTCAGTTCCGGCTTATTTTTCCTGGAGCCGCGCGTCCCGGATGACTTTACCGAACTTGGTCATGTCGGAGCTTATCGCCGCGGCAAAAGCTTCGGGGGAGCCCGTGGCGACTTCCGAACCGGAGCTCAGAAACTTCTCCTTCAGTTCCGGACTGTTCAGGAGCCGGCCGGTTGCCCCGTTCCATCGATTGACGATCGCCATGGGCGTTTTGGCCGGTGCCAGCAGGCCCAGGATCTCGACCAGTTCATAGCCAGGCAGGGTTGCCGCAACAGGAGGCAGGCCCGGATACAGCCCGGACGGTTGCATGCTGGACACGGCCAACGCCCGCACCCTGCCGGATTTTGCATGAACGGCTGCCGAACTCGGGTTGCCGAACATGACCTGTATCTGCCCTCCCAGGAGCGCGGTGACTGCGTCTGCGGCACCCTTGTAATTGATGCGGGTGATATCGACGCCTGCCATGGATTTGAACAATTCTGCGGACAGATGGGACGAAGTGCCGGTACCGCCAGACCCATAGTTCAACTGCCCGGGTTTGGCTTTGGCCAGGTCGATCAGCTCCTTGATGGTATTTGCCGGTACGGAGGGATGAACGATCAGTATCGTCACCTGGCGGGTCAGCGTGGTCACCGGCTGAAAATCGCGTACCGGATCCCAAGGCACGTTGTCCTGCAGGAAGGGCGTGAGCCAGACGGGTATGCCCATGACCAGCAGGGTGTAACCATCAGGTGCGGCCTTGGAAACGGCGTCGATCGAATTGAACGCAGCGCGATTCTCGACAATGACCGGCTGCCCCATGCCTGATGAAAGTCCCTGCGCCAGAACCCTGGCCGCAAAATCAGTGCCGCCTCCGGCGGTTGAAGCAAGAAGCCGAACTGGCTTGACAGGATAATCCTGTGCATGTGCCCCACTGAATGGCCCTGCACAAAGGACCATGATTCCAATTGCGGCAAATCTGGCGAAATTCGGAAACGGCATGATTCCTCCTTGATGATCAGTTTTTATAAGTCACCGAGTTGCGGCAGCGCAGCGCCATCCGGCGCCATAACTGCGGATACGGAATACGCAGTACCAACTTCCCTAATTCGTATCCATGCGTCTGCAAGTCGAGCCCTCCACGCCTTATGCGGCATGTTGTGAGCCCGGCGGAATGCCTGAACTGCAATCACTTCCCATTGAGCAAGAATCATTTCCGAAATCGGGCAAGAATCCTGCACCTCCTCCAACGCATTCACATCCTTGTGCATGGACAATCTGATTGATTTCCGCTGAGGCGGACAGGTGTCCGACACTTCCACAGTGCCTGAGGCACCCGTCAGTACTCTCCAATGACCGAAATCTGGCTAGGCTTGCAATTCCCAATCGTTCATTTCCGGAATCTGCAGCGCACGGATTGCGACAATCACTTCTTGAAGTTCAGCCGGGCCGATCGCCAGTCGGGGAGGGCGGACATGGCCGCCGCCCAGCCCGAAAGCATTCAGCACTGGTTTGATCCCCCGCATGTTGCTGCGTACCGGACCTCTGAGGATCGTGCGCAACTGCATGAGCTTCTTAAACGATTCATGCATCAGCGCGATGTCCCCTGCCACATAAGCCGAGACGATGGAGGCTGCCAGTTTCGGCGTGATATTGCCCTCCATGCCCTGATATCCATTACCCCCCATTGCCAGCGTGAACATCGCGTTCTCGGTTCCGGAACAATGAATTTCCAGACGCTCACCCAGGCGTTGGATGAGTTCGATCATGTACAACTCGTCATTCACGTCGTAGGCGTAACCGGTGAAGTTGGGATAACGTGCGGCAAGTTGTTCGACCAGATCAAGCGGCACGGAGTAGCCCACCTTTTTCTGATTCGAAATGGTGACAGGCAGGGAGGTTGCTTCAATCGCAGCCCTGAAGTAAGCCTCCATCTCCTTTCGGTTGGGAACAAGTCCGTGTCCCATGTCCATCGAATAGATCTGGGCTGAGTCCACTTTCAGCGCCTCTGCGCTGCGCAGGAACTCCACCATCTCGGCCGCGTCCCTCGGCTCAACACCCGCTGCGCGCACCGGGACTTTGCCTTTCAGTTCCTCGACCGCGATGGCAAGGATCCGGTTGCGTTCGTCACGGCTCAGGGTGTTTCCTTCGGCTGCGCCTGCCGCGCCGATGTAAACCGATACCCCGGCATCCCTCAGGCGTCGCAGATGTTTACGCAGGGCCACTTCGTCAACCTGGAATTTGTCGTCGAAGGGTGTGAGGCTGTGAATGATGGCGCTGTATTTTTTGGTCATGAATGGCCTGATCTGTTTACGTCCGGCTTTTCAACTATCGAAACGGGGAAAGCTCAACACCAGCGCCTCAAGGCCCTGAGGACCTGCGGCGACTTCAAACGGGACATCCGTGCGGTTGGCATACACCAGGGACCATGTCGGATAGTTCATATCGTTGAGCACCATGCTGCCGTTGAGCACCAGGTAATACAGTCCACCCGTCGTTCGCGGATCCGGCCCAGTGGTTTTCAGGCCGGCCCCCATGCGCAGCATGCTGGCGCCCAGTCCGTCGCTGGTGTCTGCATCTTTCTCAAGCACACTTTCCAGCGTGGCTTTCCCGCGATGCTCCAGCACGCATTCGGTGCTGAGTGCGATGTTCTCTGCCAGCAGGTAACGCTTTTTCGAGGGCTTCAGGAAATCCTTGTATCCGGGCTTGGCCAGATAAATGGCGCCTGGGTCTGATCTGGCGCGCAAGGTAAACAGGCCGAGCCCGTATGGTCCGGCGTTGATCGGCCCATAAGCGGTATGGTGGTCCGCATAGTGCAGGCCGATCAGCGGCAATGCGTTGCGGCCTATGCTGCCTGTGCCGGACACCATGATTTGGAACTGGCTGACCTGGTGGAAGTGCGGCACGATGACGCCATTGGCATCCATCTCGGTGTAGTGCGACTGTGGGCCGTCCTGCACCTGGTCCACCTTTTGGTCACCGATCAGGTCGGTGTACCAGCGCCGCTGGCCGTTGCTGCTGGTGCCCGTGCGCCGGCTCTTGACTGCAATGTCATGATTCACTGCCTGTATCACTTTGCACCTCCGTGAGAAGTTGGATTCAATGCAATGCCGGCGGATTTCGTTGCAGATCGTTTTAGGCCATCTTGTCCCTGATGCGGCCCATCAATTCCGTGCACAAAACTTCGAGCAGGAACTCGACGCCCTGGATCATCACGACCTGCGCGCCATGGTCGTAGAGGTCCTTGACGCGCTTGGCGTTGCCTTCCATCGTCTTGTAGACATAGCCGGTATTGGCGATCAGCGTGAGATTGTGGTCGCGTGCAAGCTGCGCGATCTTGTCAAATGCCGCCCACACTTCCGGGTGCTCGTAGTCAAAGGGATGGCCAAGCTGCTCGGCGAAATCGGTGCAGGCGATGAAAATCACGCGCAGGCCTTCCAGGCACGCGATGTCCTTGATCTGGGCAATCGCCGTCTTCGATTCGATGGAAGGCACGATCAGGGCCTGACGCGCAATTTTCTTCTGATGGTTCTTGAGTTCATCAGCCGTCGATGGAAATTCTCCGGCTCCTGAACGATGCCAGTCCTTGGCAATGTGCAGCAGCGCTTCCACCTGCTTTGCCGAGGCCACCGACACCTGTACGGCATCTGCACCAATGCTGAAGGCGCGTGCCGCGTCGACCACACACTGGACGTTATCTTCGCCGCCGAACCAGGGATTGTTCGGAATGCGCACCATGGTCGTGAGGTCGGCCAGCGCGGAGGCGCGGATGATGTGGTCCAGTTCCTTCCAGTCGACAGAGGAGAACATCATGTCCGGACGCACAAAGTCGAATCCCGCCTTGGCGAGGCCGGGCATGAGATGAGGGGCGCCCTTGATGTAAGCGCCCAGGGCCAGTTGTTTGGATTCCATTTTCTGGAAAAGCCTGCTCATTGATATGTCCTTGTTAAATGAATTTCGCTGCGCATGGAGCAGTGGGAGGAGTGATGATTGAGTCGACGTCCGTTCAGCGGGCAGGCCAAACCGGCTGATGATGGCCCACAGGTACGGAAGGCCTGTCCCAGCGCGGTGGTGTTTCGGAGAGACCCAAAATCGGGCTGAAGTGATGCACCAGACCCGCCGGACATTGCGTCGTTGTCATCCAGCTTGCGAGTTCCTCGGGTGTGAATTCGGAGGGAATGCCTTTCAGTTCACTCTCCGGCACCTCGCCCTGATCGACCAGCCACTTTCCGACCTGCGCGAGCGAAGTTCTCACCAGCCAGCTTCCGCCTTCTGTGGCGCGTCGCTTGAGTGCCACCATTGTGCCGACGGCGATTAGGTGTCCGACCAGATAATCAATGGTCGATACCGGATAGAACTGCGGGCCGGGCCCGCCGATCGGGAATAACTGTCCCTGGCGCCAGGCAATGCCGCTGGTTGCCTGCACGGCAGTATCGAATCCGCGGCGTCCGGACCAGGGACCGGCATGGCTGAAGGCGGAAAGGCTGACGGCGACAATGCCGGGGCGCAGTTTCGCCAGTTCTTCCGGGGAGAATCCGCGCGAAGCGATCGTGCCGGGACGATAGCCCTGGCAGAACACGTCGCATTCGCGCACCAGGCCACGCAGCTTCTCGACATCTGCCGGTTGCCGAAGATCGATTTTCGCGGACAGCTTGCCATGTCCGGTCTCAAGTTCCTGTATGTCGATGTGAGGCAGATGAGGCGAGGTGATCCTCAACACGTCAGCGCCATGCTCGGCCAGCGTGCGCGTTCCAACCGGCCCAGCGACAACACGGGTCAGATCGAGTACACGAATACCTGACAGCGGCCGGTCACCTGCGGGAAGCTTTTCCGGAGGGGCTTCACCGATTTTCACGATTTCCATCATGGGCAGGGACGCGATCGCCGCCGATTGCGGATGCTGCGCCCATTCTTCCTTGGAACGGACCATGCCGCCGGCGCCACCGGCGGCGAGAACGGCTTCTTCCAGTTCGAAGGCATCACGTTGTGCAATTGCCTTGACCACGGCATCGCGGTCTTCCGACACACCGAGCACCTTCAGGGCTGCGGCACGGTGATGCGGAAAATTGGCGTGGACGTAGTACCAGCGGCCGTCCTTGGTCGGGAACATGCCCATGACACCGGTCTTTGGCGGCTTTGTCTTGTCACCGACCTTGATGTAGCCGGTACTGCGCAGGGAAGCAGTGGCATGACGCGTGTTCAATGTGACGCGCTGGCGGCGTCCGGTGCGCAGCTCCCACAGATCATTGACGGCCAGCCCGATCGCCGACAGTGTGGCGGCGCTGGTCTCGGTGATGCGAAACGGTGTGGGCAGAACCGGGTCCATGGGGCCGGTGATGTCGAGTTCACCGAGACGCTCCGGCGACCAACCAAACATCGGCAACAGGGAATTCAAAGCCTTGTTCATCTACGTCTCCTTTGACTGCGTTTGTCTTTGCTGCTTTGATTCTGCTCAGAGCGCAGCTTTGGCTCTGGTTATCGGTTTAATTACTGCTGCTTACAGTTCGACCATCTGGAAATCGCATTTTGCCGCTGAGCAATCCGGGCACGTCCAGGTTTCCGGAACATCCTTCCAGCGCGTTCCAGGGGGAATTCCCTCTTCGGGGAGTCCTTCTGCTTCATCATAGGAAAACGCGCACAGCTCGCATTGCCATACCTTGAATTCTCCGGATTGGGAGGCACTTGCCTCCGGAACCGGGTTCCCAGAATTGCTCATGACGACGAAACATCCATGTTGATGTTCTTTGACCGGCTCCGGTGTTTACTCCCGGACTTGCCCGAATCCGGGCCGCTTGGCCGGGACATCACTAGTTTAGAGGGGTCTGTCATGACCGTGGGGTGAGAAATCGTTGCAGATTATTGCGCAAGAGTAACGAAACAAGCACCCTTTATGGCGCAAAATGTCCGGGCAATGTCCCGTGCTGCATGGCAAGGGGTGTTAAAGACTCTTTGCGCGCCGGTTTAATGCCGGCACGCCTCAAGGCAAGAGAATAAAGGAGATGGACATGAAAGACGTGGTTCGCGGGCTGATTTTGCCTGCACTCATCCTCGCTACGGCAGGCACGACGGTGTATGCCCAGGAAAAGCCGGGTCCGCTGCTGGGCAACTATCCCGGCCACCCCTTGCGCGTGCTGTCGAGTACTGCCGCAGGCGGTGCCAACGACATCACGGCCCGGGCCGTGGGCGAGAAGCTGAGCGAGCGCATTGGTCAGCCTGTCCTGGTGGATAACCGCCCAGGAGGCAATGGCGTCATTGCCATGGACACGCTGGTGCGCTCGACACCCGATGGATACACCATGCTCAGTTCGGGCAATCTGGTGGTTCTGAATGGCGTATCGAAAAAAGTCTCCTACGATGTGCGCAAGACCATTGATGTTGCGGTGCAGATGACGTCGCAGCCTTATTTTCTTGTGGTCTCACCGTCGCTCAACATCAATACGGTAAAAGACCTGATTGCGTATGCGAAAAGTCACCCGGGAACGTTGAATTACGGATCATCGGGCATCGGAAGCGTTGCCCACCTGGGGTTTGAGTTGTTCTCGAATGCCGCCGGCCTCAGCCTCGTGCATGTGCCTTACAAGAGCAATGCCCTGGCGCTGCCCGATTTCATGAGCGGAAGGCTTCAGCTGTTACTTGTTGCGGGGTCGGGCTCCGCACCGCTTATCCGCAGCGGCAAGATGAAGGCCGTTGGTGTCGCAAGCGCCAAGCGCATGTCGGCGTTCCCCGATGTGCCGGTGATCGCCGATTCGGGTGTGCCCGGCTTTGAAATGAGCAACGCCTTCTATCTCTATGTGCCGGCCGGGGTGCCCCTGTCCATCCAGGAAGCGTTCAATCGTGCCGTCAATCAGGTGGTGAACCTGCCGGACATGAAAGAGCGGTTTGCCGCGGATGCAACCGAACCGGGCTCGGGCGCATCACCCACTGCCCTCAAGAAGGCATTCATCGCCGAGTACGAGATGTGGGATGGCCTGATCAAGAAGACGGGAATCAGGCTTAGCGAATGAGCTGAAAGCGCTTCCGGGGGGGCATTGGGCGATGCGCTATTGCTGATGTCCGCCAGCATCGCCCTGCTGCACGGCGCGCCTTAGTGGGTGGAATGCAAAGAACCCGTTTCCCAGGCGCCCATTGGGGGGCATTCCAGCGATACGTCGCTGCCGGGTTGATCGCGGAGCACAAAGACTTCGCGAACCACGTCGCAGAACTTCTCCGCGGCCGGCGTCAATTGTGTGTCCTGCCTTCGAATCATTCCGATTTCCCGCTCAACGCAGGGCTCCACGAGCGGAATCGCATGAATCCGGGGATAAACACCGCGGAAAAGATTGAGGCTTGGCAATATTGCGGCACCCAGCCCCGCATTGACCAGGCCCAGTGCCGTGGTTGAGTGTTCCACCTGGTAAAGCCGCGGCAGGACCAGCTTCAATTCGCCAATGGCATGTTTGAAGGACAGGCCGCTTGCGGTGCTTTGATTGAGCAGGATGAGGGGCTCGTTTTCCAGATCCTTCAGGCGGATGGAGCGCCTCGTCCTGAGCGGATTGTCGTCCCGGCAAACCAGCACAAACGGGTCCTGCGTCAGCGGCGTGGACTGGAGGTCCTGGCAGGGGCCGCTCATGACAATGATCCCCACGTCGCAATTCTTCGATAGCACGGCCTCTGTCACCTCGCTGCTGGTGCCATCAATGATTCGCACTCGGCTGCCGGGAAATTGCTGCGAATAGCGTGAAATGATCTGCGGCAGAAGATGATGTGCGACGCTCTTCAGGCAGGCCACGCCCACCTCCGCATCGTTCAATCGGCTGGCGTCGCGAATTTCGTGAAAGGCATTGTTCATCTCCGTCAGCATGCGTTGGGCACGGGGAAGAAAGCCGATGCCAACCTGCGACAGGCGCAATGAACGGGTGGTGCGCTCGATCAGTACAACACCCAACTGCGATTCCAGATTCTTGAGTCGCCGTGAAAGACCCGCCCGGGTGATGAATAGCGCGCTGGCTGCTCTCTGGAAGGAGCCATATTCGACAATGGTGACAAAGGCCTCGAGTCCAAGCATGTCCAGTTTCATGGCTGTTCCCAAGCTGAGAAAGAGGCACATTCTACTTGCCTGCGGGAAAACGCCCGGGAGAGACTGGCTGGCCAGCGTGGCCGGGAAGGCATCGGATCTCCGGCCTAGCGGGGAGGCAGTTGAGAGGGGGGGCATCAGGGCCTGCCTGTTTGCAGGATGTCAGGCCGTTATGCAGTGCATCATTCAAGAGCTGTCAGCGTTCGCCTTGAATCCCCGCCTCACGAATCACCTTGGTAAGTCTTTTCATGTCGGCCTCAATGTAGGCGGCCGTCTGTTCCGGGGTCTGCGGATCAATGTCCACTCCCGCCTTGTACAGCTTGTCCTTGATGTCCGGACTGGAGATCCCCTTGTTTAGGGCGATGTTGAGGCGGTTGATGACGGGCTTCGGCGTTGCGGCCGGTGCCTCAATGCCGTTCCAGAGCAGCAACTGGTAGCCGGGAACTGTTTCGGCGACGGCGGGAACGTCCGGCATCTGCGGCGAGCGTTTGGAGGAGGAGATGCCCAGCGCCTTGAGCTTGCCGCTCCTGACCAGCGAAGTCAGTGAGGATGTCGCCGCTAAGGAAAGTTCGACCACGCCGGTCATGGCATCGGTATTGGCCTGTGCAGTCGCCTTGTAAGGCACGTGCACCAGCTTGATGCCGGCCATGGAATTCAGAAGTTCACCGCCAAGGTGGCCGGTTGACGCCACGCCGGTTGATGAATAATGAATGGTGTCCGGCTTGGCTTTGGCCATGGCGATGAGTTCCCTGATGTTGTTGGCGGGGAAATTGGGCGCCGTCACAATCAGCTGGGGTATCGAGCCCACGATCCCCACCGCCGCGAAGTCCTTGACCGAATCGTAGGGCAGGTCGTTGTAAAGCACGGCGTTGGTGGTGAAGACCAGGCCGACGGCGAGCAGCGTGTAGCCATCCGGAAGGGCCCGTGCCACGAACTGCGTGCCGGGAATCTGCCGGCCGCCGGCCTGATTGTCCACATAGACCGGGTGAGTGAGTTCGCGAGACATGCCTTCGGCCGCCATTCGCGCGACGAGATCGGCATTGCCGCCCGCAGCATTCGCCACCACGAGGCGAACCGGTCTTGCTGGAAATGTCTGTGCGTGGGCGGGCAGGGCAGCAATGGCGCACGCGATTGCGCAATGACGCATTGCGGCTGCTGTGCGTGATGACAATTTGTTCATTGTTTCTCCTCGCTGTATTTTCGATAACTGCCGGTCTTCAGGCAATGCGGCAATCACCGTACATGTTCGCCTGACCTCATCACTGGATCTGGTCGTTCGTCAGATGATGGCCATCTTCGGTGGGGTATTCGTTTGGCTTCAGTCAGAGATTTGCACCCCGGTATCCTTGATGACCTTCCTCCACCGTTCCGTGTCCTTCACGATTTCCTGCTGGAACTGTGCGGGTGTATTGCCGACCATGATGGTTCCATCGGACTCCAGCCTTTTGACGACCTTTGGATCCTTGATGGTGGCCACCCAGATCTGATTGAGCTTGTTGACGATCGGAGCGGGGACATTGGCTGGCGCCAGCACTCCGATCCAGCTCGTGAACTCATATCCGGGCACGCCTTGTTCTTCGATGGTGGGCACGTTCGGCAAAGGCGAGACACGCCTGTCCGTCGTGACGCCAATGGCGCGCAGTTTTCCCGCATTGATCAGTGGGACTGCGGCGGTCGGTGCGGTCATGCTGATCTGCACTCGTCCGGCAATGACGTCGTTCAGCCGTTCCGTCGATGACTTGTAATGCACATAGGTGACCCGCGTCCCGGACAGGTAATGCATCAACACGCCGGCAATGTGGGTCACTCCGCCAGCGCCGCTGGTGGAGTAGTTGATTTCGTCCGGATGGGCGCGGACGTAGGCGAGATACTCGGCAATGGTCTTGTAGGGCGAGGATGGATTGACGAGAGCAACGTAAGGATGTTTGTCCAGCAAGGTAATGGGAGAAAAGCTCTTTATGTTGTCAAAGGGCAAATCCGGATAGACGGACGGAACAATCGTGAACGAGGCATTTGTTCCAAGGATGGTGTAGCCGTCGGGCTTTGCCTTTGCAACGTACGCGGATGCAATCGTGGTGGCGGCGCCAGACTTGGCTTCAACGATCATCGGGATCCGCGTGGCTTCAAGAATGCTTTGCGTGAATATGCGGATTTCGATATCCATGGTGGTGCCGCCCTGATTCGGGATGACCAGTGTCACGGGCTTGTTGGGGAAGCCGTCGGCAGGTTGCTGGGCCATGGCACCGCCTGCACCCAGCAACATTGCAAGGATTCCGGCAGCAAATTGAATTCGAGTCATTTCCTCTCCTTTTGTCTTTTGCAAATCAGAGTGCAAGCTGCACAGCTTACGCGCTATGGTTCCGTTCTGAGTCTCTGCTTCCTTTGTCACGGCTCAAGTCGTCGTTCGAATTTCACGATCAAGAGCGCCGAAACGGATGCACGCCACCTTGACAGGTGCCGCAACATATTGCATCCGTATTGTCGCGTTTATCGAAACGAGCATTGGTTTCGGTATGAGGCTGAGTGGATCGGTTTTTTGGGTATCTGGCCGCGATCTGTGACGATGATTCTAGTGTCGAGAGAGACTTACGTATATTGACATTTCGTATCTTATTCTTGACTGGGAGTCACGAAAGATTCAGCGCAATTGCCCCATCCTCAAGTTCCCTTGGGAATTGTATGGGCAAATTTTCGTCGCCAAGCACGATGTGCCGCCACCATGGCTTGGCAGCGGGAGTTTCCGTCCCGCGAAGTCGGGGGGGGGCGTTGTTGCAGGCGAACGCAGGCTGGCGTGGCTTTCAGCCTGCTTGGCAATTCGGCCAACCGGTGCGCGTCTGCATCTTCTCAGCACGCGTCGTGCAGGGCACCGGTTGTTGATTCACGTTGAAAGCTGAGCCATTTAGGCGGTAATTCACGCTGAAAACTGGGCCACGCAATGCACCTATCCTGTTGGGTTTTTCGACGGGGTGTGCAGGAGTGATCAACGTGGGAACACTGAGCAAACTGCGGCG
>CAIYPG010000121.1 GCA_903928055.1 uncultured beta proteobacterium | reverse complement strand
GCAGCGTTATTTGCCGGTGAATACCGGCTTGCGCTTCTGCAGGAAGGCGTTGCGCCCCTCGATGTGATCCTGGCTGTTGGTGGCCGCCGCGGCACGCTCGGCCACCAGTTTCATGTTGCGATCGGCCGGGTCCTTGAGCAGTTCATTCACCGCGGTCTTGGCATTGATGATGGCCAGCGGTGCGTTGCCGGCGATCACCGCAGCATATTCACGGGTGTAGCTTTCCAGTTCCGCTGCCGGCACGATTCGGTTCACCAGCCCCATCGCCAGCGCCTCGGCGGCGGTGTATTGCCGCGCCGTATACAGGATTTCCTTGGCCACGGACGGACCGACCAGGCTCATCAGCGTCTGAATGCCCTTGGCAAGATAGCCAATGCTCAGCTTCGCTGCGGGAATGCCGAACCGCGCATCCTCGGTGCAGATGCGGATGTCGCAATTGAGCGCCAGCCCCAGGCCACCGCCCAGGCAGTAGCCGCGGATCATGGCAATGGTCGGCTTCTCGAAGAGGCGCAGCTTTTCGCTGGATTCCTCGCGCCGCTTGAACATCCGGGCCTTGGATTCCTCGGTGGCCATCTGCTTCTCGAAGGACGAGATGTCGCCACCTGAGACGAAATTCCTGTCGCCGCCACCGCGCACGATCACCACGCGCACCGCCGGATCGCTGCCGAAGTCGTCAAGTGCCGCCATCGCCTGCTCGGTCATTTCCCCGTTGAACGCATTGCGCCGCGCCGGGTTGTCGTAGATCAGCCAGCCGATGCCGTTCTCTTTCTCTGCGATGACCCTGCCGGGGGCCGGCGTTTCGGTCTTCTCCATTATTGCTCCTCCAGGTTGAGCGGATCAGTACATCAACTCACAGGTGATGTTTATTATCATCAATTTACAAATTTGATCTTTATTTAAAGAGAGTCAAACAAATAATTGTAATCAGCCTATTTACCGCTCTTCTTGCCCAGCATCGTGAGGCGGCATTTCTTTGCACCGCACCAGCAGGGATAGCGCCGCTGCCGCTCGGATTTTTTCATCTTCTCTTCGCAGGTGAGGCTGTAGTCGTAGACCAGTTCCTCGCCGGGCTCGATGTTGCGCCGTGCCCTGATGAAGACGCGCTCGTCCTCGTCTTCCTCGGCTTCGCAGTTCGGCTTGCAGGAATGATTCAGCCATTTCGCCGCCGTGCGTTCCTTCACCGCATCAAGGCACTCCGAACCGTCACCGATCTCGAACAGGAAGGTGTGATACGGAATCGGATCCACCGGATAGCGGCGCTCGGCCTCTTCCCATGTGATGCGCTCGCCCGTGTACTCGATCAGCTTTTTGCCCTTGCGGATGGCACGGGTGGCGAACACGCCACGGCCATGGATCGCAGACTTGCGTACTTCGAAGGGCGGTGCCTTCTTGACAGACTTCTTCACGGATTTCTTGGCCGGCTTCTTGGCAGCCTGTTTGGCGGGTTGGGTTGCGGCCTTGGCCGAATTCGAGGTGCTGCCTTTCTTTTTCTTCAACATGGTTTCCACAATGAAAGAGCGATATTCGGAACCCGGGCAGAGCCCGGGCGACAGCCGCAATTATCGCAGGTGCCGATGGCGGCCGGATGCCGGTCGTGCAGGCGACGAAAGGAATATGCGCGGCATCCCGCCGGGAACGGGGTCAGGCCGGCCTCGCGAAAGAGGACTTCAGTTCTTGCGCCGGTCGAGCAGCAGCAGCAGCACACCGGCGAACAGTACGCCCACGCCCACCAGCGCGCCCTTGCCGGTGTAGGCGAGGCTGGAATAGAGCATGTAGATGCAGGTGCCGCAGAACAGCAGCGGCGTCACCGGATAGAAGGGCACGCGGAAGGCACGGTGCGCATGCGGCTCCCACTGGCGGAAGATGAACAGCGACATGCCGGTCAGGAAGAAGAACAGCCAGAACACCGGCGCGGTGTAATCGACCATGTTCTTGAAACCATCGGTGTTGTAGGACCCGAACACGATCAGTGCAAGGGCGATTGCGCTCTGCACGATCATGGCGTGTTTCGGCACGCCGCGCTCGCCGTCCCACACACCCAGCCAGCGGAACAGCGGCCAGTCACGGCCCAGCGCGTAGCTGGTGCGCGCGCCCGTGAGAATGGTGCCGTTGGCCGAAGTGATGGCCGACACTGCCACAAAAATGCTGATCAGCGCGCCACCCACCGGACCCCACGCGCGATTCAGGAGGTCGGAGGCCACGGCATCGGACTTCGCCATGCCCGCCATGCCCAGGCCGGACAGATAGGCCAGGCTCACCAGCAGGTAAAGTGCCGTGACGATTCCGAGGCCGATCAGGAGCGAGCGTGCAATATTGCGCTGGCCATCCTTGATCTCCGCCGAGAGGTAGGCCGCGTCATTCCACCCGCCATAGGTCAGCAGCACGAACACCATTGCCAGGCCGATCATGCCGAGGTCTGGCGTGGCGGATTTTGCCGCTTCCGCTGCGTCCGGGGCGACCGCCGGTACCACTTCGGGCGACGCGAAGAAGAATCCGGCAATGATGATCGCCACCAGCCCGGAGACCTCGATCACGGTGAGGAAATTCTGGGTGCGCTTGCCCGCATCGATGCCGACGATATTGATGACCGTGAGCACGACGATGAGCAGCACCGCGTAGATTGAAGAGGAGTGCTCGCCCAGCCGCACCAGTTGCGTCGCGTAATCCGCAAAGACGAAGCCGAAGATCGCGATCGAGCCGCTGGCAATCACGGTCATGCGCGCCCAGGCGAACAGGCGCGCGACTTCGCTGCCAAAGGCGCGCTCGAGGAAGTGGTACTCGCCACCGGCATTCGGATGCGAGGTGGCGAGCTCTGCGTAGCACAGTGCACCCAGCATGGAGATGATGCCGCCCAGCACCCAGGCCGCCATCATGAGTTCCGGCGTCCCGGAAAATTTCGCCACCAGCGAAGGCGCCTTGAAAATGCCGGCACCGACGATGATCCCGACCACCAGCGCCACGGCATCCTGCAGGTCGAGGACCGGGCGCGGCGCTGTGGCGTGGGCAGCGTGGGCAGCGTGGGCAGCGTGGGTATTGTCCTTGAGTTCAGTCATGGCTTGCGGGGCTCCGGAAAGGTCGACGTGCACCGCCGGCATGCTGCGCGACAAACACCGCAATGGATTCTTGCGACACGCAGCGCGCAGGGGACGAGCACATCGGGGACGTCGGGACGAATTGTCATTGTTGTTATGGACTTGCGCCTCGACCGGCCGGCTTCGTGCCACTCCGGTGAAACACGTTGCGCATCGTACTATCAAGGCGTGCGCAGTGCCACCGGCACACGTAGGATATGCCACCGGCACTCACAGGATGTGCCACCCGGGCTCGTAGGACGTGCCGCCGGCACTCGTGACCCTGCCACCGGCACCATGCCAGGCGGCGCGGCGAAACTTGGAATAGAAAGAACCGGAGCACCCGTTCTTGCGATGTGCAAGCCCCGGGGCGGAGGAGTGCCCCACGGGTGTCCAGCCTGGAAAACCATTGTGAAGCCGTTACAGCCGGGATTGCCCCGGCCGAACTGAAATTCTGGCGCCCCTAATCAGGAGCGCATGCCCTGCTACTGCTCTTTGTCGCGACGGTAAAAAGCCGCCAGCAACCCGACAACCAGCGCCAGTCCCAGCAAACCCACCAGGGACCAATCGCTGTCGAGCGCGAGCTCGCCGGTACCGATCCGATCCGGAACATCCTGAAGCTGCTTGGCAAAACTGTTGGCCAGCGCCTCCTTGGGCACAGCCATCGCAAAGAACAGGGGGACAATCACCTTCCCGGGCCTTACCGTCTTGATGCCAGCGAGAATTTTCATTTGCGAACCTTTCATGAAATGCCTACGTTGAGCCACTTACGTCAGCACCTCCCCTTGTTGCAGTGCAATGTAACACTTTAGAAATACCGGATAAATAGGCTAGAATGGAAATAACTGTTCACAATATGTGAATAATAGCCAACCCTCGGGAGTAATGCCGATGGATCGCCTGCTCGCCATGGAGGTCTTCGCCAGCGTCGTGGAGGCCGGCAGCTTTTCGCAGGCTGCACGGCGCCTGAAGCTGTCCAACGCGAACGTCTCCACACTGGTCCGCAACCTCGAAGACCACCTCGGAGTCCGGCTGCTGAACCGCACCACGCGGCGCATGCACCTCACCGATGACGGCACCGCCTATTACGAACGCTGCCGGCGCATCCTTGCGGATGTGGAGGAAACCGAAAGCGCCCTGGCCCGCAGCCGCACCCAGCCCGAAGGCATGCTGCGCGTGGACCTGCCCACCGCCTTTGCCCGGCTGTATTTCATCCCGGCACTGCCGCAGTTCCTCGACCAGTATCCGGACCTGCGCATCACCGTCACCATGACCGACCGGCGCTCCGACCTCATCGAAACCGGCGTCGATGCGGCGCTGCGCACCGGCGTGCTGGAGGATTCAACCCTGGTGGCGCGGCGCGTGTACGACGCTCGCTACGTTGCCTGTGCGTCGCCGGACTTCATAGCGCGCTACGGTGAGCCGGCCTCGCCGCACGACCTGTCGCGCTTTCGCTGCCTGGGCTTTCATTCACCGAACACCGAGCAGGTCTCCCCATGGCGCTTCGAACAGAATGGCACCCAGTACGTGCATGAGCCCGACGGGCGCATCAACATCAACAGCGCCGATGCGCTGGTCGAGGCTGCTCTGTACGGCGAGGGCATCATCTACCTGCTGGACGTATCGCTAAGCCGCGCGCTGACTGCCGGGCACCTGAAGGCGCTGCTGCCGGACTGGAAGACGCCGGTCATACCGTGGTCGGTCGTCTATCCCCAGACAAGGCACCTGTCGGCCAAGGTGCGCGCCTTCGCAGACTTCGTTGCCGGCATGTTTCCGCTTCCCGCACACGACGCCGGAGGCGGTCGCAAAGCGGCATAGGTCGCTTTCCACGCCTCCCATTCGCATGGGAGCTGCTTGGACAAACGGGATAGCGCTGCGTAGAATGGCCTTTACCCTGTTCTGCCGGCCACAATGGCGTGCAGCGGGGCCGCCGGCACCGGCGTCATTCGCATCCACTGGAGGAATGTTCCATGAACAAGCTTTCGTCTTTCGTCGCTGTCGCCGCGCTGTTTGCCGCCGGTACCGGGATCACACTGGCCCAGACCATCACCAAAGTGCAGAGCTCGGGCGAGATCGCCATGGGCGTACGCGAGTCCTCGGCACCGCTGTCCTATACGCTGGGCAACAACCAGTTCACCGGCTACCACGTCGAGCTGTGCCAGGCCATCATCGACAACATCAGCAAGACCGTGGGCAAGAAGCTCACCGTCAAGTACGTTCCGGTCACTTCACAGAACCGCATCCCGCTGACGCAGAATGGCACCGTGGACATCGAGTGCGGCTCGACCACGAACAACGAAGCGCGCCAGAAGGACGTGTCCTTCGGCCTGACCACCTTCGTGACCGAAGTGCGCATGGTGGTGAAGACCAAGTCCGGCATCAAGTCCATTTCCCAGTTGAACGGCAAGACCGTGGCCACCACCACGGGCACCACCTCGGTGCAGACGCTGCGCAAGCACAAGGCCGCCGAGAAGGCGACCTTCCAGGAGCTGTTCGGCAAGGACCACGCCGACTCCTTCCTGCTGGTCGAGTCCGGCCGCGCCGATGCCTTCGTCATGGACAACAACATCCTCGCCGGCCTGATTGCCTCCTCCAAGAACCCCAAGGACTACGCCATCGTCGGTGAAGTCCTGTCGGTGGAGCCCATTGCCATCATGATCCGCAAGGACGATCCGGGCATGAAGAAGGTCGTCGACCTGACCATCAGCAACATGATGGCCGACGGTTCACTCGCCAAGCTCTATGACAAGTGGTTCATCAAACCGATTCCGCCGCAGAACACCAGCGTTGGTCTGCCCATGGGCGTCACGCTCAAGGCACTGTTCAAGGACCCCAACGACAAACCGATGGAAGCCTACGCAGCCAAGTAAGCATTCGGCCTGAAAAAGAGCGCGCTCACCAACCGGGCGCGTTTTTTTTCGTCCGGGACGGACGAACCAGACAGAAACCGGCCCGGCTCTTGCATGAGATGATGGCGGCAGGCAGACGCAAACAATCGGCAGGCGCACAAAACAACGTCATGAAGGTCTGAGGGGAGCGGCATGACCTGGGATTGGCAGTTCTTTCTGAAGGACATCGGCGACGGCGAAACGCGCTACGTCGACTGGATGATTTCGGCCTGGGGCTGGACCCTGGCCGTCTCCGGCTGCGCCTGGGTGGTGGCGCTCCTGTTCGGTGCGGTGGTGGGCACGTTGCGCACCGTCCCCAATCGCTGGCTGGCGGGCGCGGCGAACGTCTGGGTGGAGCTGTTCCGCAACATCCCGCTGCTGGTGCAGATCTTCCTCTGGTACTTCGTCATACCGGCCATCATCCCGCCGCTGCAGCAGGTGCCGAGTTTCGTGATGGTCGTGGCCGCGCTGGGCTTTTTCACTTCGGCGCGGGTCGCCGAGCAGGTGCGCGCCGGCATCCAGTCGCTGTCGCGCGGACAGCGCAATGCCGGCCTCGCCCTGGGACTGACACTGCCGCAGACCTACCGTTTCGTGCTGCTGCCCATGGCCTTTCGCATCGTGCTGCCGCCGCTCACTTCCGAGGCGATGAACATCATCAAGAATTCCTCGGTGGCCTTTGCCGTCAGCATCTCCGAGCTCACCATGTTCGCCATGCAGGCGCAGGAGGAAACTTCGCGCGGCATCGAGGTCTATCTCGCCGTCACCGGCCTGTACATCGTCACCACGATGGTGGTGAACCGGCTGTTCGCCTTCCTTGAGTCGCGGGTGCGGGTTCCGGGGTATGTCGGGGGAGGCAAGTAAATGCGCGCCCTGACACTCCTTGAATCCATCGGATCGATGCAGGCGCGCCCTGAAGTCGGGGATCGAAAGGGGGCCTGCCCCCTTTCCCGTGGAGACGAATGATGGGCGATCTGGACCTCTCCTTCTTCGACTGGGCGCTGGTCCAGAACTTCCTGCTGAAGGGCCTCGTGTTCAGCGTCGAGCTGACGATCGTTGCCATGATCGGCGGGATCTTCTTCGGCACGCTGCTCGCGCTGATGCGTCTGTCATCACACAAGTGGCTGCAGGTACCGGCAGCACTCTACGTCAACACCATGCGCTCCGTGCCGCTGGTGATGGTGATCCTGTGGTTCTTCCTGCTCATCCCCTTCCTCACCGGAAAGCCGCTGGGCGCGGAATGGTCGGCGGTCATCACCTTCACCGCGTTCGAGGCGGCGTACTACTCGGAGATCATGCGCGCCGGCATCCAGTCAGTGGCGCGCGGGCAGGTGTATGCCGGCTTTGCGCTGGGCCTTGATTACAGCCAGACCATGCGCCTCATCGTGCTTCCCCAGGCATTCCGCAACATGCTGCCGGTGCTGCTCACGCAGACCATCATCCTGTTCCAGGACACCTCGCTGGTCTATGCGATCGGCGCCTATGACCTGCTCCGCGGATTCACGAACGCCGGCCGCAACTTCAACCGGCCGGTGGAGTCCTTCCTGCTCGCCACACTGGTGTACTTCGTCATCTGCTTCTCGCTGTCGATGCTGGTCAAGCGGTTGCAGAAGAAAATTGCCATCGTTCGATAAGGTTCGATGAGAATCGTTAAGGATTGCCATGATCGAAATCAAAGACGTCAGCAAGTGGTATGGATTCCGAACGAACAAGGGGGCACACCCCCTTATAAAGCCCCCAATTCAGACACTCGCTGAGTGAGACACCGCCATGATTGAAATCAAAGACGTCAGCAAGTGGTATGGAACATTCCAGGTCCTCACCAATTGCACCACCAGCGTCAAGAAGGGCGAAGTGGTGGTCGTATGCGGCCCCTCCGGTTCGGGAAAGTCCACGCTGATCAAGTGCGTCAATGCCCTGGAGCCCTTCGAAAAGGGCGAAATCAGGATCGACGGGCTGTCGGTGAGCGATCCGAGCACCGACCTGCCGAAGTTGCGTGCGCGCGTCGGCATGGTGTTCCAGAACTTCGAACTGTTCCCGCACCTCACCATCATGGAAAACCTCACCCTCGCGCAAATACGGGTCATGAACCGCGGCAAGGAAGAGTCGATTGAAAAAGGCCTGAAGCTGCTCGAGCGCGTCGGCCTGAAGGCGCAGGCCCCGAAATTCCCCGGCCAGCTCTCCGGCGGACAGCAGAAGCGCGTCGCGATTGCTCGGGCCATGGCGATGGACCCGATGTGCATGCTGTTCGACGAGCCTACCTCCGCGCTCGATCCGGAGATGATCAACGAAGTGCTGGACGTGATGGTGGCGCTGGCGCAGGAAGGCATGACCATGATGTGCGTCACCCACGAAATGGGCTTCGCACGCAAGGTCGCAAACCGCGTCATCTTCATGGACCGTGGCGAAATCGTCGAGGATACCACCAAGGAGGACTTCTTCGGCAAGCCGCGCTCGGAACGCGCGCAGCTCTTCCTGTCGAAGATTCTTCAGCACTGATTATTACCAGTTTCACTGGTCATTCATTGTTCAAGGCAAGTCTGAACAATGATTATTATCAGACATTCCCCGTTCGGAGTTCCGTGCAGTTGCGCCTGACGCGCGTCATCCGCATCACCACGCTGCTGCTGGCCTGCGTGGCGCTGCCGGCACGGGCACAGTCCGACGGTGCCGACACCCCACCCGAAGCCGCCACCGGCCGCGTCACGAAGCACCTGGTCACCGCGAAACGCCACATGGTGGTCGCAGCCGATCCGCTCGCCGCCGAAGCCGGCCGGGCCATGCTGCGGGCCGGCGGCAATGCGCTCGATGCCGCCATCGCCGTGCAGATGGTGCTGAACATGGTCGAGCCCCAGTCCTCAGGCATCGGCGGCGGCGGCTTCCTGATCCATTACGATGCAAAGACCAGACGCATGGCTGCCTGGGACGGCCGCGAAACCGCGCCGGCCGCGGCAACACCGGAACGCTTCCTGGTCGACGGCAAGCCGCTGCGGTTTGGCGATGCAGTGGCATCGGGCCTCTCCGTCGGTGTTCCAGGCGTGCTCGCCATGCTGGAGGCGGCGCATCGCGCGCATGGCCGACTGCCGTGGCAGGCATTGTTCGCGCCGGCCCTGCGCCTCGCCGACGACGGCTTTCCCGTTTCGCAGCGCCTCGCCGAACTGATCGCCTCGGACACGCTGCTGTCGAAGAACACCGCGGCACGCGCGCTGTTCCATCACCCGGACGGCACACCCCTGCGGGCCGGCGAAACGCTCAACAACCCCGAACTCGGCCGCGTGCTGCGCACGATCTCCCGTGAAGGCGCCAAGGCGTTCTATCAGGGCGACATCGCCGCCGACATCGTGGCCGCCGTGCACGCTCATATGCGCCCTGGCGACATGACCGTGCAGGACATCGCCGCCTATCAACCCAGGCGCCGCGAAGTACTGTGCAGCGTTTATCGCACACAGCACATCTGCGGCATGCCGCCGCCCTCGTCCGGCACCGCGACCATTGCCATGATGCTGGCCATGCTGGAACGTTTTCCGCTCGCGAAGATGAAGCCCGGCTCGCTGGAGGCGGTACATCTCTTTTCGGAAGCCGGGCGCCTTGCCTATGCCGATCGCGACCGCTATCTTGCCGATCCTGATTTCGTGACGCCGCCGCTGGCGCAACTGCTTGACCGCAATTACCTCGCCAGGCGCAGCGCGCTGATCCGCGACGATCGCAGCCTGGGCACCGCGCCGCCGGGTGACTTTGCCGGCGCGCAGGCCTTCGGCGACGACCACACCGCCGCACTGCCTTCCACCACCCAGATCTCCGTGGTCGATGACGATGGCAACGCCGTGTCCTTCACCTCCTCGGTTGAATCGGCCTTCGGCAGCCGCATCCTCGTGCGCGGCTTCCTGCTCAACAACCAGCTCACCGATTTTTCACTGCTGCCCTCCAGCAACGGCATGCCGGCCGCCAATCGCGTCGAGCCCGGCAAGCGCCCGCGCAGCTCCATGGCACCGACGCTGGTATTCGATGCGCAGAATCGCCTCCGCTACGTGCTCGGCTCGCCCGGCGGCAGCATGATCATCAATTACGTGGCGAAGACCCTGGTCGGACTGATCGACTGGAAGCTGGATGCACAGCAGGCGGCCGACCTGCCGAACTTCGGCAGCCGCAACCGCACCACCGAACTGGAAGCCGGCACCGCGGCCGAAGACCTCGCGCCACAGTTGCGCGCCCGCGGCCATGCGGTGCGGGTGCTGCCGATGTCGAGCGGCGTGCATGTGATTGCGATCACTCCGGGGAAGGGATTGAGCGGCGGGGCCGATCCGCGGCGCGAAGGGGTGGCGCTGGGGGATTAGTGGCGATTCAACCGAAAGCAAATCCCCCGGCGCGGCTGACGCCGCGTCCGCCCCCTTTGACAAGGGGGTGAAGCAACACAGTGGTCAATCGGAGGGTTCCCCCCTTGTCAAAGGGGGGACAGGGGGGATTTTCTTCAAGTCTCAGAAAGCCGTCTGCAAAAACACACTACTCCGCCGCCAGCCGATATCCCACGCCGATTTCGGTATGCAGAAAACGCGGCCGTGCCGGATCGGCTTCCAGTTTCGCCCGCAGGCAGCCCATGTAGATGCGCAGATAGTGCGGCCGGTCCACATGGCCCGGACCCCAGACGTACTTCAGCAACTGCCGGTGCGTGACGACCTTGCCGGCGTTCTTCACCAGCACGGCGAGCAGGCGGTATTCGATTGGCGTCAGATGCACTTCGGTGTTATCGAGCAGCACACGCCGGTGCGCGAGGTCCACTCGCATTTTCCTTCCGGATCCGTCAAGTTCGAACACGCTGCCCGCATCTTCCGAGACGCGCGCGACATGGCGCAGTGAAACCCGCAGTCGCGCCAGAAGTTCGCCCATGCTGAACGGCTTGGTGAGGTAGTCGTCCGCGCCGGCATCCAGTGCGGCGATCTTGTCCATCTCCATGGTCCGCGCCGACAGGATGATGATGGGCAGCGAGGTCCAGGTGCGCAACTGCTTCACCACTTCAACGCCGTCCATGTCCGGCAGGCCCAGGTCGAGGATCACCAGGTCGGGCTTGCGGGTGGCCGCCTCGACGAGCCCGAGCTTGCCGTTGTCCGCCTCGTGCACCTCATAGCCATGCGAGGCAAGGCCGGTGCGGATGACCTGGCGTATCGGTGCCTCGTCCTCGATAACCACCACCACCGGGCGTGAGGTGGTCATGGGGCCTCCGCTCCCGCCGGCGGCATTTCATCCACCGGCGGCATGTCGGGCTCCGGCTCGATGGGCAGGGTGAAATGGAACTGCGCGCCGCCTTCGGCGCGATTCTCCGCCCAGATGCGCCCGCCATGCGCCGTGACGATGGCGCGGCAGATCGTCAGGCCGAGGCCCACGCCGCTTTGCGTCTGTTCGGGCTTGGCGCGATAGAACTTGTCGAACAGCGCCTCCTCGCTGCCCGGCGGAATGCCGGGGCCGCGATCGGCCAGCGTGACGGTCACCTCCGTCGCGTCACGCGAAGCCGATACGGCGATGGCGGAATCCGTCGGCGTGTACTTCAGCGCATTTTCGATCAGGTTGACGAAGAGCTGCTCGATCAACACGGCATCCAGATGCAGCAGCGGCAGGTCCCGCGGCAGCGAAATGCTGACCGGACGGCCTTCAAGGCGTGGCTGCAGGCGGCTGAGCACGCCGCCGACGATCTCCTCCAGCGGATACCACTCGCGGTTGAGGGTCACGGCACCCGAATCCAGCCGGGCCATGTCGAGGATGTTGTTCGCGAGGCGCGCCATGCGCTGCGCCTCATCGTGGATGTTGCGCGCCAGTTCGCGCCGCGAATCGACATCGAGGCGCGCATCATCGCCATCCAGCGTGCTGGCCGCGCCGATGATCGCCGCAAGCGGCGTACGCAGGTCATGCGAAATGCCGGCCAGCAGCGAATTGCGCAGGCTCTCGGTCTCCACCTTGATCTGGGCCTGCTGTGCCGACGCCGAGAGCCGGATGCGCTCCAGCGCGATCCCGGTCTGGCTGAGGAAGGTCTCCAGCAGCCGCTGCTGTTCGGGCAGGAACAGGCGGCGAAGGTTGATCGGCAGGATCGCCAGCACCGCGAGCGTCTGTTCGGCGCCCTTCAGCGGCAGGTAGACCGCCTCGGCGCCAGCCAGCGTATCCGTGCCCTGCCCGGCCGGATGTCCGTTGTCATGAACCCATTGCGCCACGGCCAGGTCCGCGCCATGCAGCGAACCGGTCTGGCTCGGGGCTTTGGGATATTCAACCCGGCCCTGCGCATCGGCGAACAGCAGCACGCACTGCCCCTGGAATTCGTCGCCGATGTGCTTCACCGCTGCCTCGACTACTTCCGACTCGGCATGGCTGGCGGCAAGCACGCGGCTGAACTCATAGAGCGCAGCCGCGCGTTTTTCACGATACCCGGCAATGCGCGCCTGGGTACGCAGGCTGGCCGTGAGGTTGCTGATCACGATGCCGACCAAGAACATCACCGCAAAAGTTACAACATAGCGCGTGTCAGAGACCGCGAACGTGAATGCCGGCGGAATGAACGCGAAGTCAAAGACGGCCACCGACAGCGCCGCAGTGAAGATGGACGGGCCGCGTCCGAACCGCATCGCCACCAGCATCACGCCAAGAAGGTAGATCATGACCACGTTCACCAGCTCGTGCGTGGGCCCGGAGATCCATCCGACAAAGCTCGCTGCAGCCGTCGCGACAGCACCGGCGACATATCCCATCCAGCGTTTCTTGTCCGCGCTGTGCTGCTGCAGGCCAAGGTATGCCCGGCTGCGCGCCAGCATGGGATTGTTCCGGACCGCATCCGGCGTGGAAGCAGCTCCGATCAGATGCATGCCGATGTCGCCGGCCTCACGCACCAGCGTGTCCACCACCGAACCGAACAGCCAGCGCCGCCAGCCGCTGCGCCGCGGCTTGCCCAGCACGATGCGGGTGATGTTCTGTTCATGCGCGTAATCGAGGATCGCCGTGCTCATCTGCGGCGCCGACAGGGTCACCGTGCGCGCCCCAAGCTGCTCGGCAGTGCGCAGTTCTTCCATCACGCGGTCGCGTTCCTCCGGCGGCAGCCGTTGCAGTCCGGGCGTCTCGACATAGGCGACGATCCATTCGGCATGCAGTGCATTCGCCAGGCGCCGTCCGGCACGCACCAGCGGCGCGGCCATTTCCCCCGGACCAATGCAGACGAGCAGGCGTTCGCCCGCCTGCCACACCTCGGTGATGCCCTGATGCTCGCGGTAGTCGCGCATCTGTTCTTCGACGCGCTCGGCAGTGCGCCGCAGCGCCATTTCGCGCAGGGCGATGAGATTGCCCTTGCGGAAGAAATTCTGGATCGCGCGCTCGGCCTGCGCGGCCATGTACACCTTGCCCTCGCGCAGGCGCGCGATCAGCTCGTCCGGCGGCAAGTCGACGAGCTCCACTTCGTCGGCACTGTCGAACACGGTATCCGGCACGGTTTCCCAGATCCGCACCTGGGTGATGCCGGCCACCGCGTCCTTGAGGCTTTCCAGGTGCTGCACGTTGACGGCGGTAAACACGTCAATGCCGGCATCGAGCAGTTCCTCGACGTCGTTCCAGCGCTTGGGATGGCGCGAGCCCTGCGCGTTGGTATGCGCCAGTTCGTCGACGATGATCAGGGCGGGCTTTCGTGCCAGCGCCGCATCGAGGTCGAATTCGCGCAGTGTCGCGCCCTTGTATTCCACCTGCCGGGCCGGCAGCATTTCCAGGCCGGCGAGCAGCGCTTCGGTATCCGCGCGACGGTGGGTTTCGACGATGCCGATCACGACATCCACACCTTCGTCGCGCTTCTCGTGCGCGGCGGACAGCATGGCGTAGGTCTTGCCAACGCCGGCGGATGCGCCGAAAAAGACCTTCAGCCGCCCGCGGACGCGGCGCGCCTCCTCGCGCTGCACGCGCGCGAGCAGGGCATCGGGGTCGGGTCGATCTTCACTCATGGAACGGACAGGATAGTGCCAAACTCATGGCGCCGCACGTTCAAAGGTCATCGACGAGAATGGATTTTTCGATCACGCCCGACATGCCGTCACAGAAGATGATCCATTCCTGTCCGTCGGCCTGTTCGATGTAGATCCGCACCTTCACACCGGGGCCCGTCGTATTGACGTGGACGCGTTCGATCGTCCCCGGATGAGCGGCCAGGGCTGCCTTGCTGCACTGGGCCGTGAACGTCTGGTTGGGCGGACGGTACCAGCCGGTGGCAAGGGCATGGGCGGAAAGGCCCAGCAATCCCACCGCCAACAGCAGCGGCCTGATCCGGTTTAGAGCATCCATGGCCAACTCCTCAGTGGGCTGCATCCAGGGCGAGGTTCAGCTTCAGCACGTTCACGCGCGGCTCGCCCAGAAAACCGAGCTGCCGGCCTTCGGTGGCCTCTGCCACCAGCGCGCGTACGCGGTCTTCGGCCATCTTGCGCTCACGTGCCACACGCCGCACCTGATACTCCGCTGCCGCGGGGCTGATGTGCGGATCAAGGCCGCTCGCCGAGGCCGTGACCAGATCCACCGGCACGGCC
Organism: uncultured beta proteobacterium; assembly: GCA_903928055.1. Taxonomy (GTDB): domain Bacteria; phylum Pseudomonadota; class Gammaproteobacteria; order Burkholderiales; family SG8-39; genus CAIYPG01. The sequence continues at coordinate 33,622 of CAIYPG010000121.1, read as the reverse complement.
GCATTGTTGCCGGGGTCGGCGTCACGCAGCGCCTTGACGCGCCCCTCCACCGCCTCCTTGAGCGCGGGATTCAGGGGCCCCTGGTTCGAACCTGAAGATGCCGAGGCGTTGTAGGCATAGGGTGAAGTCGCCGACGGCCGGCTCCAGAAATGCTTCGGATCGCTGAAGGGCTGGCCGATGAGCAGGGAGCCCACGGGCTTGTCTTCTTTCATGATGAGGCTGCCGTTGGACGGGTTGCTGAACATCACCCTCCCGAGACCTGTGACGATCAATGGATAGGCGATGCCCGTGATGACGGTCAGCAACAGCAGCATCACCAGGGCGGGACGGAATTCCTTGAACATGGTGTTCTCCTTTGTGGCTACAGGCTCAGGCGAGACCGAGAGCGGCAATCAGCATGTCGATGATCTTGATGCCGACAAACGGCACGATGATGCCGCCGACGCCGTAGATCAGCGTGTTGTCGCGCAGCACCGTTGCCGCACCCACGGCGCGATAGCGCACGCCCTTCAATGCCAGCGGAATGAGTGCGACGATGATCAGCGCATTGAAGATCACCGCCGACAGGATGGCGCTGGCGGGGCTTGCCAGGTGCATGACGTTGAGCGCATTCAGCTGCGGATAGGTCGAGGCAAAGGCCGCCGGGATGATGGCAAAGTACTTCGCGATGTCATTGGCAATCGAAAACGTGGTCAGCGCACCGCGCGTCATCAGCAATTGCTTGCCGATCTCCACGATTTCGATGAGCTTGGTGGGATTGGAATCCAAGTCCACCATGTTGCCGGCCTCCTTGGCGGCCTGGGTGCCGGTATTCATGGCCACGGCCACATCAGCCTGTGCCAGCGCCGGCGCGTCATTCGTACCGTCGCCCGTCATCGCAACCAGCCTGCCCTGGTCCTGGGTTTCGCGGATGAGGCGCAGCTTGGCCTCGGGCGTGGCCTCGGCAAGGAAATCATCCACGCCGGCCTCGGCCGCAATGGCCGCGGCCGTCAGGCGGTTATCGCCAGTGATCATGACCGTGCGGATGCCCATGCGGCGCAGCGCGGCAAAGCGCTCCTTGATGCCGCCCTTGACCACGTCCTTAAGCTCGATCACACCAAGCACCCGCGCGACGCCGCCCGTCGTTTCTGCCACAACCAGCGGCGTGGAGCCGCGGCGCGCAACGCTGTCAACGATCAGCTTCACCTCCGCAGGGAATGCCGCACCTTTTGTTTCCACCCAGACACGGATGGCATCGAAGGCGCCCTTGCGGATCTCGCGCCCGCCATGGTCAGGCATGTCCACGCCGCTCATGCGGGTGTGGGCCGAGAACGGCACGAACTGCGCGTTCAGCGCCTTGACGTCGCGTTCGCGCAGGTTGAATTTCTGCTTGGCCAGCACCACGATGGAGCGGCCTTCCGGCGTTTCATCGGCGAGCGACGAAATCTGCGCAGTATCGGCCAGTTCCTGTTCGGTCACGCCGCTGGCGTGAAGGAAGTTCGAGGCCTGGCGATTGCCCAGCGTGATCGTGCCGGTCTTGTCGAGAAGCAGCGTATCCACGTCACCCGCGGCTTCCACCGCGCGACCCGAGGTGGCAATCACATTGGCCCGCAGCATGCGACCGATGCCTGCCAGGCCGATCGCGGACAGCAGCCCGCCGATCGTGGTGGGAATCAGGCAGACCAGCAGCGCCACGAGCACGGTGATCGTGACCGGGCTTCCGGATTGCGCCAGATCGACCGCGTAAATCGAGAACGGCAGCAGCGTCACCGTCGCCAGCATGAACACGATCGTCATCTTCACCAGCAGGATGGACAGCGCGATCTCGTTCGGCGTCTTCTGCCGGCGCGCGCCCTCCACCATGGCGATCATGCGATCCAGGAAGGCCTCGCCCGGATTGGCGCTGACGCGCGCCACCAGCCAGTCCGACAGCACGCGCGTGCCACCGGTGATGGAGGAGAAATCCCCGCCCGACTCGCGAATGACCGGTGCGGATTCGCCGGTGATCGCCGATTCGTCCACCGATGCGACGCCCTCGATGACCTCACCATCGGCGGGAATGAAATCGCCAGCCTCGACCAGGAACCAGTCGCCCTTGCGAAGGTTCAGCGAACCGGTGCTGGTCTGCTCGGCATCGCGCCGCGGCTCGGACAGCTTCTTCGCAAACACATCGCGCTTGGCACTGCGCAGCGCCGCCGCCTGGGCCTTGCTGCGGCCCTCGGCCACGGCTTCGGCAAAATTGGCAAAGATCACCGTGAACCACAGCCACAACGAGATCGCCAGGATGAATCCGGAACCCTCCGTGCCGGAAGCACGCGATGCTCCCAGCGACTGCGCCCACAGGATCGTGGTGAGGATGCTGCCCACATACACCACGAACATCACCGGGTTGCGCCACTGGTGCTGCGGCAGCAGCTTGACCGCGGCCTCGCGCAGGGCTTCGGTGACGATGCTGCGCGTCACCAGCGCACGCGGCGGAATGACGGGGGTTGCGGAAGTTGCAGCGGTATTCATCGCATTGCTCCTTACTTGCTGCCGTAAAGGGTGACGTGCTCGACCTGCATCGACAGGTGCTCAACAAGGGGGCCCAGCGCCAGCGCCGGGATGAAGCTCAGCGCGCCGACGACCACGACCACTCCGATCAGGAAGAACACGAACAGCGGGGTATGCGTGGGCAGCGTGCCCGAACCCGGGGCCACCTTCTTCTTTGCGGCCAGTGCACCGGCCAGCGCCAGCACCGGCACGACGATCCAGAAGCGCGAGAACAGCATGGCAACGCCCAGCGCCCAGTTGTAGAAGGGCGTGTTGGCCGAGATGCCGGCAAAGGCGCTGCCATTGTTGTTGCCAGCCGAAGAGAAGGCGTACAGGATCTCCGAAAAGGCATGCGCGCCGGGATTCGCCACACCGGCGCGACCGGCCTCCAGCATCACGGCAATCGCCGTGCCGCCCAGCACCATGATGAGCGGTACCAGCACGACAATGGCCGTCATCTTGATCTCGAAGGCCTCGATCTTCTTGCCCAGGTATTCGGGCGTGCGGCCGATCATCAGCCCGGCCACGAACACCGCGACAATCGCGAAGGCAATCATGCCGTACAGCCCCGAGCCCACGCCGCCGAAGATCACCTCGCCCAGTTGCATCAGCCACATCGGCACCAGCCCGCCCAGCGGCGTGAAGGAGTCATGCATGGCATTCACCGAGCCATTGGAGGCGGCGGTGGTCACCGTCGCCCAGAGCGCCGAATTGGCAATGCCGAAGCGCGTCTCCTTGCCTTCCATGTTGCCGCCGGACTGCGTGGCAGAGGCAACCTGGTCGGCGCCGGCACCGGCAAGCACGGGATTGCCGGCCTGTTCGGCACCGACACACAGGGCCAGCAACACGACCAGCACGATGGTCATGGCCGAAAGGATTGCCCAGCCCTGGCGGCGATCACCGACCATGACGCCGAACATGTAGCACAGCGCCGCGGGTATCAGCAGGATGGACAGCATTTCCAGGAAATTGGACAGCGGCGTCGGGTTCTCCAGCGGATGTGCGGAATTCACATTGAAGAAACCGCCGCCATTCGTGCCCAGTTGCTTGATCGCGACCTGCGAGGCAGCCGGACCGACGGCGATGACCTGCTCCTTCTGCGCGGCCTTCTCGGTAATCGGTGCGCCCTTCTCGTCCTTCTTCGGCTGGCCGTCCGCATCGAGCACCGGCTTGTCGTACTCCACCGATTCCACCGTCGGCACCGTGACGTAGGCCGAGAAGGTCTGCACCACACCCTGGCTCACCAGCGCCAGCGCCAGAACGAGGGACAGCGGCAGCAGGATGTGCAGCGTGCTGCGCGTGAGGTCCACCCAGAAGTTGCCGATGGTTTGTGCGCTCTGGCGCGCAAAGCCGCGGATCAGGGCCACCAGCACCGCCATGCCGGTCGCGGCGGACACGAAATTCTGCACCGTGAGGCCGAGCATCTGCGTGAGATAGCTCATGGTGGATTCGCCGCCGTAACCCTGCCAGTTCGTGTTCGTGGCAAAGCTCGTTGCCGTATTGAATGCGGAATCCGGGGTCACATTGCCCATGCCCTGCGGATTCAGCGGCAGCCACACCTGCAGGCGCTGCAACGCATACACGGCCAGTGTGCCGAGCAGGCTGAACCAGATCACCGCCATGGCATAGCGCGTCCAATGCATTTCCTGCTGCGGGTCCACACCACAGAGGCGGTAGAGGGCATTCTCGACCGGCGCGAGCCAGCGCACGACGCGCGAACTTCCCTCGTAGACGGCGGCCATGTAGGCACCCAGCGGCTTGGCAGAGGCAATCAGCACCACCAGATAGAAGATCACCTGAAGATAGACATTGGCAGTCATCAGAATTTCTCCGGCCAGAACAGGGCAATGAAGAGATAGACGAACAGGCCCAGTGCCAGCGCGCCGGCCAGCAGGTAGATCCAGCTCATTTCGTTCTCCTCAGCTTCTCGCAGGCCAGGACCAGCGCTGCGCTCAACGCGAAAAACGCGATCGTCACTGCGATGAAAATGATGTCCATGTACGGCTCCTGTCATTGCCAGCGGTTGTCATGCAGCCATTGTTGGGTCACTGTGGCACCAACGTCTCCATGCCCCTCTTGATCCACGTCAAGGCGGGCGGGGGTGTCCACGCTTTCCAGCATGAATATTTTGCCAACCGCCGCCACTGCGAGCCCGGCCACCACACCTGCGATGAATGCATCAATCCAGTCCATTTGTCGTCCTTTATCCATCCGACAAACGCACTTTAGGAAACGGCGCGTAAAAACGGCATAAAGACTTGGGACCGGGAGAAATCAGGGAAGAAACAGGGGGTTGCTGCGTGCCGGGCGGCGCAATGCGGGCGGGACATTGCGGGAGGGATTCACCAGCCTGGCGAATCGAATGGTGGAGCCGGGGTCGCAGGTAGAGATTTGAATCCGGTGTTTGTCTCCATCTTCGAAACAAATCCCCCGGCGCGGCTCACGCCGCGTCCGCCCCCTTTAACAAGGGGGGGTAAATCAGCAAAATGGCTCATCGAAGGGTTTCCCCCTTGTGAACGGGGGGACAGGGGGGGGGATTTCAACCTTTGCAAAATCCCCCGCTTGCCTTCGGCAAGACGGCCCCTTTGACTAGGGGGGAACCTGCCTCAAGCCGTGAACTGCTTCTCCAGCCCCTCGAGGAACTCCATGCCCATCATGTCGTTGATCTCGTCGAACGACATCAGCAGGTCAGGACGATCGACGACGTTGTTCTTGCCGACGACTTCATCCATGAACACCTGCATCGCATTCATCATGCCCTTCAGCGCGGCCGTGGTGAGCAGGCGCGGATAGGACACCTGGCCCACGCCCATTTCTTCGAGCTGGCGCGGCGACAGCAGCGGCGTGGTCGGACGCGAGCGGATGCCGAGGCCCATGTTGACCACCAGCGGGATCGGCACATGCTTTGCGACAAACTCGATGTCCTTGGCCGAAAGCAGCGCATCGGCGTAGAGCGCGGTGGCGCCGGCCTCGGCATACATGTTGAGGCGGCGCACCGCCTCCTGCACGCCCAGCGGCCCCGCCGAATCAGTGCGCGCCTTGATCACGAAATCCGGATCGCGCTTCGCAGCCACTGCGGCCTTGACCTTCTGCACCATCTCTTCTGCAGGGATGCAGGCCTTGCCCGCCATATGGCCGCAGCGCTTGGGCCACATCTGGTCTTCGATCATCACCGCGGCGCAGCCGGCATCCTCGAAGCCGCGCACCGTGAAGAACACGTTCACCGCATTGCCGTAGCCAGTGTCGGCATCGCCCTGAAGCAGCAGCGTGTCGGTGCAGGCAGCGAGCTGGCGCGCAGTGGCGACGTTGTCGCCGTAATTCATCACGCCACGATCGGCCCAGCCGAGGTGGCTCTCGGAGACGCCTGCCCCGGAGATGCTGCCCGACTGGAAGCCCAGCTTCTCCAGCAGTCGCACGCTGTAGCCGTCGTACACGCCGGGCGCGACGAGGATTTTCGGGGCGTAGATCAGGTCCTTGAGGCGTTTGCCTTTGCTGGGGGTCGCGGTCATGTGTACTCCTTAGAGAAAATTATTGTCATTCCGGACACCGCTTCAGCGGTGAGCCGGAATCCAGTGACTTTTCATCAAACGACACTGGATTCCCGCTTTCGCGGGAATGACAAACAAAAGCAAAATGCGGGGTAAATCATCCGCTACGAAATTTCGATATCCATCAATGGCCCATGCTGCCGACCAAGCGTTCGCCCTGAGCCTGTCGAAGGGCGAACAGCCTAATTCTTCAACACCGCCACCTGCGCCGCGAACTTCAGCGGTGCGCCGGTGAGGGACTGCAGTTCTTCTCGGGTCAGCCCTTCGACCATGCCGCGCACGGTCAGGCTGCCGTCGATCACGTCGATGATCGCCAGGTCGGTATAGATTCGGTCCACCACGCCGGCGCCGGTGAGCGGATAGCTGCAGCGGTCCACCACCTTGGCCTCACCCTCGCGGGTGTTGTGCTCCATCATCACGTACACCTGCTTCGCGCCGACCACAAGGTCCATGGCGCCGCCCACCGAAGGGATGTTCGTCGCCGCACCGGTGTCCCAGTTCGCAAGGTCGCCCTTGCCGGACACCTGGAATGCGCCGAGCACCGTGAGGTCGAGCTTGCCGCCGCGCATCATGGCAAACGACACCACGTGATCGGAGATCGAGGCTCCGGGCACCAGGCCCACGGGCTTGCGGCTGGCGTTGACGAGGTCGGTATCGAAGGGCCGCGACGTATCGGCCGGCCCCATGCCGAGAATGCCGTTCTCGCTGTGCAGGATGATCTCGCGGTCCTTCGGCAGGCATTCGCCCACCATCACCGGCATGCCGATGCCCAGGTTGACGTAGGCGCCCTCGGGAATGTCATCCACGACGAGTTGCGCCATGCGCTGGCGCGACAGTTTCTGCCAGGCCATCATTGCGCTCCTTTCACCACGACCACGCGCTGCACGAAAATGCCCGGCGTCATCACGTATTCGGGCGCGATGCCGCCCAGCGGCACGATTTCATCCACCTGCGCAATCGTGGTGGTCGCGGCCATGCACATCACCGGGCTGAAGTTGCGCCCGGCAAAGCGGTAATTGAGGTTGCCCCAGCGATCCGCCTGATGCGCCTTGATGAAGGCGTATTCGGCCTTCAGCGGCTGCTCCAGCACATAGCCCACGCCGTCGATGACGCGCGTCTCCTTGCCTTCGGCGAGCTGCGTGCCGTAGGCGGTGGGCGTGAAGAACGGGCCCATGCCGGCACCGGCGGCACGCAGCCGCTCGGCCAGCGTGCCCTGCGGCACGCATTCGAGCTCGATCCTGCCGGCCACATAGGCTTCGGCGAATTCGGCTGCGTTCGGATTTTTCGGATCCACTGAGCGCGAATAACTGGCGATCATCTTGCGCACGCGGCCGGCGGCGATCAGCTCGCCCATGCCAAGGCGCCCGTTTCCGGCGTTGTTGCTCACCAGCGTGAGGTCCTTCGCGCCCTGGTTGAGCAGCGCGCACATCAGTTCGGTCGGGATGCCCGATCCGGCGAATCCGCCGCAGAGGATGGTCGAGCCGTCCGCTATTCCGCTGACCGCCTCCTCCAGCGTCGCCACAGTCTTGTCCAGCATTGCTTGTCACCCGCGATGGATTGGTCGGCAGTCCCGTCCGCAGGCCGCGGCGGGACCATCGTTGTTCTCTTCGTTCTGTGAAGCCCGGCCATTATAGTGGGTGCGTGGAGACGCCCCGGGAACGCCCTAGGCGGGATCGTCGGACAACTGGCCGCGCGCCAGTTCGTGGGTACGGGAGAAATGCTTTTTCAGCACGGCCACCGCGCGGTCGACATCGCGCGCCACCACCGCATCGACCAGCAGCTTGTGTTCATCGCCGCGCGGACGCGCCGTGCGCGAAGACGTGGCACGCGCCAGGTGGCGATAACGATCCGCGGCATCGAACAGTTGCTCGCAGAGGTCGATCAACCACGGCGAGCCGCAGGCGCTGATAAGGCTGGTATGGAAGGCTCGATGGGCCTGCTCGCCTGAGGAGTTGTACGTGCCATCAACCCGGACCCCGCCCGGCTGCGCCGACGCACGCCGGGGATTGCGCGTGAGCCGGTGATAGGCAAGCACCACGCCTTCCTCCCACGCACTGTCGCCATTGAGCATCGACTCCCTCAGGGCGATTTCATTGACCCAGCAGCGCGTCTTGGTCAGGGATTCGAGATGGGCGCGGCTGAGGGAGGTCACCGAGAAACCCTTGTGGTCACTCAGGCTCGCCAGCCCGTCGCGCACCAGGCGGTTCAGCGCTTCGCGAATGGGGCTCTGTCCCATGCCGTAACGGGTGCACAGTTCCTGGACGCGCAATTTGCTGCCGGGCACGAGGACCGCATTGATGATGTCCTCGCGCAAGCGCTGATAGGCCTCCGAGGCCAGGGTCGCCCCGCCGTTCTTCACAACGGCGGGTTCCGCGATTACCGGCTTGGGTCGGGCAGCTTGCTTGGGCATGGATACGGCCAGGACATGAAGAGGAATGGACGAATTCTAAAGTAACAATTCGATCAATTATATTGACGCTGCCTGTTTTTGGCGATTATATTTAGCTTAATTCATTTTTGTCGATTATTTGAAAGTCGCCATGTCACGCATCCCCCAGCTCAAACCGGACGGCCCTCTCACCCCCGAGCAGCGCCGCGTCATGGACAAGATCCTCGGCACGCGCGGCGGCAAGGTGCCCGCGCCCTACCGCTTCGCACTGCACTGTCCGTCGATCACGGAGGCCTGGGCGCCGCTGGGCGAGCACATGCGCCTGCACAGCAGTTTCCCGGCACGGCTGCAGGAACTGGCCATCATCATTGCGGGCCGCGCCTGGGACTGCGATGTCGTCTTCCACGGCCATGCCGCCCATGCGGTCAAGGACGGACTGCCGCAGTCCGTCGTCGATGCGATGCGCAACAACCGGCGCCCCACCTTCAGCAAGGAGGACGAACAGGCGCTCTACGATTACTGCTCCGAACTGCTCGAGCACCATGAAATCAGCGACCAGACCTACGAACGCGCCCGGAAACTCTTCGGTGTGCCAGGCATCGTCGAGCTGACCGCGCTCATCGGCTATTACAGCATGGTGGCGATGACCCTCGTTGCCCACCAGATGCCCGTGGCCGCCGACGTCGAACGCCTGGTCAGGCCGCGCTGAGCCGCCGCGCACCCGCCCCCATCACGAATCGCAAGGTCTTTTTCCAGGGCTGCAACGAGTTTTGCAACCTCATCAAGGTTGACAGTGGATTTTGATTGTTCGGACACGGCATTCTCCAGTGATACGTTACGGCAACAAAGCCAGCTCACAGGCTATCACCGATGGCATGGCTCGACCGTCGTTAAAAGAACCCGACCCGCCTCGTTTTTCCTCATGCCACGGTCGCCGTCGTTGCTTCCGCCCTCGGCACCAGCAACCACAGCACCACATAGACAAACACCCCCGCTCCGCCCACCAGCGCCGCCACCACAAAACCCACGCGGAAGATCACCGCATCCAGCTTGAAGAATTCCCCGAGGCCGCCGCACACGCCGGCGAGCTTCTTGTCGGTGCTCGACAGATGCAACCGTGACGGCTTGCCCGTGCTGCCTGCTTCGCCTTCCACCAGCGGCACCATGATCCACATCACCAGATACACCAGGAGGCCGATGCCGCCGCAGAACATTGACACGATGAAGGCCAGCCGGAAGATCAGCGGGTCCATGTCGAAGTAGGCGCCGAGGCCGGTGCAGATGCCGGCAATCTTGCGTTCTGCATTGATGCGAACCAGTTTTTTCATGATTTCAGACAGCCCTTTCTGAGGACAGCATGTGATGCGGATTTGTTTCTCAGCTTCGGCAACTTTCTGATGGCTGCCCCCGCCTTTGCCTCAGCCAGCCGCAATTCATAAACCGTGTGCAGGTTCAACCAAAACCCGGCACTCGTCCCAAAAAACTGGGCCAGACGCAGGGCGCTGTCGCCCGTGATGGCACTCCGACCATTCAGAATGTCCGTGATGCGGTTCGTTGGCACATTGAGCTGGCGGCCAAGCTCGGCCGCGCTCATCCCGAGTTCATTGAGCTGTTCCGCGAGATGCCCGCCAGGATGGATGGCAGTGCGTGCCACTTCATGCAACCGACACATGCTGGCCCGCGCCGGATCGCCGCACTTTTACGGCCACCTCGACCCGCGACCCCAGCCCGTTGATCATGGCCATGAGGCGCTCGATGCTGATGCGCCGAAAATCCGCATTGCGGACACGCGAGAAATCTCCGGCATCGATCCCGGTCATGCTCTGCGCCTTTCTGACACTGAGGCCCATTTTGTCGAGCGCCTTGATGATCTCTGCCGCGAGGATCGCCTTCAACTGGCGAACGTCGGCATCGGGAACATCGAAGTCCCGATAGATGTTTCCGCTGCCGCGGATAAGCTCAAGCGGTTCCTTTTTCATCGCAGCATCTCCTTCAGTCGCTTCATCCGATCCTTGATCAAGTCAATCTCGTGCTTCGGGGTCTTGATGCCCTGCGTCGACTTCTTCTGAAACGCATGCACCACCCACAACTCATCCCCGATCTGTACTGCATACACCACCCGAAATGCATTGCCCCGGTAGGGCAATGCAATCTCAAACACCCCCGACCCCAGGCCCTTCATCGGCTTGGCGATCATCGCCATGCCGCCTTCGGCCGCAACGCTCAAGGCATCCATTGCGATCTGCCGCGCGCCATCCGGAAACGCCTCGAAGGTTTTCCGGGCAGGCGTGAGCCAGGATATGGGTCGTGTCGGTCTCATGCTTTCGGGTCACCTCACTCGTATGTTGGCAGTTCTACCAACAGACGTCAAGCGTAACGATTTGGAGAGTGCATGCGTATTCGCCCTTCGACAGGCTCAGGGCGAACGGTGGGTGATCCGATAATGGTGCAAATCACCATTCCCCTGTTTCAAACCCTCAGGTAGCCTTCGGCTTTCCAGAGGCCGCCTGTGAATCACACGTATACTCCCGCCCGCATCACGCTCTCTGCCTTCCTCGCGCTCGCCGTGGCGATGGGCATCGGCCGCTTCGCGTTCACACCGCTGCTGCCCATGATGATGAACGGCAGCGAACTGAACGGCGGCGGCCTCACGCTCTCCGAAGGCAGCTGGCTCGCCACCGGCAATTACATCGGCTATCTGCTGGGCGCACTCACTGCGGGCCGGCTGCCCGTGAAACATGCTGGCGCAATCCTGCGCGCCAGCCTTGCTGCAGTCATCGTGACCACTGCGCTGATGGCCTGGACCTCGCATTTCGCCGAATGGCTGGTGTGGCGCACGCTGGCCGGCGTGGCGAGCGCATGGATCCTGGTGCAGGCCTCGGCCTGGGGGCTGCAGGAACTGGCGCGATTGCAACGGAATGACCTGAGTGCGCGCATCTTCGCCGGCGTGGGCACCGGCATTGCGCTCACCGGCCTGCTGGTGCTCGTGCTCTCTGCAGCGCACATCAACGCATCGACGGCCTGGCTGCTTTGCGGCCTGCTGGCGCTGGGCATGAGCGCGGCGGCATGGGGTGGGTTGCCGAGAACAGGCGCCAATCACGAAACCCTCCCTCACCCCAACCCCTCTCCCCAGGGGAGAGGGGCTTTCAATGCCGGCGACTGGCGCTTCATCGTCTGTTACGGACTCTACGGCCTGGGCTACATCATCCCCGCCACCTTCCTGCCCGCGCTGGCAAAGGAAGCCATGCCCGATCCGCTGCTGTTCAACTGGGTGTGGCCGGTGTTCGGCACGGTGGCGCTGATCTCCACGCTGCTCGCGGGGCGCATGCGGCATCGCTGGACGCCGACGCAGATCTGGGTGGGCAGCCATGTGATCATGGCCGCAGGCGTGGGCATCCTCGCGTTGCCGCACAGCATTCCGGCCATCCTGCTCTCGGCACTGTGCGTGGGCGGCACGTTCATGGTGGTCACGCTGGCCGGCTTCCAGGCGGCGCGCGAGGCCACCGCAAATCCGGCGCATGCCACGCGCCTCATCGGCGCCATGACCGCAGCCTTCTCCGTGGGCCAGATCGCGGGGCCGTTGCTGCTGTCGTGGTCCGGGGTGAATGCCTCGCTGGCACTGGCGACCCTCGCGCTGCTGTGGAGCGCGTTTTTGCTGTGGCGGATTTCGTCGCTGCGGCCGGGGCCGGTCAAAGGCTGAAGATTGGACTTTGAATGGGCGTGCATTCGCCCTTCGACAGGCGCAGGGCGAACGGTGGTTGGCAGAGCGGCCTGCCTCAGACCAGCGCCCCGACCATTCCACCCTCCACCTGGATGGTCGATCCGGTGATGAAGCCGGCCTGCATCGAAGCGAGGAAGGCCACGGTACCCGTCACTTCCGACTGCGAACCCGCGCGGCCGAGCGGCGTGAGTTTCTTGCGCTTTTCGGTGTCGGCGGCGGAATAGGCGGCGCTGCCGGAGCGGTGGGAGGTATCGATCAGTGCCGGTGCCACGCAGTTCACGGTGACGCCCTTGTTGCCGATCTCGTTGGCGAGGTGCTTCATGTAGGCGGTGACGCCGGCGCGGAACACCGTCGAGAGGCTGTGGTTGTGCATGGGCTCCTTCACCGAGGCCGAGGTGATGGCGATGATGCGGCCCCAGCCCTTGCCCAGCATCAGCGGCACGATGCGCTTCACCACGAGGATGTCGCTCCAGAGCTGGGTCTGGTAGGCCTCGTTCCAGCGCGCCTCGTCGGTTTCGTCGAGCACGGCCAGGATCGGGTTCGGCGCGCGGCCGGTATTCAGCACGAGGATATCCGGGCCGCCGCATTCCTTTTGCAGCACGTCGGCCAGGCGATCGATGTCGGCTGCGACGCGCATGTCGCCCGCCACTGCAAGGGCCTTCACGCCATGTTTCTGGGCAATTTCGGCGGCCACGGCGGAGAGCGTGTCCGCGGAGCGCGCAAACAGCACCAGATTGACCCCTTCGGCGGCCAGCGCATGGGCGATGTTTTTGCCCATTCCGCCGCTGGAGGCTGTCACCAGCGCGGTTTTTCCTGCAATTCCCAGATCCATGAGCCCCTCTCCGGCGTGATTTCGAGATTTCCGGAAGTGTAGCCCAAGCCCAGCGGCGGCCTGCTGCACCGCACGCAAAACGCGTCGCATTTACAGCGAAATGAAGGCTGTTTTGCCTTAGAATCGGGCGCTTGCCATGCTCCGGCAGCAGCATTGTCCTGACAGCCGGGCTCGGCCAGGTAACGCAATGCGCCCGCAGTTAAACAAGAGCGCAGCAACAACATTCAGATCACTGTAACAAGGAGAGCATCCATGATTCATTCGATGAGCAGCACCGAGGCACTGGGCCGGCGCCATGTGGTCATTTCGCCCGGCACGGGAATCGAACACTGGGGCACCGAATTCTTTGGCCCGCGTTCATCCGTCAGCGAAGCGCCCGGACCTCAGGCCACGATGTCGGACCTGAACGCCAATGAAACGGTGGTCCCGCACTTCCACGGCACGACGCAGTTCCAGCTGTTCATCGCCGGCTCTGGCACGATCGGCAAGGCCGGCGTGCTCGCGCCGCTCACCGTGCAGTTCAAGGACCACCACACCGCCTACGGCCCGGTTGTCGCCGGACCGCAGGGACTGAGCTTCATGGCACTGCGCATCACCACCGGCGTCTCGGCACCGGTGTACCTCGACAAGCCCGGCTATCGCGAACAACTCAAGCCGAGCAAGCGGCGCAACTGGATGTCCGCGCCGGTGCACCTGTCCACGGACCCGGTGATGCAGCATCGCAAGGAAGCCGTTTGGGAGCCGCTGTTCGACGTCGAGAAGATCGACGACGAAATGCGCGCACATGTGCTGCGCATCGGCGCCGGCATGTCGGTTGACGGCCCGAACCCCGGCGATGCCGGCGGCTATTACGTATTCGTGGCCAACGGCAACCTGCTGAAGGGCGACGAAGAGCTGCCGAAGTGGTCCATGGTCGCAGTCGAGTCGAACGAAGCCGGTTTCAAGATCACCGCCGGTGACAAGGGCCTCGAAGCCCTGATCCTGCAGTTCCCCCGCGAAGAATAAGCAGTAGCAGCAGATGTCCCCGCCGGGCTCACGCCCGGCGGAACGTGCATCCGCTGGCGGATCGTAAATTTCAAGGAGAAAAAGCAATGAGACGCATCTACCTGCTGGCGGTGCTGGCAATGACGGCATTGGTGACGACATCCGCCTTTGCACAGAACTACCCGGCGCGCGGTGTGCGCATGGTCATCCCCTTCGAGCCGGGCGGCGGCAGCGATCTGCATGCGCGCGCACTGGCCAACGAACTGGGCAAGCTCTGGAAAATACCGATGCTTCCCGAGAACATGGGCGGCGCAGGCGGCGGCGTGGCCGCGGTCAACGTGGCCCGCTCCAAACCCGACGGCTACACCATTTTCTTCGCCACCCATCCCATCTTTGCGATCAACCCGGCGCTGTACACCAAGCTGGCCTACGACCCCGACAAGGAATTCATCCCGGTGGTGAAGCTGGGCGAGACCGCGCTGATCTGCGAAGTGAACGCCAGTTCGGGCATCAATACCGTGGCCGACCTGATCAAGGTGGCCAAGGAGAATCCGGGCACGATCAACTACGGCACGGGCGGCGTGGGCACCACCCAGCACCTGAGCGCCGCGCTGCTCGCCGCCATGGCCGGCATCGACCTCGTGCATGTCCCGTTCAAGGGCGGTGCGCCTGCCACCCAGGCGCTGATGGCCGGCAACATCCAGATGCAATGCGACTCCATCTTCGCCGCCCTCGGCGCGATCAAGGGCGGCAAGATCCGCGGCCTGGGCGTAACCAGCGCCAAGCGTGATCCGGCCGCGCCCGACCTGCCGGCCATTGCCGAGACAGTCAAGGGTTACGAGTCGGTGCTGGGCTACGGCATCCTGGTGCCGGCAGGCACGCCTGCGGCCATCGTCACCACGCTCAATCGCGACATCAACAAGGTGCTGGCCGACCCGGCCTACAAGAAGGAAATGACCAGCCGCGGCATCAACCTCGACGGCGGCACACCCGAGGAGTTCAAGGCCTGGCTGGCCAGCGAGCGCAGGAAGTGGACGGACGTGATCAAGAAGAACAACATCACGGTGGAATAAGCGTTTGATGCAATCCTGAAGCGGTGCCGCTTCAGATTCACCGCTTCAGATTCACCGCGGCAGATCCACAAAAAAAAGCCGGCAGATGCCGGCGTTTTTCATTGGCGCGCCATCCGGACTGCGGATCACACCGGCGGTGTACGCGCCGCCATCCGCTCCAGCACGTCGCGTGTCATGCTGAGCGCCAGTTCGTGCTCGGCCATGTGCACCTGGTCGGCGCCGTCCTTTTTCAGCAGGGCGGCATCCTCCTCGCTATGGGTGCGCACCACGATGCTGACGGCGGGATTGAGCATGCGCGCAGTCTCCATCATCTTGCGGGCCTGGAAGGCATCGGGGGTGGCGATCACCAGCATGCCGGCGCGCGCAATGTGTGCCTGGATCAGCACCGCCGGTTCGGAAGCGTCGCCGGCAACGGCAGGAATGCCACCCTTGCGCAGCAGCTCCACCGTTTCGCGGTTCTCCTCGGCCACGACGAAATGCATGCCACGCGCCCGCAACGCCTCGCCGATGCGCCGCCCGACACGGCCGTAACCCACCAGCACCACCTGCCCGCTGAGCTGTTCATGCGGTGTGGCCATCGGCAGTTCAGCCAGCGGATCAGCCGGCCGTTCCATGGCGCGGGCGATGCCGGAACGGGCGCGTATCCAGCGCTGCACCGGCTCGATCGCGCCGAACACCAGCGGATTGAGCGCAATCGAGATCAGCGCACCGGCGACGATCAGGCTCTGCCCCTCGACCGGCAGCAGTTTCAGGTGAACACCGAGCCCGGCGAGGATGAAGGAGAATTCGCCGATCTGCGCAAGGCTGGCTGACACCGTGAGCGCGGTGTTCAGCGGATAGCGGAAGGCCAGCACGATCAGGAAGGCGGCCAGCGATTTGCCGAAAATGATGATGGCCACAACCGCCAGCACCTGCAGCGGCTGCGTCATCAGGATGACTGGATCGAACAGCATGCCCACCGACACGAAGAACAGCACGGCAAAGGCGTCACGCAGCGGCAGCGATTCTTCGGCGGCGCGATAGCTCAGGTCGGATTCGCGCAGCACCATGCCGGCGAAGAAGGCGCCCAGCGCGAACGACACGCCGAACACCGCCGAGGACACATAGGCAATGCCCAGCGCAATCGCCACCACGCACAGCGTGAACAGTTCACGCGAGCCGGTGGCGGCCACCTGCCAGAGCAGCCACGGAAAGAGCTTGCGCCCGCCCATCAGCATCAGCGCGACGAAGATGCCCACCTGCCCCAGCGTGATGACGAGTGTCTTGACCAGGCTACCGCCATCCACGGCCGCCTCCCCACTTAACACCCCCGCCAGTGGCGGCAGCAGCACGAGCACCAGCACCATGGCGAGGTCCTCGACAATCAGCCAGCCGACGGCAATGCGGCCATTGACCGACTCCAGCACGCCGCGCGCCTCAAGCGCCTTCAGGAGCACGACCGTGCTCGCCACCGACAGCGCCAGGCCGAACACCACGCCCGCGCCGAGGCTCCATCCCCACAGGGCGGCCACACCCATGCCCATGGCCGTGGCCATGGCAATCTGGCCGACCGCGCCGGGCAGCGCGATCTTGCGCACCGCGAGCAGGTCGTCGAGCGAAAAATGCAGCCCCACGCCGAACATCAGCAGCATCACGCCGATCTCGGCGAGCTGCCCGGCCAGATCAACGTCCGCAACAAAGCCCGGTGTGGCCGGGCCGATGATGATGCCCGCGACCAGGTAGCCCACCAGCGCCGGCAGCTTCAGGCGAACCGCGATGAAGCCCATGACCAGGGCGAGGCCGAGGCCGGCGGCTATCGTGGTGATCAGGTTGATGTTGTGTTCAATGACCGGCTCCAAGATTCCGCGCAAGGTATAACAGGAAAATGCATTTGTGACGGCGAGATCGGGGCAATTTCCACGCCGATCAGGATTGCATCTTTTAATCCCTTTGCTCCCGTCGACAGCCGGGGACTGCTGTCACTCGCCTTGCGCCATCACCGATAGAATAGCGGCCCCGGTGAGCACTCCTCACCCCTTCATCGCTTCGGCAGGAAACGGCATGCTGGCAATCATTGACGGTGCGGACGCTTCGGCGCGGCGGGTATTCAGCCGCCCGCACCGCATCATCAGCGCCGCGACCTCCGCCGAAGTGCCGGACGCACTGGCCGCGATTGCGCGCGAACAGGCCGCGGGATTCCACCTCGCCGGCTGGCTGGCCTATGAACTGGGCTACGCGCTGGAACCCCGGCTCCAACCATTGATGCCGGCGCACAAGGGCCCGCTGATCCGGCTCGGTGTATTCGATGCGCCGACCGCGCATGCCCCCGCGGTGCAGGGCCGCGCCTGGGCCGGGCCGATGCGACCGGAATGGAGAGAGGCGGAATACACGCTGCGCTTTGACCGCGTGCGCCGCTACATCGAGGCGGGCGACCTCTATCAGGCGAACCTGAGTTTCCGGGCGCGCTTTCGCTTCGTGGGCGATGCGCTCGCCTTCTATGAGCGGCTGCATGACGAATCAGGCGCCGCGTGCTGCGCCTATGTGGATGACGGCGAGCGCCGCATTGTCAGCCTGTCACCCGAACTGTTCTTCACGCTCTCGGCGGCCGGCCGCATCA
Source organism: uncultured beta proteobacterium (assembly GCA_903928055.1). Taxonomy (GTDB): domain Bacteria; phylum Pseudomonadota; class Gammaproteobacteria; order Burkholderiales; family SG8-39; genus CAIYPG01. The sequence continues at coordinate 15,968 of CAIYPG010000121.1, read as the reverse complement.
CGGCGCGGCCGATGAAGGGCACGCTGTCGCGACAAGCCGGCAACACCCGCGGCGCGGCAGACGAGGACGACGAGGGCGAACGTGCAGCGCTGGCAGCCAGCGCAAAGGACCGCGCCGAGAACCTGATGATCGTCGATCTCATCCGCAATGACCTCGGGCGCATTGCGGAGACCGGCAGCGTGGACGTCACGCGGCTGTTCGATGTGGAGACCTATCCGACGCTGCACACCATGGTGTCCACAGTCGATGCAAGGATGCGTGCATCGGTGGGACCGGCCGGCATCATCCGCGCGTTGTTCCCCTGCGGCTCGGTGACCGGTGCGCCGAAGATCCGCGCCATGGAGGTGCTGCGCGAACTGGAGACATCGCCGCGCGGCGTGTATTGCGGGGCCATCGGCTGGTTCGCACCGGATGGCTCGGCACGCTTCAACGTGGCGATCCGCACACTGACGATCACCAGCGGCGAAGGAGAACTGGGAATCGGCGGCGGCATCGTGCACGACTCCAGCGCTGCGGCGGAATACGCCGAGTGCGGCGTCAAGGCGCGTTTTTTGAGCGCGCGCGCCGGCCGCTGGAGCTGATCGAAACGCTGAAGTACTCGGCCGACGAAGGAGGTTTCGTGCGGCTGGAGAGCCACCTTGCGCGCATGGCGGCATCGGCAGCGGTATTCGGTTATCCCTTCGATGCCAGGCGGGCACACGAAGCACTGCGGGATGTGGTGGCCGGCAGCAGCGGCGCGCAGCGCGTACGCCTCACGCTGGATGAACTCGGCCAATTCCACGCGACCACCGCACCGCTGGGCGCCAACCCGGCACACTGGACGTATTGCCTCTCCGATAGACGGGTCAGCAGCACTGACATGATCGGCCGCCACAAGACCACCTGGCGCTCACTTTATGAGGGCGAAGTGGAACGCCTGACCGGAAACGGCAAGACGGCGGACGAAGTGATCTTCCTGAATGAGCGGGGCGAAGTGGCCGAAGGCGCGCGCAGCAATGTGTTTGTGTGCTCCGGCGGAAAACTGCTCACACCGCCGCTCAATGCCGGCGTGCTCGACGGCCGGTTGCGTGCCGAGCTGATCGCTTCGGGCGAAGCGATTGAACACCGGCTGATGCCCTCTGATCTCGCGGGTGAGCTGTATCTGGGCAATTCGCTGCGCGGACTCATTCGCGCGCGACCTGCCTGAGCAACACACGGGGCGGATCCGCCCTGGATTCCAGGTATTCCCGTTCCCGCCTGACTGCACCGTTCATGTGCCGGTGCTTCACGAAATGAAGGCTTTTTCGATGGCTATTCCCGCATTCTGACGGATGCGGCCTGCCTAGAATTCCGCATCCGTCTGCAGAAATGCGTTGAGCGGGCGACTCTATTCGGAGCCTTTCATGTTTCAGATGTCACCTGACCTGCTTGCCAAGCCGCACAACGGGCCCCGCAACCCATGGCTGCGGGAATCGGGTGCATCCCGGATTCGGGAAAGCCGGAAATGAGCGGCGCTCATTCCGCTGCGGCCGCGCAACGCAAACTGCGCCAGGCCGGCCACAAATTGCCGCTGCCGGAGCATGGGGATATTCCGGAGGCCGTGTGGCCCTCGGAACTCCCGGAACTGGCCTCAAGGCTGCCGGGCCGTATCCAGGCAGTTACGCTGGACTGCTTTGACACCATTCTCTGGCGCAACGTGGACAGCCCCATCGACGTGTTCTACGACCTGGCGCAGCGTCCCGGGATGAAGCGCCATGGCCTGACCGCCGGCATGCGCATCAAGGCCGAGCAGGCGGCGCGCGCCCAACGGCGCTTTCGCGATGGCAGCACCGAAGTGACCTTGCGCGATATCTACCGTGCGGCCCTGCCCGACGCATCGACAGAAGACATTGATGCGCTGATGGAGGAAGAGATCCACGCAGAATCGAATGCCTGCATCGCCTTCCCGGGGACGCTGGATTTCATCAGGCACGCGGTTTCGAGCGGTCTGAAAGTGCACGTGGTCAGCGACACCTACCTTACCTCGCCACAGCTGCGCGACCTGCTCAGGCGTTGCCTGCCGCCGGAGGTGGAAGGGATGCTCGATCACATATTCTGCTCCAGCGAAGGCGGGCTTTCGAAGTCCCAGGGCCTGTTTGGCCGCGTGCTTTCCAAATTGGCCGTGGCACCCGCCACGATCGGCCACGTTGGAGACAATCTTGCGGCTGACTTCACGGCGCCGCGCGCACTCGGAATCTCCGGCATCCATCTGCGCCAGTACGATCAGTCCATCGATGAAATCAACCGGCTGACCGGAGTCGTCGGAGGGATTGCCCTGCCGGAAGTCCGAAACAGATACGGATTTCCCAAACCCTATCGCGGCGTGCTCGGACACCTCGCCGGGCAGGCCCGCGATCCCGCAGCGGACCTGGGCGCATTGGCGCTGGGACCGGTGATGCATGCCTTCGCACACTATCTGCATGAGGAACTGGAAACGCTGCGCGCTGGCGGCGAAAGCGTCAAGATGGCCTTCCTGATGCGCGATGGGCATCTTCCCGAGCTTGCCTTCGCCACCTGGCATGAAGCGCAGGGGCTTGCCGTGCCCGAGGCGCCACGGTTGTCGATCAGCCGCTTTGTGGCCTATGGCGCAAGTTTTCGCAGCAAGGATGATATCGACGCCTACCTCAGCCTCTTCATCACCAGCCGCCAGTTCGAGGACTTCGCCCATCAATTGCTGCTGCCGGCGGACATGGCCAGGACCATCGTCGCGGAAGCACGGGCTGCCCGAAATCCAGAAGCAGAATTTCTGCGGTTGATACATCGCCCGGGCACGTTGAAGGCCATTCTGTCGGCATCCGCGGCCCTGCGCGCCCGGCTCATTGCGTACCTTCAGCGCACCCTGGGACTGCAGCGCGGTGACACCCTGGTCTTTGTGGACCTGGGCTATGAAGGTACCGCGCAACGCCTGCTTGCCCCCGTGCTTCGCGACGAACTGGGCATCCGGCTTATTGCCCGCTACCTGATCGCTTCGCCGACACCCGGATGGCAGGACCAGCGGGCCGGATTGATCGACGCAAACTGGTGTGACGAACGCGCATCCATGGCGCTCGTGCGCTACATCGCCTTGCTGGAGGATCTGTGCGCCACTGAAGGTGCCAGCGTCGTCGACTACACGGAAGGCGGCGAGCCCGTTCCCGGAGGAAAGCCGACTCCGGCTTCGCAGGTCAGGGCCATCGCGCCGGTGCAGGCAGCCGCGCTCGACTTCGTGCGCACGGCCTGCATGCACTTCGCAAGTACTGGTGAGCAGGTCGGGACCGAAGCGCTGGCCAGGCACAGCCTGCTCGCATTGACCCGGCTGCTGCACGCGCCGACGACAACTGAACTGGAATACCTTGCAGGATTCCAGCTCGACCTGGGACTGGGCTCGAACATCGAACTTCCGCTATTCGATGTGGATGCCGGACAGCGCGGCCTCAAGGAGCGGGGCATGTATTACATGGAAAGAAGCCTGACCGGCATGCGCACGAACATTCCCCATGAACTCCGCGCCGCAGGACTCGAACTGTCGCTGGTCAATTTTGCGCAGAATCGCTTTGCCCTGGACATCTATGCCGCGGACTGGCGGCTTCAGCAGGAAACCATCCAGGTCATCGTGCAGCGTGGCGACAATTTCACCCGACACAGCCTCCAGGCCAATGCCACTTTCGAAGGATGGTTTGCCCTGAATGTGCCTGCCGGTCAGAACGACATGACCGTGGCTCTGGCGCTCGGCGCATCGTACCGCAGCCTGCAGATTGAAAGCGTCAGCCGCATTCCCCTGGCCCGCCTGCACGCCGAATCAGGCGAGCAGGCCGAAGACGCCAGCGCCCGGGTGGAGCTTGATGGCATGACCTTGCTTGATGGCGGTCTGGCACTGTGCGAGCGCGAGGATGCGCTACTGGTCATCCACCCTGATCCGCGGGCCAGACCCTGTCAGTCGGTGTATCGCATTGTCTTCCGGCCACTGGCGCGGCGCTGACGATAACTCTAACGGCGACGTCAGCGTTTTGGAAATCCGAGCACTGCACAGACCGCCTTCATCAGCACGTCCATTTCGAACGGTTTTGTGATGTACCCGTCCGCACCGCCGGCGAGTCCCTTGAGAACGGCCTCCCGGGTGGCCTTTTCGGTGAGCATGATGATTGCAGAACGACTGAATGCAGGGTGGTGTCGCAGTTTTCCGAGTATGTCGAACCCGTCTGCATCAGGCAGCATGACGTCCAGCAACACCAGCTCCGGCACCGGCGGCTTGCGTAAAGCCTCCAGGATTTCAGCGCGGTTGGCCGCTATGCGCGCCTCGAAACCCTCAATCTCGAAGTAGGACCGCAGCAGCCTGGCAAGGTGCGGCTCATCCTCGACGATCACCACGTTGAACCGCCCGCCATCGACCGGCTTGCGTTCCGCCAGTGCCCGGCGCGCGATGCGCACATAGTAGCCTTCCTTCTGCAGATAACCTGTTCCCTCGCTCGCCTCGATCTCGTTCTCCGGAGTCGGCTTCGTGAGCGGAACGTAATAGGCACCGGTCTTGAAGAAATCACCAACACTGATGCTGTCCAGGCTCGGCGCGAGGACCTCGGCCCTGGAGATCATTTTTTTTGAAAGCAGCGAATTCAGGGCCGCCATGGCCGCCATCATGGGGGTCCCGGAAATCCGTTCACAGATCCACGAGACGCTCGATATGCCGTTCACCAGCACGAGCAACTCGATTTCCAGCCGGGACAGGGATGTCTCGGAGTCCTTCAGCTGCTTTTCGCCTTCTGCCGTGACGAAGAGCACATCATCCTTCTCAACCTTGTCTGTACTGGAGTGTGAGGTCATTGTCGTTCTCATTGAATCCATGAAGGGCCCTTGCGATTGGCATTCAGCCTGTTGCAGCAACCGCCTCGGGAAAGTACAACGTAAAGCAGGTCATGCCGTCCGGCGCGCTCTCCGCAGTCACGCGACCGCCGTGCATTTCCATGATCGCCTTGACGATGGCCAGGCCCAGGCCCCAGCCCTCGCCCGTCTTCCCGCCGGTCTCGTCCGCGCCGCGGCCGCGGAAGAACCGCTGGAAGATCCAGGGCATGTCATCGACGGCAATGCCGCGGCCCGGATTCACCACCTTGAGCGCAATCCACCCCGGCTCCGAGGGCGCAATGGAAATGTCCAGCGTGCTGCCCTCGGGCGCATGGCGCACGGCGTTGGACAGCAGGTTCGCGATGGCGCGCTGCGCGAGCAGGCGGTTCGCCTTGACCTCGGCGCTGCCGTTGCGCAGCACGCGTATGCCCTTCTCGTCGAGCAGCGGCTCGTAGAACTCGACCACCTTGTCCACCTGGCTGCGCAACTCGACCGGTTCGAGATCAAGCGCCTTTTCGCTGCTGTCGGCCTGCGCAAGGAACAGCATGTCCTGGATCATGCGCGACAGGCGGTGGAACTCCTCGACATTGGATTCCAGCACCGCGCGGTACTCCTCGACCGAGCGCGCCCGCGACAGCGCCACTTCGGTCTGGCCCAGCATGTTCGCAATGGGCGTGCGCAACTCATGCGCAAGGTCGGAGGAGAACTCGTCCAGGCGGCGGAATGAATCCTGCAGGCGCTGCAGCATGTCGTTCAGGCCGTCGGCCAGTTCGCGCAGTTCCGCCGGCGTGTCCTCGATCCCCAGTCGGTCGCCAAGGCGGCTTGCGGTGATGTCGCGCGTCTTGGCGGTCATGCGCCGCAGCGGCTCCAGGCCGCGCTGCATGAGGATCAGGCCCAGGGTCACGATCAGCATGCCGCCGGTGAGCGCGATGATGATGATCACGCTCTGGTAGGCGTGCTGCACCGCCGATGGGGTGCCGATGTTCAGCGCCAGAACGAGGCGCACCGGGGAACCATTGCCCAGATGCGCTTCGGCCGCAAGGATGCGGTACGAGGAGGAGCCGGACTTCCACTCCACCGGATCACCCGACGAAACCGACTGCGCCATGATGTCCTCCGGAATCCGCGCCTCCATGGCATCGACCAGACTGGCGCCTGAGGCGTCGCGCACCACCAGGCCGATCTGGTGTCGCCCGAGCAGATCTGCCGCGAGACTCCGGCCGCCGGCGGCAAGCGCCTGCGGCGTCCGGTAGGTGGCGACATTCGCGCGCAGCAGGTCGGCGGCGACCGCGAGGCTGTACTCCTCGTAATAGCGCGAACGTTCCTTGACCGAATAGAAGGCGCCGAGCCCCGTCACCGTCAGCACGGGCAGCGCGATCAGCGCCAGCAGCAGGCCGAAACGGAACTCCAGGGAGAGCGACCGCCCGGACAGCGCACGCATCAGCACCTCACAGCCCGCGATCCTCAAGCACGTAGCCGGCGCTGCGCACCGTGTGGATGAGTTTCTTCGGGAAGGGGTCGTCGACCTTGGCACGCAGGCGCCGTATGGCCACATCCACGACATTCGTATCACTGTCGAAATTCATGTCCCAGACCTGGCTGGCGATGAGGGTGCGCGACAGCACCTCGCCCTGGCGGCGCGCCAGCAGCGACAGCAGCGCGAACTCCTTTGCAGTCAGGTCCACACGCTGGCCGTCACGCGTCACCTTGCGGCGCATGAGGTCCACTTCGAGGCCGGCAATGCTCAGGTGCTCGGGCTCGCGCCCGGCGCCCACGGCGCTGCGCCGCAGCAACGTGCGCACACGCGCCAGCAGTTCGGAAAACGCAAAGGGTTTGGTGAGGTAATCGTCCGCGCCCATCTCCAGGCCCTTGACCCGGTCATCGATGTCGGCCCGCGCGGAGAGGCACAGCACCGGCGTGGGCTTTTCGGCGCGCAGCCTGTTCAGCACTGTCCAGCCATCCAGCTTTGGCAGGCCGATGTCCAGCACGATGAGGTCGTAATCGCCGGTGGCGGCCAGATGCAGGCCTTCCTCACCGTCACGCGCCACATCCACCACAAAGCCGCTTTCGCCCAGGCCTTTGCGCAGGAAATCCAGCATCTTGGGTTCGTCTTCGACGACCAGCAGTCTCATGGTTCCAAGATTAACAGGGGCGGCGGGAAACGGCAGGTCCGGACGCTTATTCCCCGTATCCCGGTTCATTACAAATTTGTAATGAACGCGTCATGCCGCAGTCACCGGCAGATAAACATACTGGCCTTGCTGTCATCGTTATTCCTTAAAGGAGGAAACAACATGAACACATTCTTCAGCAGGACATTGTCGGTTTTTGTGCCGATCGCAGCGCTGTTCGCCACCGCCCCGGCCTGGGCCATTGAAGCCCAGGCGGAAGTGCCGATTGAGCCCTCCGTGAGTCCGATCTGGGTGCTGGTGTTCTTTGCCCTCTGCGGCGGCGGCATCTACTGGTATGTGTGGGCCACGAACAAGGCCAGCAAGCAGGACAAGGCGCAGCAGAAGCAAGCGCAGGTTTGAGGTCGAATTGACGTCGATTTGACCGTCTAGCGAGCAGCACCCTGGCCCGGCGTTCCCGTCGCAAAGCGTCGGGCCAGGTTTTTAAGAACCCGTTTCAAAATGAGCCTCATGTGGCTCATTTTGAAACGGGTTCTAAGCAGCGTCCAGCCCCAGGTCGAGCACCGCAGCGCTGTGGGTGATCCAGCCGGCGGAGATGAGATCGACACCGGAGGCGGCCACGGCATTCACCGTGGCAAGGGAAATCCCCCCCGAGGCTTCCGTCGTCGCCCGTCCGTTCACCTTCTTCACGGCCTCGCGCAACTGCTCGGGGGTCATGTTGTCGAGCAGCACAGCATCGGTCCCCGCCGCCAGCGCCTCGTCGAGTTGCGCCAGCGTATCGACCTCGACTTCGATCTTCACCAGGTGCCCGGCCGCGGCCCGCGCACGCTCGATGGCGGCACGCACGCCGCCGGCGACGGCGATGTGGTTGTCCTTGATCAGCACGGCATCGTCCAGGCCAAAGCGATGGTTTGCACCACCGCCGGCACGCACGGCATGCTTCTCCAGGGCGCGCAGTCCCGGCGTGGTCTTGCGGGTGCAGACGATGCGTGCCTTGTGGGGTTTCGCGGCATCCACCAGCGCCGCCGTGGCGGTGGCCACACCGGACAGATGGCCCATGAGGTTCAGCGCGACCCGCTCGGCGGAAAGGATGGCGTGTGCCGGCCCCTTGAGACGGATCACCACATCACCCGGTTTGACGCGTGAACCGTCGGGTTTCTCGATCGTGGCCGTGACCGCAACATCCATGAGCGCAAAGGCCATTACGGCCGCATCGGCACCGGCGATGACGCCGGGCTGGCGCGCGGCAATCACTCCGCTCATCGTCACCTCGCGCGGAATCACCGCATCGGTGGTGATGTCGCCGGCACGGCCGAGGTCTTCGAGCAGCGCGGCGCGCACGATGGGCTCCAGCATGATGGACGGCAGCGGCTGCAACGGAAGCATGGCGGACATTACAGGCTCCGTGCCGACGATGGTGCGTTCTTCACGCCAGCCACCAGCGCGCGCGCCTCGGCCAACGTCATGAGCGTATGCGAAGCCGGTTCCGGCAGCGCAGCCGGATAGTCACGGCGGCAATGTGCGCCGCGGCTTTCGAGACGCTCGCGCGCGGCGACGGCGATCAGCAGGCCGACCAGTGCCGCCTCCGTGGAACGCGTGTAGTACGCGGCATTGGAGGCGGTGAGCGCCAGGAGCTCCAGTTTCGCGATTGCGTCACGCAGCGAGTTCGCATCGCGCATCACCCCGGTCGTCTGGGTCATCAGCGTGCGGATATCGGCAAGCTGCGCGGCATCGCGGCGGGCATCCGCCGCACTGAGCGCAAGGTTCGCAGCCATCGCCACCGGCCGTGCGGGACGCCCGGCGGCAACGCCCGAGATGTCCGTGGCAATCCAGCACGCATAGGCCAGCGCTTCCAGCAGCGAATTGCTGGCCAGTCGATTGGCGCCATGCAATCCGGTCGAGGCTACTTCACCGCAGGCCCACAGGCCGGCGACGGACGAGCGGCCGCGGCCATCCACCAGCACGCCGCCCATGTGGTAATGCGCGGCAGGTCGAACGGGAATCGCTTCGGTGGCCGGATCAAGTCCGGCTTGGCGGCACAGCGCAGTCACCGACGGAAAGCGCCGGCCGATGCTGTCACCCAGCGTGGTGCGGGTATCCAGATACGCCTGTCCGCCACGCGCAATCTCGCGCCACACGGCCCGTGCCACCACGTCGCGCGGCGCAAGTTCGGCACCGGGGATGTCAGCCATGAAACGCTCACCGCGCTCATTGACGAGAATGGCGCCCTCGCCGCGCAGCGCTTCGCTCGCCAGCGGCATGGGATCCTTGCCAATCGCAATGGCGGTGGGGTGGAATTGCACGAATTCCATGTCGCGTAGCACCGCACCAGCGCGCGCGGCCAGCGCCAGGCCGCTGCCGGTGGAACCGAGCGGATTCGTCGTGTACGAATACAGTGCACCGAGCCCACCGGTGGCAAGCACCACGGCACGCGCCGGCAGGAACACCGGCGCATTGCCGTGCGAGCCGGTGCGCAACCCCTTCACGGCAACTACGGCGCCGTCTTCGACCACCAGCCCGGTGGCGCGCACGCCTTCGAGTACTTCAATGGAGGGTGCGGCGCGCACTGCACGGATCAGGGTTTCCATGACCACGCGGCCGGTGCCATCGCCCCCGGCATGCACAATGCGCCGGCGCGAGTGTGCGGCCTCCAGGCCCAGCGCCAGCCTGCCCTCTGCATCACGGTCAAACGGTGTGCCGAGTTCGACGAGGTGGGCGATGCAATCGGCAGCGGCAGTGGCGACGCGTGTCGCCACGGAAAGATCGGTGAGGCCGGCGCCTGCGGTCAGCGTGTCGGCCGCATGCAGGGCCGGCGCATCGTCAGCGCCCAGCGCGGCGGCAATGCCGCCCTGCGCCCAGGGCGTGGAAGCTTCGGTGCCCAGCGGCGCATGCACCAGCAGCGTCACAGGCATGGGCGCGAGGCGCAGCGCCGTGGCCAGGCCGGCAACACCGCCACCGATGATGATGACGCGTTCGCGTGCCAGTGAGGATGCGTTCATTGCAATCGGATCAGTGCAATCACTTCACCGCGAGCATGCGCTCGACGGCAAGGCGGGCGCGGTCGGCAATGGCCGGATCGACCGTCACTTCGAACTGCATGTGCTCCAGCGCTTCGCGGATCTTGGGCAGCGTGATCTGCTTCATGTGCGGGCACAGGCGGCAGGGCCGGATGTACTCGATCTCCGGGTGGTGCACGGCGATGTTGTCGCTCATGGAGCACTCGGTGATCAGCATCACCTTGGGCGGACGCCTCTGGTCGACGAAGTCAATCATGTTCGCGGTGGAACCGCTGAAGTCCGAAGCCTCGACCACTTCGGGCCGGCATTCCGGGTGAGCCATGACGATGACACCGGGGTGCTTGGCACGCAGCTCCTCAATATCAGCGACAGTGAACAGCTCATGCACTTCGCAGTAGCCCTTCCAGGCGATGATCTTCACCTTGGTCTGTGCCTGCACGTTCTGCGCGAGGAATTCGTCGGGCAGCATGATGACGCGGTCCACGCCGAGGCTCTCGACCACCTTCACGGCATTGCCCGAGGTGCAGCAGATGTCGCTCTCGGCCTTCACGTCGGCCGAGGTGTTGACGTAGGTCACGACCGGCACGCCGGGATACTTCTGGCGCAGCAGGCGCACATCCGCGGCAGTGATGGATTCGGCCAGCGAGCAGCCGGCCTTCAGGTCCGGAATCAGCACGGTCTTTTCCGGATTGATGATCTTCGCGGTCTCGGCCATGAAGTGCACGCCGCACAGCACGATGACGTCGGCCTCGACCATGGCGGCTTCGCGCGCCAGCGCCAGGGAGTCGCCGACGATGTCGGCCACGCCGTGGAAAATCTCGGGGGTCTGGTAGTTGTGCGCCAGGATGACGGCGTTGCGCTCCTTCTTCAGGCGCAGGATGGCGTCAATGTCGGGAGCAAACAGCGGCCAGCGCTCGGCGGAGACCACCGGCTGGAGACGCGTCTGGATGGCTGCAGTGCGCGCAACGGCTTCCGGGGACATGAAGGTAACCGGCTTGACGACGGGTGCTGCACCAGCGGCTTGGGATGACATTGCTGTCTCCTTATACTCAAATATAGTATAACTAGCTGCTTAAAAACCGGGTCTAAAGCCCGGTGCAAGCCAGACTATATACTAATTCTGAGCATAAGCAAGGAAAGATTTAATTTCTGTCACATTCTTATGGCAGGCACCGCCAGGAATACAGCCCGCCACAAACGATTGTTTTAATGGTGATAATCAATGCCTACCGGGTGCCGCGTGCCACCGGCAGGCGCAGGCCCGGCGCCGGGCGATCGAGCAAAACCTCCCTGCGGAACCGCAGCAGCCGCGCCGGACGACCGCCGGTGCCCACTTCCACCTCACCGGTTTCCTCGACCAGGCCCTGGCTTTCCACCAGCCGGCGGAAATTCGATTTGTGCAATCGCAGACCGGCCAGCGCCTCGACCGCGCGCTGCAACTGGAGGAAGCGGAAGGACGGCGGCATGAGCTCGAACACCACCGGACGGTATTTGATCTTGCCGCGCAGCCGGGCGATTGCCGTCGCCAGCACGCGCCGGTGGTCGGCCAGCATCACCGCGCCTTCGGTGATTGCATCGCCCGCCGCAGCCCAGGGCTGGATGCCCTCGTCACGGCCGGACCGTCCGCGATGGATCTCGCCCAGATCACGATGGGCTTCCGGCACCAGGCCCACTTCATAGAGCAATTCGTAGCGCTCCAGCACGCGCTCATCGCTCCAGGCAATGTCGCGCTGGCCGAAGGCGATGCGCACGCGCTCCTCGCGCAGGCGCCGCTCCTCCTTCGTCGCCGCCACCGCGCACCAGCGCTTCAGTTGCAGCTCGATGCGCGCCAGGATCGCCGGCTTGCCATCGCGCCAGTCCTCCCAGGGAAAATAACGGTACCAGTCACGCCAGACGGCTTCGCCGGCCGAACCGCCGACATGGGAGACGTGCGACACGCGGGCCTCGCGCACCAGCGCCAGGTAGCCGATGGACAGCACGCGCTGCCGGTCCGCAGATACATCCGCATTTGCGCCGGACACGATGCGGTTGCTGTCGCCGAAGGTATAGAGCTGCTCGACGTAGCCCAGCGACTGTCCGGTCTGGCGTTCCACCCAGGAACGCAAGCCGGCCTCCAGCGTGCGGTGCTGCGACTCAAGGCGCCCCGAGGGCAACGCATCCGGATGGGACGCGCCATCATCTGCATCGGAAACGACGGCCAGCACCTTGGGCTCATCGCCGGTGACGGCGAGAACGACGGCGCTCAGGTCGACGCTGAAATGGTTGCGCACATCGTCCGGGGCGGATGCCGGAGCGCGTGAAGACTGACGCTGAGAAGGTGCTTGAGACAAGGACTTCCTGTTCCGACCGGCGATGTACTCAAGCTGATTCTACAGGGCGGGCTTTCGAACCACTACTTCGAATCACCATCGCGTAGGCGCGATCCACTTTGGCGTGGGCGCGATCCACTTTGGCGTGGGCGCGATCCTCCATGGCGCAGACGCGATCTTCTATGGCGCCGGCGCGATCTTCTCCAGCGCGACATCGCGCGCCGGCGCGGGCAATGCCGCCAGACGCTTCACCTCCCGGTAAAACGCGGCTAGGTCGTTGCGCTCGTGCGCCAGCAGCGCGCGGAAGGCCGGCAGGCGTTCGCTGTAGGCGGCAATCGAGGCGAGCAGCGCGTTGTTTGCACCGCCGGCGAGGAATCGGTCGTAGCCGGCAAAGCCGTCCCAGGACTGCTTCAGGCGCGCGTAATCGGCGTCGAGCCCGGCGAACAACGCCGCCTTGCCGGCGCGGCGCGCATCCGTGCCATCGTTCGCAGATGCCGCATAAAAGCGTTCAAGACGGCCCCGGTAGTCGAGCATCAGCACAATGAACTGTCGCCGCCGTTCGCGACCCACCTGATAGCGCGCCGCCTCGCCCGGCGCATTTTCCGTCGTGGCATGTGCGGCCAGCCAGCGCCGCACGCCCTCCTCCTCTACCGCCACGGCAAAAGATTCATTGAACACCGTGTCTCCCGATGCATAGGCCACCTGGTGCGCCAGTTCATGGAAAACCAGCCGCGCCACTTCGGTTTCGGGAAAGGCGAGAAAGGTGTTCAGCAGCGGATCGTCGAACCAGCCCAGAGTCGAATAGGCCGGCACGCCGCCGACATGCACATCAAAACCCTGGCCGTGCAGTTCATCCGCGTGGCGCCTTGCGTCGGCCTCGGCATACCAGCCGCGATAGCTCACGCAGCCGGCCACCGGAAAGCAGGACTCCACCGGTTTCACGGAAAACTCGGGCGTGGCAAACACGTTCCACAACACGAAGGACCGGCCGAGGTCGGCATAGCTGCGATAACTGCCGTTGTCGGGCAGCGCGAGTTCATGCACGGCAAATTCGCGAATGGCCTGCGCCCGCACCAGCCGTGAGCGCAGCGGCTCGGCGGTGGACGGATCGGCCAGCCGCTCCGAGACCGGCTTTGCCGCGCGCATCACCTGCAGGTGGCCGCTGATCGCCTGGGTGTAATACGCCATGGTGCTGCAGCCGGAGGTCGCCCCGATCGCGGCAATGACCAACAGCACGGCGGCGAGCCTGATGCGGCTCACCGGACGAACCGCCCATCCCTGAGGAAGGACGCGCATTGATCCGCCACCTCCCCGGAAAACAGCATGCCGCTATGACTGACCGGCATGACGAGATGATCGGCGAGGCCTGGAAGGCGTGTTTCCTCGACACTCACCACGCCATCGTTGTCACCGGGGATGTTCACGAACAATTGCGCCAGGCCGAGCTGCTGGGTGCCGGCGATGGCACCCACTTCGCGACCGGCGGGAATCCGGAAAGGGAAGGCTTCACGCCAGACCGTCACACTTTCACCCAGCATCATGCGGCCACCGGCAGACTCGCCGAAATCACGCGCCGCGCCGCAATCCACCACGGGTGAACCCAGCAGCAGCGTGCGGCCGATGCGCGGACCAAGGAGCGCATCGCCATCAACCTGCCTGAGGAAATCCAGCGCGATGACGCCGCCCATGCTGTGTCCGACAAGATGCACGCGCGGCTCTGCGAGGCCGGCGACACATTCGGCAAGGCGCCGGCGATGCTCCGACAGGGTGCCCTGCATGGACCGGTAGGACAGTATGTGCGGGACGTATCCGGCCCGCTCCAGATGCGAACTGAGGAACTGCATCACCAGCCGGTTCATCCACAGCCCGTGCAGCAATAACACGGCCTCGCTGTGCTCAGCACTCACGACAGCCCCGATGACGGATGGATGGCACCGTCGTCGCCGTCGCCGTCGCAACAGGTGGCACGCAACTAATCGACTTCAACCGCACCGGAAACGCTGACGGTGACCGTACTCAGTCCGCCTTCGAGCTGCGGGGTGGCAACTTCCGCAGCGGCAGATGCCGCCATGCGGAACATCGGGCGCGGCTGCACGCTGCCGCCACCGGTATTGATGGCAATGCGGCGGATCCTGTAGGCCTTGCCGGCCAGCGCCTGGCGCGCGATATCCGCGCGGGCGCGGAACGCATTGATGGCCTCCGCAATGAGATCATTCTCAAGCTTTTCCCGCGTGTCCTGGGCCAGACTGAATGAAATTGATCCCAATTGCATTGTGGCCTGAAGCTTTGCAATGAGCCCGGCTGCAGCCTGGAAATCACGACTGTCCAGGCGGATCTCGGCGCGGCCGCGCCAGCCGGTGAGCTTCTGGATGCGGTCGTACACCGGATAGGTCTGATTGGCTCCGGTGCGTGCACGAACGGCCTTGAACTCCGCCGCAGCCTTCAGCGCTGCATTGCCGGCCCGGTTCAGTGTGTCGGCCAGTTGTGCGGCATTGGCATCGCTGGCTTCGACATACAGCGTGGCGTTCAGGAGGTCATTGGCAACCTCACGCTGCGCCTCGGCCTGCAGTTCAACGCTGTTGTAGCGATCGCCGCCATCGACGCGCCCGGCCGGCGCCTGCGCGACAGCATTGAAGGTGACGCCGCACATGGCGAGCAGCGCGATGGCGATGGAATTCATCGGGCGCATCAGCTTCCTCCGAGCCGCGCAAACTCAAAGGACAGTGTCACCGGGCGCCTGGCGACATTCGTCCACACCATGCAGTAGTCATTGGATGACTTCGCCTGGTAGTTGCCGGAGCCGATCACCGACTTGTCCTTCTTCACCGGGTACAAGGTGTCCTTGCCTTCGACGACCTGGATCGCGAAATCCACCGGCCCGTCGGCGCGATACCAGTAGTGCAGGCGCTGTTGCGCAGCCAGGCCCAGGCACTCCTTGCGCGCGGCATTGCCGGTCAGCGTGGTGGTGATGGACTTGACGTTGCCCGGTGCCTGCGCCAGTGACGGGGCTGCCGAGGACAATGCAGCCACGGCCAGTGCCGCAGCGGCAAGGATGGTTGAAGTGCGTGTCTGTGTCATGGTCTGTTCTCTTTCTGCAATGACCGGAGGCAATCGCCATTGTTCATTACTGGCGGACTATCGGCCGTTTTTGCCCGTGGTACGCAGTCGATCAAAAGCCGCGGACTCCTTTTCGTAGCCCTTGCTCGCAACGGCCGCCTTGGACTTCGCATCGGCCAGATCCCTGCGCGCGGCATCCCGACGCAAGGCGGACTGGTCAAGCTGCTTCCTGGCTGACTGGAACTCGGCATCGAACTCCTTCAGCACGCGCTCGGCCTGCTTGACGCGATCCCCGGCCTGCTCGCTGGTGCGGCGGGCAAACTCCACGCGCTGCTGCGCCTCGCCCAGCGGATCAGTGCTGGCGTGGCTGCGCTCTTCGGCAGGCGCCCTCACCGCTTTTTGGGCAAAGGCTGCAGACGCAAGGCACATCGTCAATAGAGCGGCAATCAGACTGGAGCGAAGCATGGGGGTCATTTCGATCTGCAGGACGCTGAAAATTCTACACCGTGTTGATTCACGTTGAAAGCTGAGCCATTTAGGCGGTAATTCACGCTGAAAACTGGGCCACGCAATGCACCTATCCTGTTGGGTTTTTCGACGGGGTGTGCAGGAGTGATCAACGT
>CAIYPG010000120.1 GCA_903928055.1 uncultured beta proteobacterium | reverse complement strand
TCTGCGAGCGTTGCGCCCATTGCAGCCGCTGCCGTTTCTGCCGAAGTTACCTCCACTGCTCAGGCCTTTGTACCCGCCCCGCAGTTGGTGACAGAAACCGTTGCCCAGGCCGTCGAGCAACCGCGTTACGAGGCGCCCACCCCTGTTGTTGCGGAAGCAGCACCGGTTGTGACGGCCCCCGTGCAAACCGCACCTGTACATGTGCCCGAAACTGCATCCGCACCGGTGCATGTCCCGGCTCCCGTGGCAGTCGCTCCCGCAGCGCCTGCGGTGGACATCGGCCGCGCGCTTGAGGAAAGTGGACTGGTGATGGTAAAGACGCGCTCTGATGTGAAAGTGGAAATGCCGCCGGAGCCGGAATTCAAGCCGGCCAAGCGCGAACGCCGTCCGCCACCTGCGGACCTGAACGCGCCAATGCAGGTTGTGGAAACCGTCAAGAAGGATGTGAATCCGTCCACGTAATCCGACAATGGTCCTGCGGTGAAAGCCCATCGTTTTCACCGCATGGACACAATGGAAAATGAAACGGGCCTCGATTCGAGGCCCGTTTCATTTTTGTCAGCCGTGTAATCAACGCAAATCACATCAGAATCGATCGATCGCCGCGGACACGGCCGGATTCGCGTTAAATCCCCGCGGCCCTGTCGCTGGCCTGTGCACCGACCTGATCCAGCATCTCACGCAATACATTCTGGTTGAGCGGCTTGGAGATGTAATTGTCCATCCCCGCGGCGAGGCAGGCTTCGCGGTCCGATGCCATCGCGCTGGCGGTCATGGCGATGATGGGCACACGTGTGCCGGACTCTTCCTTGCGCCAGATCCGGGTGGCTTCGATGCCGCCCATGACGGGCATCTGCAGATCCATCAGCACCACATCATATCGGCCGTTCCGCAGCCGCTCCAGCGCCTGCACGCCATCTTCGGCAATGTCTGCCACGTGGCCCCAGCGCTTCAACAGCAACAGCGCAAGCTGGCGATTGACCGGATGGTCCTCCACCACCAGCACCTTGAGCGGCGCATCCAGGTGTTCGTCCTTCGCCAGTTCACGCACGCTGTGGCGCGTCACAAGAGCGGCGTCCTGCGCCGGCGCATCGCCCAGCATGTGCTGCAAGGTACCGAGCAGTTCGTCGCGTGTGGCCGGCTTGGTGAGGTAACCGCCAATACCGAGTTCGCGGCAGCGCGCGGCATCCCCCTTCTTGCCCATTGAGGTCATCAACAGGATACGCTGCCCGGTAACCGCTTCCAGCATTGCCTCGGCGGTGGCAAAGCCATCCATGCCCGGCATCCGCACATCGAGCAGGACAATGTCGAAGACGCCCTGCTTCAGCGCCTCAAGCCCGAGTTCTCCCGACGCAGCTTCTGCGGATTGCATGCCCCAGCGCTTGAGCGTCGCACACAGCACCGAGCGATTGATCGGATTGTCATCAACCACCAGTGCACGGCGACCAGCCAGCTCTGCGCCGGTCTGCCGCATCGGGGTATTTTCATCGATGTCCAGCATGACGCTGAAACGGAAGGTGCTGCCCTTGCCGACGGTGCTCTCCAGTTCGATCTGCCCGCCCATCAGCCTGACCAGGCGGCTGGATATTGCAAGCCCCAGACCAGTGCCGCCATAACGTCGCGTGGTGGACGTGTCGCCCTGTGTAAATGACTCGAATACGGCGTCGCGCTTGTCCTCCGGAATGCCAATGCCGGTATCGCTGACGGAAAACGCCAGCGGAATGTGACCGTCCACGGCCTCGCCCGCGCCAATACGCACCACGATCTCGCCACGCTCGGTGAATTTGATGGCATTGCCGACAAGATTGACAATGACCTGGCGCAACCGCCCCGGATCACCGATCAGGTTTTCCGGAACATCCGGGGCAATGTCCAGAATCAGCTCAAGGCCCTTTTCCCCGGCCTTCGTCGCAAGGCCCTTCAGCGTTTCCCCGAGCATGCCGCCCAGGGAGAAGGAGATGCGCTCAACGGCAAGCTTGCCGGCCTCGATCTTCGACAGGTCGAGGATGTCGTTGAGGATGGACAACAGCGCCACCGACGATGACTGCACGGTGCGCATGTACTCGCGCTGCTCATCGGCATCCCGGGTATCGAGCGCCAGTTCGGTCATGCCGATGATGGCATTCATCGGCGTGCGGATTTCGTGGCTCATGTTGGCGAGGAAATCCGTCTTGGCCTGGCTGGCATTCTCCGCCGCATCCTTGGCCTCCAGCAGTGCCTGGCGGCTGGACTCGCGCTCATTGACCAGTTGGGCGATCAGCGTCGCCATGTCGCGGATATCTTCCATCGTTGCCGGGTGTTCCGGGCTGGCTTCGGGCAGGAGGCCCTTCACCACGCTGCGCAGCGACTGGAGCGCGCTTTCACGGGAGTCCAGCTCGGCCCGCAGGCTGGCGGCGGTGCGCGTCAGCAGATCAAAGACCCGGCGAAACTCTTCGGGCACGTCACCGGCAAGCAGTTGACCGTCAACGACAGCGCCGGATGCCATGTCGCGCTCGAATGCCTGCACGCGATCCAGTGTGCCCAGCCAGCGTGACAGCGGATAACGGATCAGCACCAGGCCGCCGACCAGGCTTCCCAGTCCCACGGCAACGGCCAGCAGCATCAGCCGCCAGAAACTGCCGGCGATGACGGCCGGAGAAAAGGAAAGCCGCAGCACGCCATAGTCGACACCGCCAACGGCAATGGGACGGTTGATGTCATACAGTTGCGCCGCGACGGAATCACGCAACCAGTCAGGCGGAATCACTTCGGGCGCAGAGGGACTGGTGACCTTCACCCCACCGGAACCCTTGATGTCGATAAAGGCAGCGGATTCAAACTGGGGCTGCCTGACCGCACCTTCCAGCGTGCGCTTGATGGTGTCGTAGTCGCCGATGACCGCACTGTCGGCCACCGTCGTTGCCATGACGTCCACGACCATGGCCGCAACGTCTTGCGCGTCCTCGACGTGCTGCTCAAACTGGTACTGATAGAAACTGACGAGGCCGGTTCCGACGAACACCACCAGTGTCACGGCATACAGGCCATAGACGCGCGTGACCAGCGATTTCGGCAGCAGTCGCGACAACCAGTCCACGCGAGTCCTCTTCCCGTTCAAGTCACACCAACTAGCGCAGCGACGGCGGGGCCGTCTGGTAGAAGCGCCGCTCGGTCACGTATTCGCTGCCATCGGAGGCAACAAAGCCGGCATCCGCAGTCAGGCCGACCTGCAGCGAGGCCTGATGCAGGATGTCCCGGCCCTTGGGGTCCTTGGACATGCCCAGAAAGGCTTGCGCCACCGCGGCCACATCCTTCGGCGGCACCTTTCCGGACACCATCAGGGCAAGATCCTGCACCGGTTCCGATGTCCACAACGCGCGGAAACTCTTGCCTTCGCGCTTGGCATACCCGGCGAGCAGTTGTGCGTTTCCGCCAGAGGCCTGGACCTTGCCGCTGAAGAGTTGTACCAGTGCAGCGTCCTGGTTTCCGCCAAAGACGACCTGGACCTCGATGCCTCGCGACAGCAGTGCGGCATAAGGCATCTTGTAGCCGATCAGGGCTTCCGGGCCGGCGAATGAGACTGACTTCCCGGCCAGTTGCTTCATGTCGGTGATGGGCGAGTCGGCCGGCACGATGAGCTGTCCGTTCACCGGTGGCGTATTACGCCGTCCAAACACCTTCCAGCCGAGCTTTTCACGCTCCGGGCTGAACAGGTGGTTGCTGAAAACGAACTCGACTTCCTGTGCCAGCACATAGGCCGTGGTGTCGGCCGAGGTACGGCCTATCTTCAGGGTCAGCTTGACGCCGCTTTTTTCCGAGACATAGGAAACGATGGGATTCCAGTAGGCGGCGGTCAGGTTGATGCCGTACTGGTTGACCGGGGAGAACCGGTAGCCGCCGGCATCCTGGGCATGGGCGGCAAACGGCAGGCACAGCAGCGCCATCGCGGACAACAGGGCTTTTAGTTTCATCATGGTTCTCCATCAGGTTGGAAACGCCGAAATATCAGCTGGAAAGCTGCCTTACCCGTGCGCAATGATACCGGTTGCATAAGGCGGTGATCCGATGAAATAAGGGGGAAAAGCACTTCTATACCGCGGATTGCATCGCCCCTTTTTGTCCGCGATCAAAGTCATGCCGGAATTCAAACCGGCGAGGCGAAAACCTCATCGCCACCGTGGCCTCATCAACCCTGCTGATCTTCAGATCACTGCGCATTGATGGCACATCCCGGCAGCATCACGGCCATCGTGTTGTATCCCAAGGGCTTGTTGCAGGGCGTGAACCTGCCGCCCGGCAATCACTTGCCAAACCCGCAAATACTGTATAAAAATACAGTTACCGGCGAATTCCAGCCCGGCCCCGCTGTAGTCATTTTCCGTACATCCCCATCACGCCATGCCACCCGCCCTGTCGACTCCATCATCTGCCCGCGTACTGCCGCAGAACCCTGCGCTATGGCGCGGCAGCGACCTGGCACGCACCGCCCGCCCCGGCACTCCCAGCGGCTTTGCCATGCTGGATGCAGAACTGCCCGGCGGTGGCTGGCCGTCAGGCATGCTGACCGAAATCATGCCTGCACGTGAAGGCATCGGCGAATTGCGCCTGCTGGCTCCGGCACTGGCGCAACTGTCGCTGGAAAGAAAGCCCATCCTCTGGATCGCCCCGCCCCACCTGCCCCATGCGCCGGCACTGGCTGCGGCTGGCATCGCACTTTCCCGGTTGCTGATCGTATGCACACGCAACGGCAGAGAAAGCCTGTGGGCCGCCGAGCAGGCATTGCGCGCCGGGGCTTGCGGCGCCGTTTTGTTATGGTGCCCGTCGCCCCGCTTGGGCAATGCGCGCGATGATGCCGACTACGCCGCGCTGCGGCGCCTGCAACTCGCCGCAGAAGGCAATTCAGGACCGGCCTTCATCTTCCGTTCCGCACACGCTGCAGATTGTGCTTCGCCTGCAGCCTTGCGCCTGCATCTGGAGCGCGCGGATGGCGCAACCGATGGACTGGCCGTGCACATCATCAAGCGCCGCGGCGCACCACTCACACAACCGCTGCTGATTCCCGCGACGACGGCCAGCGAACGCAATCACCCGCCTTTATTCACGCCGAGGTCAAGCCATGCTCTGGATCGCCCTGCATTTTCCGCAACTGCCGCTGGAGGTTTTTCTCCGCGGCACGCCAACGCCTGAACCTTTCGCCATCGCCGACGGGCATGAACTGCTTGCCTGCGACCGCAAGGCGGCGCTGCGTGGCATTCGCCCCGGCATGGGCACCACCACGGCGCTTGCGCTGGTGCCGCGGCTCATCGTCAAGCCGCGCGATGCGGCGGCGGAAACCGAAACACTGCTGGGGCTCGCGGCCTGGGCCACGGCCTACACCCCCTCGGTGGCGCTGGAATTTCCCGACGGACTGCTGCTGGAAATTTCCGGCAGCCTGAAACTGCTGGGAGGCCTTGAAACCGTGCTCGAGCGCTTGCAGGCCGAACTGGATGCCATGGGCTTTGCACCGGCGATCGCCTGCGCACCCACGGCCCGCGCCGCCGGCTGGCTGGCACAGGATCGTGCCAATGCTCATGCATACACCGCCTCCAAAGGACGCATCGCGATACATGCCGCAGCGCATGCGCACGCCGATGCCGCACAACTGCAACACGCCATAGCGGCACTGCCGATTGCCGTGCTGAAGCGCGAGGCGGAAGAACACGCAGCGCTCCAGGCCATCGGCACAGCCACCATCGGCGACATCCTTGCGCTGCCGCGCGACGGTGTGGGGCGGCGTTTCGGACAGGGCCTGCTGGATGACATTGATCGTGCGCTCGGCCGGCTGCCCGAAGCACGCAGTTTTTTCCAGGTGCCGGCGGCCTTCCTCGCCACGATTGAACTGCCCTCCGAAGTCACACAGTCGGAAGCCCTGCTGTTCGCCGCAAGGCGGCTGCTCCTCCAGTTGGCGGGCTTCCTTGCGGCACGCTCGGGTGGCGTGCAGCGCATCACGGTCAGGCTCGCCCATCGCAGCGCCACCACGGAAATCACGATCGGGATGCTGGCCCCTTCGCGCGATATCACGCATTTCACGCTGCTGCTGCGCGAACGCATGGCCAGCCTCATGCTGCGCGACCCGGTGCGCGCCATCACCATCAGCGCCGATGATGTCGTGCCGCTGGCCGGTGACAACATCGCCCTGTTCGCCGAAGATCCCGCCGGCACCGTGCAGGAGGCGGGACAATCCTGGCAGCGCCTGATCGAGCGCCTGCGCATGCGACTGGGCAATGCATCGGTGCAGGGCCTGGCCGTCGCCGCCGATCACCGGCCCGAGGAGGCCAGCCTCAGCATCGAACCCGTCGCATCCGGCCGGTCCGGCACGCCCTCAGGTACAAGACAGTTGCAGTTCCATTTCGGCGAGCGTCCCTTCTGGCTGCTGGCCGAGCCACGGCCGATACGGGAA
This sequence comes from uncultured beta proteobacterium, assembly GCA_903928055.1. GTDB lineage: Bacteria > Pseudomonadota > Gammaproteobacteria > Burkholderiales > SG8-39 > CAIYPG01. Next base: position 11,951 of record CAIYPG010000120.1, on the reverse strand, counting down.
ATCGGCTCGACACCGCACGACGAAGACGAACAGCCGCTGGAGTTGCTGGCCGGCCCAGAGCGGATTGAATCGGGCTGGTGGAACGGCAGGGAGGCCATGCGCGATTACTTCGTCGCGCGTTCGCGCAACCGCGCCCTGCTGTGGATCTACCGTGAACGTCGGCCGGCTGACAACGGCGGGTGGTATGTGCATGGAATATTTTCTTGAATATGATCATTTTCAATAAATAGTCATTTATTCAAGACAATTTATAAAAAAATAATAATCAAGATATCCGAAATTACGGGCTCGCTATTTCATGCCTGATTTACCACGAGCCCACCCGCGTCCCGCCGCATTGCCTGACTATGCGGAGCTGCACTGCCTGACGAACTTCACTTTCCTGCGTGGCGCATCACATGCCGGGGAACTGGTCGAGCGGGCCGTTGCACTGGGCTACGCCGCGCTGGCCATCACCGATGAATGTTCGTTTGCCGGCGTGGTGCGCGCCCATGTCGCCGCCAAAGCAGCCGGACTGCCGCTCATCATCGGCAGCGAGCTCAAACTCCAGGAGGGACCACGCCTGGTGCTGCTCGCCACCAGCCGAAAAGGCTATGGCCAGCTCTCCGCCCTGATCACCCGGGGACGGCGACGATCAGAAAAGGGGCAATACGCACTGACCCGGCCTGACCTCGACGACGGCCTCGACGAATGCCTGGCGCTCCTCCTGCCAGGCAACGGCACTGAAACCGGTGCCGATGCGGCCGATGCGCGCTGGCTGGCCGGGCACTTCCCCGGTCGCGCCTGGATTGCCGCCGAACTGCATGCAGGCCCCGACGACAAGGCCAGGCTCACTGCACTGCGCGAGCTGTCGCGCGGCAGCGGCCTGCCGTTGACTGCGTCGGGCGACGTGCACATGCATGTGCGTTCGCGCCGCCGCCTGCAGGACGTGCTGACTGCGATCCGGCTACGCACACCGGTGGCGCAATGCGGCCATGCGCTTTTCCCCAACGGCGAGCGGCATCTGCGCCACCGCCTGCGCCTCGCGCTGGTCTATCCGCCGGAGCTGCTGGCCGAATCGATGCGCATCGCAGAACGCTGCAGATTCTCGCTTGATGAACTGCACTACGAATATCCCGAGGAGCTGGTCCCTTCCGGAGAAACGCCAACGACCCATCTGCGCCATCTCACCGAAGCCGGATTGCTCCAGCGCTTTCCCGCAGGTGCGCCGCCCGAAGTGCGCACCACCGTCGAAAAGGAACTGGCGCTCATCGCCGAGCTCGGCTACGAAGCGTTCTTCCTCACCGTGCATGATGTGGTGCGGTTTGCACGCTCACAGGACATCCTCTGCCAGGGCCGCGGCTCGGCGGCGAATTCCGCGGTGTGCTACGCGCTGGGCATCACCGAAGTCAATCCCGCCGCGCAGGAAGTCCTGTTTGAACGATTCGTGTCCAGGGAACGCGGCGAGCCGCCGGACATCGACGTCGACTTCGAGCACCAGCGGCGCGAGGAAGTCATCCAGTACATCTACGCCAAATACGGCCGCGAGCGCGCTGCGCTGGCGGCAACCGTCATCCGCTACCGGCTGCGCAGCGCGCTGCGCGATACCGGCAGCGCGCTGGGACTGGATGCCGAGCAGATCACACGCCTGACGCAATCGCTCGCCTGGTGGGACAAGCCGGACCACATGGATGCAAGGCTGCGCGAAGCCGGACTGGACCCGGACGGCCCGGTGACACGGCAATGGCTGGCCTTCGCCATGATGCTGCGCGGATTCCCGCGACACTTGTCGCAGCATGTCGGCGGCTTTGTCATTTCAGGCGGCCCCTTGTCGGAACTGGTGCCGGTCGAGAATGCGGCAATGCCGGAACGCTCCATCATCCAGTGGGACAAGGATGACTTGGAGAGCCTGGGCCTCCTGAAGGTGGACGTGCTCGCGCTGGGCATGCTGTCGGCCATCCGCCGCGCCATGGGCATGGTCAATGCATTGCGCAACACCACGCACAGCATGGCCTCGCTACTCCTGAAGGATGATCCTGCGGTCTACGCCATGATCTGCAGTGCCGACACTGTCGGTGTATTCCAGATCGAATCGCGTGCACAGATGTCCATGCTGCCGCGCCTCAAGCCGGTAACGTTCTACGACCTGGTGGTGCAGATCGCCATCGTGCGGCCCGGCCCCATCCAGGGCGGCATGGTGCATCCCTACCTGCAGCGGCGCAACGACCCCGGCAAGGTCGACTATCCCAGCCCGGCAGTGCGGCAGGTGCTGGAACGCACCCTGGGCGTGCCCATCTTCCAGGAGCAGGTCATGCAGTTGATGATCGTCGCCGCAGGCTTCTCGCCGGGCGAAGCGGACCAGTTGCGGCGTTCGATGGCGGCATGGCATCGCAAGGGCGGTCTCGAGCCCTACGAGCAGCGCATCAAGGAGGGCATGCAGGACAGGGGTTATTCAGCGGAATTTTCAGAGCGCATCTACCGGCAGATACTCGGGTTCGGCGAGTATGGTTTCCCGGAATCACATTCGGCCAGCTTCGCCCTGCTCGCCTATGTCTCCGCATGGTTGAAGCATTACGAGCCGGCTGCCTTTCTCGCTGCGTTGCTCAACAGCCAGCCCATGGGCTTCTACGGTCCGGCCCAGCTGGTGCAGGATGCGCGCCGCCATGGCGTCGAAGTGCGTGCAGTGGATGTCATGCACAGCCACTGGGAATGCACGCTCGAGGCAAATGACGCAGGGGCGCACATCAATAAAAACCGGCCTGGCATCGCCGCGCAACCGGCGGCACGCCTGGGCTTCGCATCCGTGCGCGGATTGTCCCAGGCTGCCGCCGAACGCATCATCGCCGCGCGCGTTGTGCATCCCTTCGAATCCGTGGCGGACCTTGCATACCGCGCCGCACTGGATCGCCGGGAATTGCGTTGCCTTGCCGAAGCCGGCGCACTGGCCGCGCTGGCCGGCCACCGGCGGCAGGCGGCGTGGTCGGCGGCTGGCGTCGAGACGCTGCATGACATGCTGCGCACCGCCCCCATCAGCGAAACCGCAGTGACGCTGACGCCACCTGCAGAAGGCGCCGACATCGCCGCCGATTACGCAAGCCTGGGGCTGACGCTCGGACGGCACCCGCTCGCCCTGCTGCGCCCGCGCCTTGCGCGCATGGGATTCATGACCGCAGTTGATCTCGCGGGCCTCGCCGGAACGAACAGGAAGCGCAGCGTGCGCACGGCCGGAATCGTCACCGGTCGGCAGCGCCCTGGCACGGCCTCGGGCACGACCTTCGTCACGCTTGAGGATGAAACAGGCAACATCAACGTGATCGTCTGGAGCCGCCTGTGCGAGCGCCAGCGCCGCGAACTGCTGGGTTCACGATTGATGGGCGTGGAGGGCCGGCTGGAGCATGAGAGCGGCGTCATGCACCTGATTGCAACACGACTGAGCGATCACACCCCGTTGTTGGGCAGTCTCTCCACCCATTCCAGGGATTTTCACTAGCAACACCTCCGCAGCATTCATGCCCGCAGGGCACAGACATTGCTAGGCTCAGGACGTATCGCGATCCCGGGAGCACGCTGCCGTGATGTACGCAGAGATACTGCAACTGATTGCCAGACTGCCCGAACGCCGGCCTTGCACCGCGCTGCCTGACCGGCTTGCCCCTCTCTTCCACCGCCTCGCCGGCGCCTCCACGGCAGCAGAGGCCGCAGCCACCGAAGACTTCATCTGGTCACTCTGGATGACCCACCCGAACAGGGCAGCCGAACATGTGCTCAACCTCGCCACCAACGACATCGCGGCGAGACGTTTCGATATTGCCGACACAAGACTGACTCGCCTGCTGCGCAGCCGACCCGATTTTGCCGAGGCATGGAACAAGCGTGCAACGCTGTATTACCTGTTGGGACGCGACGAGGAATGCATCAACGACATCAGCCGCGCGCTCGAACTCGAGCCGCGACACTTCGGCGCGCTGGCGGAATTCGGAGAAGTCTGCCTCGCGCATGGTGACAATGAAGCCGCGTTATTCGTGTTTCGCGCAACACTGCGCATTCACCCGCATATGGAAATCGTGGCCCGTAATTGTCGCGATCTCCTCAACGGAGATCCCGCCTGAAACCCTGTTGCCGTACGGCAGGGTGAAATCACCCGCACCCGTGTGAACAGCGTGCAGTTGTTCCGATAGTTGAATTCCTGGGTCCATCCGGTCACATCCGTGCCTGCAATTGAGAATCCCTCAAGCCGCAAAGAGCGTTGTATTTGCCACACTTGTAGGGGAATCTGTATGCCAACGGCATTGCGCCGCCACCGAAACCAGCGTTAAATGATGCTGACTTCCGAGTTACCGCAAGCAGCAGGGAGGTTCTCGAGAAACACATCTTCCCGGTCAGGGCAACAGGACCGGGCCGCCATTCGGGAATGTTTCGTTAACCATGCAGAGGGAGTACCACCATGAATTTGTCCGAAGTCGTCAATCTGGAATTTCCGAGAAAGTCCGCCTACGGTCTCCGCAAGACCCAGTTCGACGTTGAGTTCGAACCGGGAAACGGAACCATCTGGGCCTGGTTCAACCCCGTCGGGACGCCCTGCTTCAGCCTCAGCCTGCTGAGCGACATCCGCGCCCATGACAGCATGCTGGAAACCAACAACGGCAGCGTTCCCCATGGCGGAAAGCTGCACAAGGCAAAGTACTACGTCGTGGGCTCGAAGATTCCCGGCATCTTCAATCTCGGCGGAGACCTTGCGCTGTTCATGATGCTCATCAAGGCCGGCGAGCGCGAGGCACTGGCCCACTACGCCAAGCTGTGCATCGACAATCTCTATCCGCGCATTCGCAATTACCACAGCCCGACGCTCACGACGATCTCACTGATCCAGGGCGACGCGCTCGGCGGCGGATTTGAAACCGCACTATCATCGGACATCCTGGTCGCCGAGGAAAGCGCGCAACTGGGATTGCCGGAAATCCTGTTCAATCTTTTCCCAGGCATGGGCGCCTTCAGCCTTCTGGCACGCCGCATCGGCATGCGCGCAGCCGAAGACCTGATCACCAGCGGCCGCATCCTGCCGGCGAAGGAGTTGCATGCCATGGGCGTCATCGACGTGCTCGCCAAAGACGGTGAAGGCGAAGACACCGTACGCCAGTGGATCGGCGAGCACCAGAAACGCCGCAACGGATTGCAGGCAATCTTCGCCGCACGTCGTGAAGTTCAACCCATCGAACGTGCGGAACTGGATCGCATCATTGACATCTGGGTCGATGCGGCGCTGCGCCTGGAAGAACGCGACCTGAAAATGATCAACCGCATCGTGCGCTCGCAATCACGGCGCATGGATGCTAACAACGGCAAAGTCACGGAAATCATGCGCGCAGCCGGCTGATTTCCAAGCCACAGGAAGATGGTGATCAGCCGTATTTGCAAGTCCGGCCGCATCGCGCACAGGCGCGACGGCAGGGAGGGCAATCGGCGTCTCAGCCGGTGGTACGACGTTTGTCGGCGATATAGCGGTCGAGTTCGGCACGGGCCGCCTCGAACTCCTGCTGTATCGAGCCGACCAGCTGCTTGGTCTGCAACGCCATCTCGGCATCAGTGCGTGCATTCATCACACTGCAAACCTGGGCAAGCTGCTCCGCCCCGATGCTTGCCGCCGATCCCTTCATGGCATGCAGCAGTCGCCGGAACTCGGCAAAATCGCGATTGGGGACGCAGCGACCCATCCGATCCAGCAATTGCAGATTGTCGTTCACGAACACCTTGATCAGCCGCTCGAGGAAGCCGCCCTGGCTCCCGAGCCCCTCCAGCAACTGCAGCGTCTCCAGATTCAGCATCGGCGCCGATGTGCTTGACACGGGCGGCGCATTGAACATGGCAGGAGCGGCCGGCGACGTGGCTGCTGCGCCCGCCCGCTTCTCTCCGGGCGCGCCCTCGCACAATTCGATCACGGCATCCAGCAGGCGGACTGCTTCGACCGGCTTGGGCAGGAAGGCATCGGCCCCCGCCCCAATGCAGTCGTCGCGCGTTTCTGCAGTCACGTCGGCCGAGAGGACGATCACCGGAAGATTGCTCCGCCCGAGATTTGTGACGCGCATGGTGCGCAGTGTCTCCACGCCCCCCATCCCGGGCATGTTCCGGTCCAGAATGACCAGATCGAAATCACTGCTTTCCAACGCATCCAGCACATCTTCACCATCCTCGACCAGCGTGACATGGTGGCCGCCGCGTTCAAGTATCTTTCCGATCACCTGGCGGTTCGTGGCACTGTCATCGGCAACGATGATGCGGTAGTGATTTTCCTGCGTGCGGCGGTTGAAGTAATCGCGCAACTGCACCACGCCGGAGGAGGCGTTCTGCTCCTCCACTGCCGACAATGAATGCAGCGCATTGAACAGCAGGCGCTTCTGCACCGGCAGATTGAGGGACACGGCAAATCCCGCCACCGACATCCGGTGATCATGCGCCGGGTTGCCGTCCCCAGACTCGATGCACAACACCATCGGCGGAGGAGAACTGCGCCGCAATATCGCTGCCGTCTGCTGCGCCCCGGCCGCATCCCGCGCAAACACCAGAACGCTATGGAAGGGCCGTGAAAATCCGGAATCGGATGCGAGGCGCTGGACCGCCTCCTCGGCATTCGGAACCGATATGGCCGTCCCGCCCCAGCCATGCAACATCGGCATCAGGGATTCACGCTCCTCAATCGGGAAGCCCACCATGAGAACCCGCGCATCTGCCAGTTCTCCCGCCCCTGATTGCTCGGCGACCGGCTGCTTTTGCAACTCCAGCTCAAACCAGAACGTGCTCCCCAGACCCACCGCACTCTCCAGCCCCATGCTGCCGCCCATGAGCTCGACCAGTTGCTTGGCAATCGTGGTGCCCAGTCCGGTACCGCCAAATCGCCGGGTGGTGGACTGGTCGGCCTGGACGAAGCTGTCGAAGATGCGGTGCTGCGCCTCCGGCGGAATGCCAATGCCGGTGTCGCGCACGGAAAACTTCACACGAATGGAGTGCTCCATTTCCGCCAGCAATGAAACGTGCACGGTCACGCTGCCGCGCTCCGTGAACTTGACGGCATTGCCGACAAGGTTGATCAGCACCTGGCGCAGGTGGTGCGGGTCCCCCCGCAGTCCCGGGGAGACTTCGGGCATGATGGACACACGCAGTTCCAGGCCCCGGGCTTCCGCCTGAGTCTGCAGGATGCGGCAGGCACTGTTGACCAGCGCATGCAGGTCAAATTCCGTCTGCTCGACGGTCAGCTTGCCGGACTCGATCTTGGAGAAATCAAGCACGTCCTCAACAAGGCGCAGCAACAGGCGCGAGAACGCGCTCATCGTCTGGAGCATGTCCAGTTGCTCGCGGTTGAGCGGGGATTCGCGCAACAGGTCTGACATGCCGATGACGGCATTGAGCGGAGTGCGCATTTCATGGCTGACGACAGAGATGAACCGCCGCTTGGCCTGGTTCGCCGCCTCGGCCCGGTTCAGCGCGTTGAACATGCGCTTGACCAGCGTCAACACATACAGGCTCAGCGCGATCATGCCAACCAGCATTCCCATGCCGGCTTCGAAATAAGTCTTCCAGAACGGGCTCAGCGAAAGAACGACGGCAAAACCCGCGACATTGAAAGCAAGGGAGCACAGCAGGTAGGACGGACCATAGCGAAAGCCATTGCCCAGAGTAGTCCACACGTAAACCAGGAACAGTGGAATGCCGTATCCGCCGGTCTCGCACATGAAGTAGGTCACGGCAGCGGAATCGAGCACCGCACCGAGAACGCGGCGAACCGGAGACGCTCCGGGATTGATCAGGATGGAGAGGAATATTCCGGCCGACACCACCAGAAAGGACACCATGACGGCAAGAAACTGGTGGCTCACGCCATCCAGCCCGCCCGGTTCCAGCAGCGCCCTGGGCAGCAGGTAGAAGAAGAATGTTCCAACAGCAAGCCGCACGAGCGCCTGTTCATGCTCGGTATCGGGCCGTTCGCGCAGTCGCGCGCGCACTGCCAGGGCGGCGTTGCGTGCGGCGGCGATCACTGGTTCAGGCGGGGAACGGGGTTGGCGTTTTCGGTATCCCGAAGCTCGTGCTGTATACGGGCAACATCATCAGTCATGCGCAGGAAAGCGTCGACCAGTTCGGCATCCAGATGCGTGCCACGACTCTCGGCGAGGAACGCAAAGGCACGCTCATTGGACCACGCCTCCTTGTAGGGGCGCACCGAAGTCAGCGCATCATATACGTCGGCAACGGCAACAATGCGCGCCGGCAGCGGAATGTGGTCTCCGACCAGCCCGTTCGGATAGCCGGTCCCGTCCACCTTTTCATGGTGTCCGAGCGCGATGAGCGCTCCCATGCGCAGGTACTTGGACGGGCTGTCCTTGAGAATTTCATAGCCCATGACGGCATGCTGGCGCATCACAATCGACTCCTCGGAGTCCAGCCTTGCGGGCTTGCGAAGAATCTGGTCGGGAATGCCGATCTTGCCGATATCGTGCAGCGGAGCCGCGCGCTCCACCGTCTCCACATAGTCTGCGTCCATGCCGATGGCGCGTGCAATCAGGGAGGAATAGCGCGCCATGCGGATGACGTGATTGCCGGTCTCCTCGTCGCGGAACTCACCGGCACGCGCCAGGCGAATCAGTGTTTCACGTTCGCGCTCGCGGATTTCGCGCGTCGCATCCTGGACCATGCCTTCCAGCATGCGCCGGCGATCCTCAAGGATCAGCTGCTGGCGCCGCAGCGTGATCAGGTTGCGGCAGCGCGCCATGCATTCGCGCGTGTCTATCGGCTTGTTCAGGAAATCGGTAATGCCCGCATCCAGCGCGCCATAACGGATTTTCCTGTCGTCATTGACCGTCACCATCACGATGGGGACATGCTCATACCCATGCAGCCCGCGCAATCGCTTGGCCAGTTCGATGCCATCCATTTCCGGCATCTGGTAATCCACAAGAACCAGGTCGGCAACATGGGTTGCCGCCCACACCACCGCGTCGATCGGCCGCTCGAAGGACTCGACCGCGATGTTGGCGTCCATGCTGCGGACGATCTGCTCCAATATCGCGCGTCCCGTCATCTGGTCATCAATGACCAGCACGGTATTTTTCATTGTCGGGACTATTCGGATATGTGGAATGGCCATGATGCCTCTCCCCCTCTTGCTGGCATGCCGGTGTCCTAGCCTACCGCCAGCACAGGATGCTGTCCAGACATGCCCACGCCTTTTGCACCGAAAATCGTGGAGAAATTGCCAGCACATATGTCTTTTCCCGGAAGAATGCGAAAAATGCAGGATCCGGATTTCGCCCGCCGCATCAGGACCGCTGAAACGGCCCCAAAGTGCCGACTGCTCGTCCCGGCGTCAAAGCCCGGGCTTCAGAGCAAAATTGTGGGAATTCCATAAGTGCTTCGGCTAGCATTCGGTCCTTTGTCGTGAAGATTCCGTGCTCCCGCACAACGTGCTTAACTCGGTTTGCTCCACAATTTCGACTGAATGAACATGTTTCCTTACGCGATCACGATTTTCCTCTCCGCCTTCCTGCTGTTTCTGGTGCAGCCACTGATCGCCAAACAGATTCTTCCCTGGTTCGGTGGCGCGTCCTCGGTCTGGACAACCTGCCTGCTGTTTTTCCAAAGCGCGCTGCTTGCCGGGTACGCGTATGCGCACGCATCGGTCCGCTGGCTTGCGCCACGACGCCAAGTGCAACTGCACTTCGCCCTTCTGGCAGCATCGCTGGCCTTCCTGCCCATCGTCGCCAGCGTTTCATGGAAACCCACTGGGGACGAGGATCCGATCCTGCGCATCCTCGGCCTGCTTGCGGTAACCATCGGCATGCCCTACATGCTGCTGTCGACCACCACCCCATTGCTCCAGTCGTGGTACTGGCAGCGCTTCAACGCCAGCGTCCCTTACCGCCTGTTCGCGCTGTCGAACTTCGCATCCCTGCTGGCTCTGCTGGGCTACCCGATCCTTGTGGAACCGCTGTTCGGAGTAACCGACTCGGCGCGCCTCTGGTCCTGGCTGTATGCTGCCTTCGTTCTGGTTTGCGCGACTACGGGCTTCATTTCGCTTCGCGCGATGGCGGGTCGCAATTCGCCGGAGCCCCAAAACCGCCGCTCCACATCGCAATCCGCCCCGGTGCCCTTCACGATCCTCGCGCAATGGCTGGCCCTTGCTGCCCTCGGATCCTGCGTTCTGCTGGCAGTCTCCAATCATCTGACGCAGAACATTCCCTCCGTGCCCTTTCTCTGGGTAGTGCCGCTGGCGCTGTATCTGCTCACCTTCATCATCTGCTTCGATCATCCGCGCTGGTACCTGCGCCGGATATTCATGCCGATGCTGGGCATTGCGCTGGTGGCCATGGCCTGGATGGTCGACTCGCTTGAACTGCGCATTGTGGCGCCGGTATTTGCCGCGGGACTTTTCGTCAGCTGCATGTTCTGCCACGGTGAACTGGCCCGCCTCAAACCCGACCCCAGCCATCTCACCCTGTACTACCTGATGATTTCGATTGGTGGCGCACTGGGCGCCCTTGCGGTTGCCGTCGCGGCCCCCTTGATGCTCAAGGGCTATTTCGAGATGCACGGCGTATTGGTTGCCATGTCGCTGCTGCTCCTCTTGCGTCTGTCCGGCAACGGCTGGCTGGTACGCGGCGCAGCCCTGGCCGCACTGATCGCCGTGATTGCGCTGGATGTCATGGCCATCCGTTCCTACACCGACGGCATCCGCGAGATGGATCGCAATTTCTACGGCGTGGTGCGCACCCGTGACTGGTTCGAACCGACCTCTTATCGCGCCATGTACCACGGCGGGATCAACCACGGCGGGCAGCGCCTTGATTCGGCGGCGCGCATGGAGCCGACCAGCTATTTCGCACGCACCAGCGGTTATGGCCGGCTGCTGCAAAGCCTGGACGGACCGCGCAAGGTCGGCGTCATCGGCCTGGGTGCCGGCGCGCTGCTCGCCTACAGTCGAGGCGGCGACGGCTGGGTATTCTATGAAATCGACCCCGGTGTCATCGACATCACACGGCGGGAATTCAGCTTCCTGCAGGACACCAAAGCCAACGTGGAGCTTGTGGTTGGTGATGGCCGCCTCGCATTGGAACGTGAAGCACCGCGCGGCTACGACGTGCTGGGCATAGACGCCTTTTCGGGCGACTCCATCCCCATGCATCTGATTACGCGCGAAGCGATGGCGACATACGTGAAGCACCTCAAGCCGGATGGCGCCATCGTGTTCCAGGCGACCAACCGCTTTGTCGATCTGATGCCGGTGGTCCGTCGGCTCGCCGATGAATTCGGCATGCAGACTGCGTGGGTCAGCGACTGGGCCGAGGGCGCGGACTATTGGGTATCGGCCACGGACCAGGTGATCGTGACGAGGAACAAGGCACTGCTCGAATCAGCGGCGATCAGGAACTTCTCCAAGCCCGCGCCGGGTCGACCGGAACTGCCGACTTTCACCGACGATTACTATAACCTGCTCCGCATCCTGAAATTCCGTGCGGAGCCCGAGTAACGGCAATCGACCAACCGCGGAAAAACCCGGCAGTCTGCCGCCGGGTTCTGGTCTGGCAAGAGGCTCGTGCGCACCATGGCGCCAATCCCTCTCCCTACACGTGCCCTATTTCGCCCTGAAAACGATACGCGCGCGAGTGAGGTCGTAAGGCGTCAACTCGACCTTGACCTTGTCGCCAGGCAGGATACGGATGTAGTGCTTGCGCATTTTTCCCGAGATGTGGCCCAGAACCATGTGACCGTTTTCGAGTTTCACGCGAAACGTCGCATTGGGAAGGTTTTCGGTGACCGCGCCTTCCATTTCAATTACGTCTTCCTTTGACATGCAGCCCTTTCGTTGAGCATTGCGCGGGCACCTGCCCGCATGAACAGCCCAGAGAGTAATGCAATTCGGAAAATGGCGCTTTCCCCGGTGCTGTAAAGAAAAAGGGTTAGCGCGTGCGCTAACCCTTTAAAGGATT
>CAIYPG010000119.1 GCA_903928055.1 uncultured beta proteobacterium | reverse complement strand
CGCCGCAGTTTGCTCAGTGTTCCCACGTTGATCACTCCTGCACACCCCGTCGAAAAACCCAACAGGATAGGTGCATTGCGTGGCCCAGTTTTCAGCGTGAATTACCGCCTAAATGGCTCAGCTTTCAACGTGAATCAACACGGTGGCCGCAGATTGATAAAATGCCCCGGTGAATTCTTCGACTAACTTTTTTCTGGTTGGAATGCCCGGTGCCGGCAAGACAACGGTCGGGCGTGCTCTCGCGCGCAGGCTGGGCAGAGAGTTTCTGGATACCGACCACGAAATCGAGTCCCGCAGTGGTGTCAAGGTGGCCGTGATTTTCGAAATTGAAGGTGAGCCGGGGTTCCGGCGTCGTGAAGTGGAAGCTCTCGATCGCATGACAATGCAGGAAAACGTCGTTCTAGCGACCGGTGGGGGTGCAATCCTGGATCCGCAGAATCGGGAGCATCTCCAGAGGCGGGGTTTCGTGATCTACCTGCATGTCCCCCCCAGGGAACTCTGGCGCCGTACGCGCCGCGACAGATCGCGGCCCCTGCTGCAGGGTGACGATCCGCAGGCACGCCTGGAAGAACTCTATCGCGTCCGCGACCCGCTTTACCGGGAAACCGCTGATCTGATCATTGAGTCCGGCCGCCAGAGTGCAAGCGCGCTGCTGGGGGATCTTCTTCCACGACTTGAGAAATCATGCGGACTCTCAGCGTAGCACTTGGTGATCGCAGCTATCCCATCCATGTCGGGTCCGGTTTGCTGGGCGAGACAGGACTGATCGCGCCGTTCTTGTCGCAAAAAAGGGTGGCAATCGTCACCAATACGACCATCGCCCCCATTTATCTCGAGCCTTTGGCCGCAGCGTTCAAATCTACCGGTGTAGATGTCGTGCGCATAGTTCTCCCAGACGGAGAAGAACACAAAAACTGGCAGACCCTGAACCTCATTTTTGATGCATTGATTGAGCATCGTTGCGAGCGCCGGACAACGCTGATTGCGTTGGGAGGTGGTGTGATTGGGGACATGACCGGATTTGCAGCAGCGACCTACCAGCGCGGAGCGCCATTTATTCAGATACCGACCACCCTGCTGGCTCAGGTCGACTCGTCCGTCGGTGGTAAAACCGCAATCAATCATCCGCTGGGGAAGAACATGATCGGGGCCTTTTATCAGCCCCGTGCCGTGATTGCCGATCTGGCGACACTGAATACGCTGCCGGAACGCGAATTGAAGGCCGGTCTTGCTGAGGTGGTCAAACACGGCTTGATTCGTGACGCGCAATTCTTTGACTGGCTCGAAGCCAATGTCGATGGCCTGCTTGCCCGGGATCCTGTGGCACTGGAACACGCAGTGGTACGCTGTTGCGGGATCAAGGCCGAAGTGGTGGCGCTCGATGAGCGCGAGGAAGATGTGCGAGCCCTGCTCAATTTCGGGCATACCTTTGGTCATGCCATTGAGGCGGGCTTGGGGTTCGGGACATGGCTGCACGGCGAGGCGATCGCGGCAGGAATGGTCATGGCTGCTGATTTGTCCCGGCGTCTGGGAATGCTGGGCTCGGATGCTGTCGCGCGGGTTGAGCACTTACTAGCAAAAATTGGATTGCCGGTAGTGGGCCCGGCAATGATCCCTGACCGTTACCTGGAATTGATGAGTGTCGACAAGAAGGCCAGGGATGGTGCCCTTCGGTTCATAGTTCTGGACCGAATTGGCGCAGCCAGCGTGCGTGGTGATGTGCCTTTGGCCGTGGTTCGGGAAACACTGCACCATTGCGTAGCCTGAGTGCCCCGCCGCGGGGCGGATTGCTGCTCTGCAATGTGTTCGTAAGCGCTTGAAGTGTCTGGCTTTCACCGGTACACTCGCCTTCCCCCTGAAGATTCATAACAGATCAACCTGGCCCCGCCAGCGGTACGGAAGCCGCTCGGGGCTGCAAGTCGCGAGGTGGTGGCGTGGACCAGACCGCTCTTCCGCACCGGCAGGGTCTATATGACCCCGCCAACGAGCATGATGCCTGTGGTGTCGGTTTCGTAGCCCATATCAAGGGCGCGAAAAGCCATTCCATTGTTGAGCAGGGTCTGCAGATCCTGAAAAACCTTACTCACCGCGGCGCGGTGGGTGCGGATCCGCTTGCCGGCGATGGCGCGGGCATTCTCATTCAGATTCCGGATGCCTTTTTCCGCGAGGAAATGGCCAAACAGGGTGTGGCTTTGCCACCCGCAGGACAATACGGTGTTGGCATGGTGTTCCTGCCACAGGAACCGGCTTCCCGCCTGGCTTGCGAGTACGAAATCGAGCGCGCAATAAAAGATGAAGGCCAGGTATTCCTCGGCTGGCGTGATGTCCCCCGTGACAACTCGGGACTGGGCGAGTCAGTGAAGCGCCTGGAGCCGGTGATCCGCCAGGTCTTTGTCGGACGCGGTGCAGGCGTTACGGTGACTGACGCCCTTGAGCGCAAGCTCTACATCATCCGCAAGAGCGCAGGCCATGCCATCCAGACGCTGAAACTTGCCTATGGCTCGGAGTACTACGTCCCGTCGATGTCGGCTCGCACCATCGCCTACAAGGGCATGCTGCTGGCCGGACAAGTCGGACAGTACTACCTTGATCTGCAGAATGAACGCGTGACTTCGGCGCTGGCCCTGGTGCACCAGCGTTTTTCCACGAATACCTTCCCCACCTGGGATCTGGCCCATCCATTCCGCCTGATTGCCCACAATGGCGAGATCAACACGCTGCGCGGCAATGTCAACTGGATACGTGCGCGACAAGGCGCGATTTCCAGCCCGATTCTCGGGCGTGACCTCGACAAGCTATGGCCGCTGATTTACGACGGTCAGTCCGACTCGGCGTCATTCGACAACGCGCTGGAACTGCTCGTAATGGCCGGGTACTCGATATCCCATGCCGTGATGATGATGATTCCCGAGGCATGGGAAGGTCACACGTTCATGGACAAGAGCCGCCGCGCCTTCTATGAATACCATGCGGCCATGATGGAGCCGTGGGATGGCCCGGCGGCGATTGCGTTTACCGACGGTCGCCAGATTGGCGCTACCCTGGATCGCAACGGCCTGCGTCCGGCACGCTACATCGTCACCGACGATGATCTTGTCATCATGGCCTCGGAAGCCGGGGTGCTGCCCATTCCCGAGGAGCGCATCGTCAAGAAGTGGCGCCTGCAGCCGGGCAAGATGTTCCTGGTTGACGTCGAAAAAGGCCGCATCATTGACGACAAGGAAATCAAGGACGCCCTCGCATCGAACAAGCCCTATGCTGACTGGATTGACCGCATCCGGGTCAAGCTCGATGACGTCGAGAGCGACAAACAGCAGCCGGAACGCTCCAGTGTTCCGTTGCTGGATCGCCAGCAGGCCTTTGGTTACACCCAGGAGGACATCAAGTTCATCCTCACTCCCATGGGTGTGAACGGCGAAGAGCCCACCGGCTCGATGGGCAATGATTCGCCGCTTGCAGTGCTCTCGAACAAGAACAAGACGCTGTACCACTACTTCAAACAGTTGTTCGCCCAGGTGACCAATCCGCCGATTGATCCCATTCGCGAGGAACTGGTGACGTCGCTGGTCTCGTTTGTCGGTCCCAAGCCGAATCTGCTTGGCATCGATGAAATGAATCCGCCGCTGCGGCTCGAAGTCAGCCAGCCGGTGCTCGATTTCTACGAAATGGAGAAGATCCGGCACATCGACCGCTATACCGATGGCAAATTCAAATCCTACGAACTCGACATCTGCTATCCCGCCGCGTGGGGCAGGCAGGCGATCGAGGCGCGGCTTGCATCGCTGGCAGCACAGGCCGAGGACGCGGTGCGCGGCGGTTATTCGATACTGATCATTTCCGACCGCAAGGTGGACGGCAATAACGTCGCCATCCCGGCACTGTTGGCGTTGTCGGCCATCCACCAGCACTTGACGAACAAGGGCCTGCGTACCTCCACAGGCCTCGTAGTTGAGACCGGGTCGGCGCGTGAAGTGCATCACTTCGCGTTGCTGGCCGGCTACGGTGCAGAAGCAACTCATCCTTATCTGGCGCTCGAGACCGTGCTGGCCGAGTTTGCTGATGCACCTGGTGGTAATGACGGCAAGAAGGCGATCAAGAACTTCGTCAAGGCCATTGGCAAGGGCCTGCGCAAGGTCATGTCCAAGATGGGCATCTCGACCTACATGTCCTACACCGGTGCACAGATTTTCGAGGCGGTCGGGCTGGCTCCTTCACTGGTGGAAAAGTACTTCACCGGAACCACCTCGAACGTGGGCGGCATTGATGTGTTCGATCTGGCTGAAGAAACCCTGAACCTGCATCGGGCGGCGTTTGGTCGTGACCCCGTGCTGGCCGGCATGCTGGATGCGGGCGGCGAGTACGCCTATCGTGTACGCGGCGAAGACCACATGTGGACGCCGGATTCCATCGCCAAGCTGCAGCACGCGACGCGCCAGAATTCCTACAGCACCTTCCAGGAATACGCGGCACTGATCAACGATCAGTCGCGCCGCCACATGACCTTCCGTGGCCTGTTCGACTTCCGTTTGGACAAGTGCGCGCCCGTTCCCATCGAGGAAGTGGAATCCGCAGCGGATATTGTCAGGCGTTTCGCCACTGGTGCGATGTCGCTCGGCTCGATTTCGACCGAAGCGCACAGCACGCTCGCCGTGGCAATGAACCGCATCGGCGGAAAATCCAATACCGGCGAGGGCGGCGAAGACCGCAATCGTTATGCACCCGTGAAACTGGGCGAAACCCTGGCATCACGCCTGGGCAAGGGACGCATTGAAAGCGACATCGTGCTGAAAGAAGGCGATTCGCTGAAGTCCAAGATCAAGCAGGTGGCCTCCGGCCGCTTCGGTGTAACTGCGGAGTACCTGGCATCGGCCGAGCAGATCCAGATCAAGATGGCGCAGGGGGCCAAGCCCGGCGAAGGCGGGCAGTTGCCCGGGAAGAAGGTGTCCGAGTACATCGCGGAATTGCGCTACTCCACGCCTGGTGTCGAACTGATATCGCCGCCGCCGCACCATGACATTTATTCGATCGAGGATCTGGCGCAGCTCATCCATGACTTGAAGAACGCCAATACCCGGGCTTCGATCTCGGTGAAGCTCGTGTCGGAAGTTGGCGTCGGAACCGTGGCTGCAGGGGTGGCGAAAGCCAAATCCGACCACGTCACGATCTCCGGACATGATGGCGGCACCGGTGCTTCGCCCTGGTCTTCGATCAAACATGCCGGCACTCCGTGGGAGCTCGGCCTTGCCGAAACGCAACAGACCCTGGTGTTGAACAAACTGCGCAGCCGCATCGTCGTGCAGGTGGACGGCCAGATCAAGACCGGCCGCGACGTCATTGTCGGTGCCTTGCTGGGTGCCGACGAGTTCGGCTTTGCCACTGCACCGCTGGTCGTCACCGGCTGCATCATGATGCGCAAGTGCCACCTCAATACCTGCCCGGTTGGCGTTGCAACACAGGATCCGGTGCTGCGCAAGAAATTCTCCGGCAAGCCCGAGCACGTCATCAACTTCTTCTTCTTCATTGCCGAGGAAGCGCGCGCACTGATGGCGCAGCTTGGCATCCGCAAGTTCAACGACCTGATCGGACGCTCCGACCTGCTGGACATGAAGAAGGGCATCGAACACTGGAAAGCGAAGGGGCTGGATTTCAGCAAGGTGTTCTATCAGCCCGCCATGGGGCCTGAAGTCTCGCGTTTCCATACCGAGGAACAGGATCATGGCCTCGCCAAGGCACTGGACCATCGGCTCATCGAACTGGCGACGCCGGCCCTTGAGCGCGGCGAGAAGGTGTCGATCGACATGCCGGTGCGCAACGTCAATCGCACGGTCGGTACCATGCTGTCCGGTGAAGTGGCCAGGCGCTATGGGTGCGAGGGGCTGCCGGATGACACGATCCATGTGCGCTTTGCCGGCTCCGCCGGCCAGAGCATCGGCGCCTTCCTGTCCAAGGGAATCACGATCGAACTGATCGGGGAAACCAACGACTACTGCGGCAAGGGACTTTCGGGCGGACGCATCAGCGTGCAGCCGTCGCCGAAGTTCCGTGGCGATCCTTCCCAGAACATCGTCACGGGCAACGTTGCGCTGTATGGTGCGACTACTGGCGAGGCGTACTTCCGCGGCGTGGCCGGCGAGCGTTTTGCCGTCCGCAATTCCGGCGCCCATGCCGTTGTCGAGGGTGTGGGTGACCACGGTTGCGAATACATGACCGGAGGCACGGTCGTCGTGCTGGGCCAGACCGGCCGCAATTTCGCCGCCGGCATGTCAGGCGGCATTGCGTATGTGCTCGATGCTGACGGTGATTTTGTCCAGCGTTGCAATGCCGCCATGGTGGACCTGGAGCCGGTGCTGGCAGAGTCCGAGCAGCAGGGCAAGGTCAGCAAGGACATCTGGCATACCGGACAAGCGGACGAGGTGGTGCTGCGCGGTTTGATCGAGAACCACGTGCGCTATACCGGCAGCGAGCAGGCAAGGAAAATCCTGGACGACTGGGCGTCATATCGCGCCAGGTTCGTCAAGGTGTTCCCCCGCGAATACCGCCGTGCTCTCGGTGAACTCGCCGAGGCCGGTCGCAAGGCGGCGGCTTAGTTCAATCCCCAGGCATGATTTGGAACTGATGAGCACGACATGGGCAAGATAACGGGATTTCTCGAATACCAGCGATTGCAGGAAGTGTCGGAAGCGCCCGACAATCGCAAGAAGCACTACCGCGAGTTTGTCGCACACCTCAGTGATGACGAAGCCAAGGTGCAGGGCGCGCGCTGCATGGATTGCGGCATTCCCTTCTGCATGAGTGGTTGCCCGGTCAACAACATCATCCCGGATTTCAACGACCTCGTTTTCCGCCAGGACTGGAAGGGCGCGATCGAGACGCTGCATTCGACGAACAACTTCCCCGAATTCACCGGGCGCATCTGCCCGGCTCCGTGCGAAGAAGCCTGCACCCTGCGCATCAACACCGATGCAGTTGGCATCAAGTCGATTGAGCACGCCATCATCGACAAGGCGTGGCAGGAAGGCTGGGTCTTGCCGCAACCGGCCGTTGAAAAAACCGGCAAGCGTGTTGCTGTCGTGGGTTCGGGCCCCGCGGGGCTGGCCGTCGCCCAGCAACTGGCGCGTGCCGGGCACCAGGTGGTGCTGTTCGAAAAGAATGATCGCGTCGGCGGCCTGCTGCGTTATGGCATTCCCGACTTCAAGATGGAAAAGGGCCTGATCGACCGTCGCGTGGCGCAATTGCAGGCTGAGGGTGTGGAAGTGCGTACCAACCACCTCATCGGCAAGGCACCACTGGGTGCGGGCAACGGCAAGGCAAAGGAAGTCGATCCCAAGCAATTGTTGTCCGAGTTTGATGCAGTCGTACTCTCCGGCGGCGCTGAGCTTCCGCGGGACCTGCCGATCCCGGGCCGTGACCTTGATGGTGTCCATTTCGCCATGCAGTTCCTGCCGCTGCAGAATCGTCGGAACGCCGGTGACAAAGGTGTTCCGGAGTTGTGGGCAAAGGACAAGCATGTCGTGGTGATCGGTGGTGGTGATACCGGATCTGACTGTGTCGGCACGTCCAACCGGCATGGTGCTAAATCGATCTCGCAGTTCGAAGTCATGCCCATGCCGCCGGATCCGGAGCGCAATCCCGTATGGCCCTATTGGCCGACGCGACTGCGCACTTCCTCCTCGCACGAGGAAGGGGCGAAGCGCGACTGGTCCATCGCCACCAAGGAGTTCATTGGCGAAGGCGGCAAGGTCAAGGCGCTCAAGGCGGTCCGCCTGGAGTGGAAGGACGGCAAGATGAGCGAAGTTGCCGGCTCCGAATTCACCATGCCGGCCGACCTTGTGTTGCTGGCGATGGGCTTTGTCTCCCCGGTCCAAGGTGTACTTGACGCGTTTGGTATCGAGAAGGATGCGCGCGGCAATGCCAAAGCGACGACTGATGGCGCCGGCTGCTATGCCACCTCGGTGCCCAAGGTTTTTGCCGCGGGGGACATGCGTCGCGGGCAATCGCTGGTGGTCTGGGCGATTCGCGAAGGCCGCCAGTGTGCCAGGGCAGTCGATGAATTCCTGATGGGACGCTCGGACCTGCCGCGCTGATTGTGATCTCGTGATTGCCCCCGGGCTTTCCACGGAGGTCCCGCAAACCGCCTACGGTCGGGAACGTGCAAAAGGCATCGTCGGGACAGGCCTGATGGTCGGTGAGGCGTGGCTGGGAAGACCGGGGCCGGGTCGGACACGGGCCACGCTTCGCACTCCCCACAGGGGCCCTTCCTGCGACACGTCACAATCCGTGCGGCGGTCTGCGAGGCAGCGTTCGTAAGCCAGCTTCCTTTGTTCCTGTTCCTTGGCAGCCGTTTCGGCGGCCCGCCGATCAGCCGCGTATTTGGCTTCACGCATGGCCTCGAGATCCTGTTCCAGCCGGCTGATGCGCTTTTTCAGTCCTGACGCGTCAGAGGAGTCATGGCCGGTGGAAATCGCGGCATTCGTTAGATCGCCCTGTGGCGGGAGGTTTGATCGGATGCGCGTGGCGGCCCGGTCAGCGGGGGGCGTGCCGGAATATGTCACCACCCCGTGGTCATCCACCCACTTGTAGACCTCCGCCCGCACCTCGGAAACACCGGATAGAACGCAAATCAGCATGAGCAGAAATGTGAGCCGCATGAAAGCCATAACGGCAAGCCCCTCCGTCCCGATGACAGCCCTGACAACATCGTGATGACTTCGCCCTCCCCGCATGCGGAAGTGCGTCTGTGCCATGCTAACATTTCACATGCTTTCAGGGACTCGCAGTGCAATGAACATCGTGATCCTCGCCGCAGGACAGGGCAAGCGCATGCGCTCCGACCTGCCGAAGGTTCTGCATGCCCTGGCCGGCCGGCCGCTGCTGGCGCATGTACTTGATACCGCATCCAGCCTGACTCCCGAATCAATCTGCGTGGTCTACGGGCATGGCGGTGAAGCCGTGCGCGAAACGATGGCACCCGCAGCCCCCGGCGTGGCTTGGGCCAGGCAGGAACCGCAACTGGGTACCGGACACGCAGTGATGCAAGCCCTTCCTTACCTGACGGGTGCCGCACAAACTGTGGTGCTCTACGGTGATGTTCCGCTCACCCGCCCCGAAACCCTGCGGCGCTTGTGCGATGCGGCGGGTGATGGATTGGGCCTGCTCACCGTCGAACTTGATGATCCGACCGGCTACGGCCGCATCGTTCGCGACAACGACAGGGTGCGCCGCATTGTTGAACAAAAGGATGCTTCCGCCGCCGAGCAGGCCATCCGCGAGGTCAATACCGGCATCATGGTCATTCCGACAGCGCGCCTGAAAACCTGGCTCGCAAAGCTGGGCAACGACAATGCCCAGAAGGAGTACTACCTCACCGACGTTGTTGCGCTGGCCGTGGCCGAGGGCGTGGCCGTGGCCACGGCCCACCCCGATTCTGTCTGGGAGACACTGGGCGTGAACAGCCGCAGCCAGATGGCAACGCTGGAACGCATCTATCAGCGCAACATTGCCGAACGCCTGCTCGAGGACGGCGTGGCGCTGGCCGATCCGGGGCGCCTCGACGTGCGTGGATCATTGTTATCAGGAAAAGATTGCAGTATAGACATCAATTGTGTTTTTGAAGGAAATGTAATCATAGGAGACGGCGTTTCCATCGGCCCGAACTGCGTGCTGAAGAACGTGCGCATTGCCGCGGGCACACGCATCGAGGCGTTCTGCCATATCGACAGCGCGGATATCGGCGCGCGCTGCAGCCTTGGCCCCTATGCGCGCATCCGTCCCGCCACCGTCCTGGATGACGAGGTGCATATCGGCAATTTCGTCGAAGTAAAGGCAAGCCAGATCGGTGCAGGCACCAAGGCCGGCCATCTGTCCTATATCGGTGACGCCAGCCTTGGAAAGAATGTCAACGTCGGCGCCGGGACGATCACCTGCAATTACGACGGTGCCAACAAGCATCGAACGGTGATTGAAGATGACGTGTTTATCGGTTCCGACACCCAGTTGATTGCGCCGGTTCGTGTGGGCCGCGGCGCTACGCTGGCGGCAGGAACGACCCTGACCAAGGACGCGCCTGACGGCCAACTCACGCTGTCGCGTGCCGAGCAGAAATCCATCCGGGGCTGGAAGCGGCCCGTCAAAAAGAAATGAGCCTCCCATGTGCGGCATTGTAGGAGCGATCGCCAGGTGCAATGTTGTGCCGATCCTGCTTGAAGGGCTGAAGCGGCTGGAATACCGGGGGTATGACTCGGCCGGTGTGGCGGTGCTGAATGCTTCCGGCCTTGAGCGTGTCCGTTCCACCGGGCGCGTCGCCGAACTGGAAAAGCTCACGCAGGCGCAGGGCCTGAGCGGCAACATCGGCATTGCCCATACGCGCTGGGCGACGCATGGCGCCCCCGAGGAGCGCAATGCCCACCCGCATGTCTCCGGTGGTGTTTCGGTGGTCCATAACGGCATCATCGAAAACCACGAGGCGATGCGCGCCCGGTTGCGCGCCAAGGGCTATGTGTTTGTTTCCGATACCGATACCGAAGTCATCGCCCATCTGGTGAACTCCAACCTTCAGGCAGGCGTGACGCTGTTCGAAGCAGTAAGGAAAAGTGTTGTGGAGCTGGTTGGAGCCTACGCGATAGCCGTGGTGTCGGAATCCGACCATGACCATCTCGTTGTTGCGCGCCATGGCGCGCCGCTCCAGCTTGGTGTGGGTGACGGGGAGAATTTCGCCGCTTCGGATACTTCCGCCTTGATTCAGGTGACCCAGAAAGTCATTTACCTCGAGGATGGCGACGTTGCCGAAATCACCCTCGGCGGGGTCACCATCGTCGATGCAAAGGGCGACACCGTTGAACGTGCCGTGCATGTCTCGCAACTGTCCGCAGCCGCGGTGGAACTTGGCAATTACCAGCATTACATGCAGAAGGAGATCTTCGAGCAGCCCATCGCGGTGGCGAACACGCTGGAGATGGTCACAAGCGCCCAGTCGATTTCACCGCAGTTGTTCGGCGCGGCCGCCGGTGAAGTGTTTCGCGACATTGACAGCGTGCTGATTCTGGCCTGTGGCACGAGTTATCACGCCGGGATGGTGGCACGCTACTGGATCGAGGGGTTTGCCGGCATCGCCTGCAACGTGGAGATTGCCAGCGAGTACCGTTATCGCGAGTCCGTTCCCAATCCGCGCGCCCTGGTGATCACCATTTCCCAATCCGGCGAAACGGCCGACACGCTGGCGGCACTGCAGCATGCCAAGGAACTCGGCCATCGGTATTCGCTGTCTGTCTGCAATGTCCCCGAATCAGCGTTGATACGGGCTTCTGACCTGCGCTTCCTGACGCGGGCCGGTCCCGAGATCGGTGTGGCCTCCACCAAGGCGTTTACCACCCAGCTTGCCGCCCTGGCGCTGCTTACCATGGTCCTGGCGAAAATGCGCGGCCGGCTGTCGACGGAACGCGAGGCCGGCCTGCTGAAGGCGCTGCGCCATCTGCCCATTGCCTTGCAGAGCGTGCTGCATGTCGAGCCGCAGATTCGCATGTGGGCCGATAAATTTGCGCAACGCCACCATGCGCTGTTTCTCGGGCGTGGCATCCATTATCCGATTGCGATGGAAGGCGCACTGAAGCTCAAGGAAATCTCCTACATCCATGCCGAGGCCTATGCTGCCGGGGAACTGAAGCACGGCCCCTTGGCGCTGGTGGACAAATACATGCCCGTGGTGGCCATCGCTCCCCAGGATGCCCTGATCGAAAAACTCAAGTCCAACCTGCAGGAAGTCAGGGCGCGTGGCGGCGAGCTCTATGTCATGGCGGACCAGGACACCAAGCTGACCAGCAGCGACGGCGTGCACGTCATCCGCATGCCGGACCATGCCGGACTGCTGTCACCCATTCTGCATACCGTGCCGCTGCAGTTGCTTGCCTATCATGTCGCCCTCGAACGCGGCAATGATGTGGACAAGCCGCGCAATCTCGCGAAATCTGTGACGGTGGAGTAATCTTGCTCCGTTTGTTGATTCACGGAGCAAACTGGGCCAGTGTTCATGCTGAATTCTGAGCCACTGGTTTAAGGAAGAATTCTGCTACGTTGTTGTGGATAAGTCTATGTAGGCGGCCGTCGCTTCGCCTCCTTTCGTCTGTTTTGAACGTG
>CAIYPG010000118.1 GCA_903928055.1 uncultured beta proteobacterium | reverse complement strand
GGACTGTCTGAGCACGGCCCGATTTTGCTTCTCGGGCCGGGCGAGTTCCGCAGGTCACGCGTACGGCGGAGCAGGTTCCAAGCGCAACGCGCTTGGATGCGACCCGGGAGCGGGACATGGGTGCGCCCTCATCCCGCGTGACCATGTGTGCCTGCGCGGTCGCATCCCGCTACGCGGGAACCCTGCTCCGCGCTCCGACGCACCCGGGGAGAA
Source organism: uncultured beta proteobacterium (assembly GCA_903928055.1). Classification (GTDB taxonomy): domain Bacteria; phylum Pseudomonadota; class Gammaproteobacteria; order Burkholderiales; family SG8-39; genus CAIYPG01. The sequence continues at coordinate 172,407 of CAIYPG010000118.1, read as the reverse complement.
CGAGCAGCGCAGGGAACCCCGTAACGAAGTGGAGGGGCTGCGCATGGGGGGCTTTTCTCTGCGTACTCTCTTTTGCACAAGCAAAAGAGAGTACGTCGCCTAGAGGCGAAACAGCTCTTCAAAGGAAACCGAAAATCCCCCCGCTCGGCTGCGCCGAGTCGGCCCCCTTTAACAAGGGGGGTTTCCCGCTTTAACTCCGACATGACATTCGCTACGCTCAGGTTAGTCTTCACTGAAACTTCGTTTTCGCAGGAATGACAAGCTAGGTCATCGCCAGCATTACATCCGCCACCCTCACCCGCTCGGCTTCCGTCATGTGCAGACCACACTTGGTTCGCCGCCACAAAACATCATCCGCTTCACGCGCCCATTCATGGTCGAACAGGTAGCGCAGCTCGATTTCATACAGGCCGCCGCCGAAGTTCTCGCCCAGGTCCGCTGCGCTGCGCGACTTGCCCAGCACGCGCGTGGCGTGGGTGCCGTGGCGGCGCGCCAGGCGCGCCACCAGCAGCGGCGGCAGTTGCGGATAGCGGGCCTGCAATTCCTCGACGAGCTTGGCAAAGGTGCGGCCCTTGAAGTCACCGCCGGGGAGGGGCTCGGTGCGGGTCCAGGCGCGTGTGCCGGGAAACCAGTGCTCCAGGTCCTCCAGCGCATGTTCGGCAAGGCGGCGGTAGGTCGTGATCTTGCCGCCAAAAACCGACAGCAGAGGAGGGGCGCTGCCATCGTTGCCGGTATCGAGCAGCAAGTGGTAATCGCGCGTCACGTCCGAAGGATCGCTCCTGCCATCGTCATACAGGGCTCGCACGCCGCTGTAACTCCACACCACTTCCCGCGGCGTGATCGTGCGCGCACTGTAGCGGCTGGCGGACTCGCACAGATAGGCGATTTCACCAAGGGTGGCTGCGGGGGAGGTGTACTCATGTTCGGAACCGGCATGAACCTGAACGTCCGTGGTGCCGATGAGCGTGAACTCGCGCTCGTAGGGAATCATGAAAATGATGCGCCGGTCCGGGTTCTGCAGGATGTAGGCGTGGCGCTTTTCGTGGATGCGCGGCACGACGATATGGCTGCCTTTCACGAGACGCACGCCGGCAGAGCGCGTCTCTTCCTGCGGGTCGATGCCGATTTCCCGGTCGAGCAGGCTCTTCACCCAGGGTCCGGCTGCGTTGATGAGCACACGCGCCACCGCTTCACGCTCGTTGCGGCCGGCGGGATCCTCCAGTGTCAGTGTCCAGCCGTCGGCTCCACGGCGCGCGCCGGCGAGGCGGGTGCGCGGCAGGATGCGCGCGCCGCGCGCCGCGGCGGAACGCGCATTCGCCACCACCAGCCTGGCATCGTCCACCCAGCAGTCGTAATAGGAAAATCCGGTCGAAAACTCGGGCTTTAGGCCAGCACCATAGCCGTCGCCGTCCAATGCCACGCGCCGCGATGTCGGCAGGCTGGAGCGGCCGCCGCGCAGCGCAAAGCGGCCGCGTCCCAGGTGGTCATAGAGAAACAGGCCGCTGCGGATCATCCACGCCGGACGCAGGTGCGGTTCATGCGGCAGCACGAACTCCTGCGGCCAAATGATGTGCGGCGCGATGGCGAGCAGCGCCTCGCGCTCGGCCAGCGCCTCGGAGACGAGACGGAATTCGAAATGCTCCAGGTACCTCAGGCCGCCGTGGATGAGCTTGGTACTGGCCGACGAGGTGGCGGAGGCGAGGTCGTTCTGTTCAACCAGCAGTACCGACAGGCCGCGGCCCGCGGCATCACGCGCAATTCCGGCGCCATTGATGCCGCCACCGATGATGGCAAGGTCGTAGCGTTGCACGGCAGAACGGGGGTGACGCCCCCGGACCTCAGGAAGGCTTGCTGAAGTCGAGGTTCTCGTCGGCCGCGGCAGCCGGTGCCGCAGCCGGGGCAGGCGCTGGTGCGGGCACCGGCCTTGGCGCGGCCGGGGCTGGAGCGGCGGTGCCGGCCGCAGCAGCCCCGGATGCGGCAGCGGCCTTCGCCGCAGCACGCGCCGCCGCCGGGGCGAGTGGCGCGGGCGCCGTGGGATCCGCCGGCGCACTTTGCGCAGGCAGCGTGAACAGGCGTTCCAGATCGGCAATGATGGCGGCTGAGTCCGGCGGCACCTTGCCCTGGTAGCGCAGCAGGATGCGCGAAGGCAGGTCGATCAGTCGCGCGTCCGCAGCGCGCATGTTTGCGGCAACATTGAGCAGCGGCACGAGGTGGGTGTTGCGCCAGCCGGGTTCGGCGCGCTCGACGGCTTCAACGATGGCCTGCTGCGCGCGCGCAATGCCCGACAGCAGCTCGGCGAGATACTCATTGGAGATGGTCATGCACGGCTCCCTGGCACGGTTATCGTCATCGCGGTGTGATAACAATCATTATGTAAATACTCTTGAATTAATGATAATCCATTAAAATAGATCATATTCAACAGAATGCAATCAAGGTCTGCTCAGGCCGCAACGGCCGGGCGCTGCATGCGACCCTGCACGGCGATGAGCGCTGTCAGGTCACGGACATCAGGCAGCTTCTCGAAAGCCATGATCGCACTGTACAGGTCTGCGGCCTGCGCATCGGGCAGGACTGCCAGTGCACAGTTGATGAACTTGTCCTTCAGCAGTTCCGGCGGCAACGGGTTAGCCGACGTGCGGCCGAAGCACTGGTCCACCTTGCCACTCAGCACGCGGCCGTCCTTCAGTGTCACTTTCACTTCGGCGCCGAAGTGGTTGTCCTCGGGGAACTGTGCGGTGGTGTAGGGCGCAACATGGACGCGCGGCAGGATGTTGCGGATGCGCACGTCCTTGTAGCCATCGCCCTCGAAGTGGCTGATGATGACCTTGCGGTCGGCCAGTGCACGCGCGAGGCAGTATTGCACGCTGAACTTGGCATCGGTTTCAGTGCGCGGATCGGGACGGTTCGTGTGCTCGAGGCGGCGGGCATGGGTCCAGGAATCGATGCGTTCCACCTGCTCGGGTTTGAGATCATGTTTTTGCGAAAGCATGATCATGACGTCGATCGCCGGGTGGGTGCTGCCGCAGCACGGATAGCTCTTGATCGCGATGCCCGGCTCGACGATGTCCCAAGGCTTGCCCCAGGCGGGAAGTATTTTCTCCGCGGCGTAATTGCCCTTGCCGTTGAACACTTCGAAGTAACCCTGTTTATGCTCGAAGGCTTCCGGATTGGCGGTGAAGCCGCCACGCGCCAGTTGCGCGGCGAGCAGACCGTTGCGCGAGCTGTGGCCGACATGCAGCGGTTTGGTCATGCTGCCGAAATTGGATTTGATGCCCGAAGAGAAGGAGGCGGCCACGCACAGCGCAGTGGCGGTCTGCTCATCGCTGAGTTTCATGAGGCGCGCGCAGGCGGCGGCGGAACCGAACACCCCCAGTGTACCGGTGGGATGCCAGCCGCGGGTGTACTGGTACATGTTCACACCCATGGAGATCTTGCACTCGGCCTCGAAGCCGGCGACGTAGGCGGCGATGAATTCGCGACCGTCAACGGGCTGGCCGCTGGCGCCGAGCTGCTCGGCCAGCGCGAACAAGGCGGGCAGCACCGGTGCCGAGGGATGGCCGCCGATGGTGTTGTTGCAGTCATCGAAGTCGAGCGCATGCGAGGCGATGCCGTTGATGTACGCGGCATCCAGCACGCCGACGCGCTGCGTGCCGCCAAACACCAGTGCCGGTCCGCCGGCCGGGGCCAGCGCTTCGGCAAGGATGCGTGCACCGTCGTAATCACTGCCGGCGAGCGTGACGCCGACGGTGTCGAGGATGCCGACGCGGGCCCAGCGCACCGCGTCGGGTGGCAGGTCTGCGAAGCGGGTGGCATTGATGCGCCTGGCGAGTTCCAGTGCGATGGGCATGGCAGTCTCCTTGGAGTGTTCTTGGTGCGACTCAGTCGGCCTTGATATTCTGTTCCTTGACGATTCTCGCCCACTTTGCGTCTTCGGCTTTCAGGTAAACGGCGAACTGCTCGGGTGTGCTGCCCACCGCCTGTGAACCTTCAGCCGCCAGCTTGGGCGCCACTTCGGCCGAACGCATGATGCGAATCACTTCCTTGCTCAGTTTGCCAACGATTGGCTGGGGAATCTTGGTCGGCAGGATCAGGCCATACCATGGCGCCACTTCATACCCCGGCACGCCGGCTTCCGCCATGGTGGGAATATCAGGTGCTGCGGGCGAGCGCTGGGCGGTGCTCACAGCCAGTGCGCGCAGTTTGCCGGATTTCAGATAGGCCTGGGACTGCAGCAGGGTCGAATAGAGCATCTGTATGTTTCCGGCCAGCACATCCAGCATGGCCGGGTTGCCGCCCTTGTAGGGAACGTGAGTGATGTCGATGCCTGCAAGTGATCCAAACAGCGCTCCGGCCAGATGGCTTGTGCCGCCCACACCGGAGGAACCGTAGTTCAGCTTGCCGGGATTGGCCTTCGCAAAAGCAATCAGCTCTTTGACATTCTTGGCCGGAATCGAGGGATATACGACCAGGGCGTACGGCTGCGCGGTCAATTGCGACAATGGCGTGAAATCACGCAGTAGATCGTAGGGCACGCTGGTAAGGATATGGCTGTTGATCACCGAGCTCGAAGAGATCAGTGTCATCGTGTAGCCGTCCGCCGGCGCTTTGGCGCCCATGTTGATGCCGATGGTTCCATTGGCGCCGGATTGGTTGTCGGCGACGACCGGCTGGCCCCACGTCTTCTGCAATTCGGCAGCGACGGTACGGCCGGTGATGTCAGTCCCGCCACCGGGTGCGAACGGAATGATCATGCGCATTGGCTTGTTCGGGAAATTGTCGGCGTTCTGCGCCAGTGCGCCGGGCGCGGAGGCAATGGCGCCAAGCGCCAGCAGTGCGGCCGCGCCGGTTTGCACGATGCGTGCGGCGCGGGTCGGGAATCGGGGGGTCGTCATGATCGGGTCTCTCCTTGAATACGAAACTTGAATAAGTGCATGTCCATCGTCCCCGTCGCCTGCGGGGTATCGGGACCGGATCTCTCCTCCGAGAGACCGGACTCCACAATCTGAAATATTACTCTGTTCACCACCGTGGAATATGACTGGCCATGTCAAAAATGCCGGCAAAAATAAAAAGGCGGCTTGTGGCCGCCTTTTTGCCGTCACGAGGGTATCCCGCGCCGGTGTAACCGGAAAACGTGGTTCCGAGACGCTATTTTCCGCGCAGCTTGCGGATGGCGGCAATCTGCGCCGCCATGATCGCGAACTCGGAAGTGGCCTTGGCAAAGTCGATATCGGACTTGGCATTGGCGCGCGCCTCTTCGGCGGCCTTGAGCGCGGCCGTGGCCTTGGCTTCGTCCAGGTCATGCCCGCGAATGGCGGTATCGGCCAGCACGGTGACAACCCCGGGCTGCACCTCAAGGAGGCCGCCGGCGACAAACACCAGTTCCTCCTCGTCGGTGTCGGCGCGCTGGATGCGCACTGCGCCCGGCTTGATGCGCGTGATCAGCGGCGTGTGCTTGGGATAGATGCCCAGTTCACCAACTTCGCCGGGCAGCACCACAAACTTCGCTTCGCCGGAGAAGATGCTCTGCTCGGCGCTGACGACGTCTACGTGTATGGTGGACATGGGTTGTTCCTTCGCTGACGCCTACTGCAGCGTCTTGGCCTTTTCGATGGCTTCGTCGATCGTGCCGACCATGTAGAAGGCCTGCTCCGGCAGCGAATCGCACTCGCCGTCGACGATCATCTTGAAGCCGCGGATGGTTTCGGCCAGCGACACGTACTTGCCGGGGGAACCGGTGAACACTTCGGCCACGTGGAAAGGCTGCGACAGGAAGCGCTGGATTTTCCGCGCACGTGCCACGGCCACCTTGTCCTCGGGTGAGAGTTCGTCCATACCGAGAATGGCGATGATGTCGCGCAGTTCCTTGTAGCGCTGCAGCGTGGCCTGCACGCGGCGCGTCACGTCGTAGTGCTCTTCACCGATCGTGTTCGGATCAACCTGGCGGGACGTCGAATCCAGCGGATCCACGGCGGGGTAGATACCCAGCGAGGCGATGTCACGCGACAGCACGACAGTGGCGTCCAGGTGGGCGAAGGTCGTGGCAGGCGACGGGTCGGTCAAGTCATCGGCAGGCACGTACACGGCCTGGATCGACGTGATGGAACCCACCTTCGTGGAGGTGATGCGTTCCTGCAGCTTGCCCATTTCCTCGGCCAGCGTCGGCTGGTAACCCACGGCGGAAGGCATCCGGCCCAGCAGCGCGGACACTTCGGTACCGGCCAGGGTGTAGCGGTAGATGTTGTCGACGAAGAACAGGATGTCCTTGCCTTCATCGCGGAACTTCTCGGCCATGGTCAGGCCGGAGAGCGCCACGCGCAGCCGGTTTCCGGGCGGCTCGTTCATCTGGCCGAACACCATCGCCACTTTGGACTTGGACAGGTCTTCCTGGTTGATAACGCCGGCGTCCGACATTTCGTGATAGAAGTCGTTGCCTTCGCGAGTACGTTCACCCACGCCTGCGAACACGGACAAACCCGCGCGCGCCTTGGCGATGTTGTTGATCAGCTCGAGCATGTTCACGGTCTTGCCCACGCCGGCGCCGCCGAACAGGCCGATCTTGCCGCCCTTGGCAAACGGGCAGATCAGGTCGATAACCTTGATGCCGGTTTCGAGCAGTTCCACCGAAGGGGAGAGCTCGTCGAATTTCGGGGCAGGCTGGTGAATGGCGCGGCGCTCGTTGCCCTCGATGGGGCCGCGTTCGTCGATCGGGCGGCCCAGCACATCCATCACGCGACCGAGCGTGCCGGCACCGACGGGCACCGAGATCGGCTCGCCCTTGGGGGCCACGCCCATGCCGCGTTGCAGGCCGTCGGTGGAACCCAGCGCAATCGTGCGCACTACGCCGTCACCGAGTTGCTGCTGCACTTCGAACGTCAGACCCTGTTCGACCAACTTGTTCGTTTCACTGGGGAGCAGCGTCAGCGCCTCGTAGATTTTAGGCATGGCTTCGCGGGGGAACTGGATGTCCACCACCGGGCCGATGCACTGAACGACTTGACCTTGACTCATGATTGAATCCTTGTTTGCTTGAATATTCGTTTCGCGGTCTGAATCAGACCGCTGCGGCGCCGCCGACAATCTCGGACAGCTCCTTGGTGATCGCTGCCTGCCGCGCCTTGTTGTAGGTCAGCTGCAGGTCCTCAATGACTTTCTTGGCGTTGTCGGAAGCCGACTTCATCGCTACCATCCGCGCGCTCTGCTCGGAGGACATGTTTTCGACAATCGCCTGATAGACCAGTGCCTCGACGTAACGGGTCATCAGCTCGTCGATCACGGTCTTCGCATCGGGCTCGTAGATGTAGTCCCAGCCGTAGGCCTTCTTCTCGGCATCGGACTGCTCGAAGCGCTCGGTCGACAGCGGCAACAGCTGCTCGATGACCGGCTCCTGCTTCATGGTGTTGATGAAGCGGGTGTAGGCGATGTAGACCACATCGACGCGACCCTCGGCATAGGCGTCGAGTTGCACTTTCACCGGCCCGATCAGCTTCTCCAGATGCGGCTTGTCGCCCAACTGCACGGCATGCGAAACCACTTTCGCGCCGATGCGGTTTAGGAAACCGAAGCCCTTGTTGCCGAACGCCGTGGTTTCGATCTTGACGCCGGCGCCTTCCAGCTCCTTCAGCTTGTTCGTGAGTGCGCGCAGGATGTTCGTGTTCAGGCCGCCGCACAAACCCTTGTCGGTGGTGATGACGATGACACCGGCGTTCTTCACCTGCTCGCGGCGGGCGAGGAAGGGATGGCGGTACTCGGGGTTGGCTTGGCCCATGTGCGCCGCAATGTTGCGGATCTTGTCAGCGTACGGGCGGGCGGCGCGCATGCGTTCCTGGGCGCGCCGCATCTTCGAGGCCGCCACCATTTCCATTGCCTTGGTGATCTTGCGCGTGTTTTGCACGCTCTTGATCTTGGTGCGGATTTCCTTTGAACCAGCCATGATGTTTCCCGTGTGGCCTAGTAGGTACCGGTTTTCTTGAAGTCGGCGATGGCGGCAGACAGCGCCGTTTCATCGTCGGCCGACAGATTCTTGGCAGCCTCGATCTTGGCCACGAAGTCGGCATGCTTGGTCTTCATGAATTCGCGCAGGCCCTTCTCGAAGGCCAGCGCCTGTTTCACGTCCACGTCATCCATGAAGTTGTTGTTCACGGCGAACAGCGACAGGGCCATTTCCCATACCTGCATCGGCGCGTACTGCACCTGCTTCATCAGCTCGGTCACGAGACGGCCGCGTTCCAGCTGCTTGCGGGTGGCATCGTCCAGGTCGGAGGCGAACTGCGCGAATGCAGCCAGTTCACGATACTGGGCGAGCGCCAGACGCACACCGGCGCCGGTGTCCTTGCGCTTCATGATCTTGGTCTGTGCGGAACCACCGACGCGGGACACCGAGATACCGGCGTTGATCGCGGGACGGATGCCGGCGTTGAACAGGTCGGTCTCAAGGAAGATCTGGCCATCGGTGATCGAGATCACGTTCGTCGGAACGAAGGCGGACACGTCACCGGCCTGGGTTTCAATCACGGGCAGCGCGGTCAGCGAACCGGTCTTGCCTTTGACGGCACCCTTGGTGAAGCGCTCGACCCATTCCACGTTGACGCGCGCGGCACGCTCCAGCAGGCGCGAGTGGAGATAGAACACGTCGCCGGGATAGGCTTCGCGGCCCGGCGGGCGGCGCAGCAGCAGGGAGATCTGGCGATACGCCCAGGCCTGGCGGGTCAAGTCATCATAAATGATCAGCGCGTCCTGGCCGCGGTCGCGGAAGTATTCGCCCATGGTGCAGCCGGAGTACGGCGCAATGAACTGCATCGCGGCGGATTCGGACGCGGTGGCGGCAACGACGATGGTGTAGGCCATCGCGCCGTGCTCTTCGAGCTTCCTCACCACGTTGGCAACGGTCGAAGCCTTCTGGCCGACTGCCACGTAGATGCAGATCAGGTCCTTGCCCTTCTGGTTGATGATCGTGTCGACAGCCACCGCGGTCTTGCCGGTCTGGCGGTCGCCGATGATCAGTTCACGCTGGCCGCGGCCGACGGGCACCATGGCGTCGATGGACTTCAGGCCGGTCTGCACCGGCTGGTCCACGGACTTGCGCCACATCACACCGGGAGCAACCTTCTCGATGACGTCGCGTTCCTTGGCGTTGATCGGCCCCTTGCCGTCGATCGGCTGGCCCAGGGCGTTCACGACGCGGCCGAGCAGTTCGGGGCCGACCGGCACGTCCAGAATGCGGCCGGTGCACTTGACCGGATTGCCTTCGGAGATGTGCTCGTACTCACCCAGAATCACCGCGCCGACAGAGTCGCGCTCGAGGTTGAGGGCGAGGCCGAAGGTGTTATTCGGGAACTCCAGCATTTCGCCCTGCATGACGTCTGACAGTCCGTGCACGCGACAGATGCCGTCGGTCACCGATACGACGGTGCCCTGGGTGCGTGCTTCGGCCGACAGGGCAAGATTCTGGATCTTGCTCTTGATCAGTTCACTGATCTCGGAAGGTTTCAGCTGTTGCATTGTGGTTTCCTTGAATTCTACGAAACTGAGCTTAATTCTTTAGGGCGGCTGCCATGCCGGCGAGCTTGCCGCGGACTGAACCGTCGATCACTTCGTCGCCAACCCGGACGACGACACCGCCGATCAACTCGGGATCGATGCTGACCTGGGGGCGGATCTTGCGCTTGAAGCGGGTCTCGAGGCCGGACACCAGCTCGGCCAGTTGCGCGTCATTCAGCGGCAGCGCGGAATCGATCTGGGCGTCAACGATGCTCTCGCGCCTGTTCTTCAGCGCTTCAAACTGCTCATGCACCAGAGGTAGCGCGGACACGCGCTTGTTTTCGATCAGCGTGGCAACGAACTGGCCCAGCGCGGGATCCTTATCTGCAGAGACCGAAACCAGCAGCTCGGCAAGCTGCGCCGGGGCAATGCGCGGATCGCCCAAAAGCTGCACAAGCTCCGGGGATTCGGCGCCGACAGCCAGCCTGGACAGCGCGGCAGACCAGCCTGCGATCGTGCCCTTGTCCTCGGCAAGGCGGAAAGCCGCCTCGGCATAGGGACGGGCAATGGTGGCGGCTTCAGCCATGGCTTAGCGCAGCTCCTGACGCAGTTGTCCGAGCAGGTCGGCGTGGGCCTGGGCATTGACTTCACGGCGCAGGATCTTCTCCGCACCGGCAACCGCCAGCGCAGCGACCTGGTCGCGCAAGGCGTCCTTGGCACGCTGGATTTCGCTGTCGATCTCGGCCTTCGCAGCCGCGATCAGGCGGTCGCTTTCCGCCTTGGCGGCAGTCCTCGATTCGTCAACGACGGCGGCAAAGCGCTTGTCGGCCTGGGCCAGGATTTCCTGGGCCTTGGCGCGGGCTTCCACTTCAAGTTGGCGGATGCGCACTTCCGCATCCTGCAAACTGGACTTGCCCTTTTCGGCAGCAGCCAGGCCGTCAGCAATTTTCTTCCTGCGTTCTTCGATCGCCGTGATCAGGTTCGGCCAGATCAGCTTCATCGTGACCAGGGCCAGGATGATGAAAACGATCGTCTGCGCAAACAACGTTGCGTTCAGATTCACGGTACGTTCCTCTCAAAAAACCTGGGACGGGGACACATGCCCGCCGTCCGCAGCGGTGCGTGGAGGCTTAGCCCTTGAACGGGTTCGCGGTGGCGAACCACAGCGCAATACCGGTACCGATAATGAACGCGGCGTCGATCAGGCCGGCCAGCAAGAACATCTTGGTCTGCAGCGCATTCATCAGTTCGGGCTGACGCGCCGAAGCTTCGATGAACTTGCCACCCATGATGCCGATGCCGATACAGGCGCCAACGGCGCCAAGGCCGATGATCAGACCGCAAGCAAGGGCTACGAAACCGACGATATCCATAACAACTCCTTAGTTAGTGTCGTGTATTGAAAATGAAAAACTGAAACCTAATGTCCTTCGTGCGCCTGGCCGATGTAGACCAGGGTCAGCATCATGAAAATGAAAGCCTGCAGCAGCACGATCAGGATGTGGAAGATCGCCCAGACCGAGCCGGCGACGATGTGTCCGATGAAGGCAAGGATGCTGCCGGTATTGAAACCAGCCCAAGCACCGCCCAACAGCGCAATCAGGAAGAAGATCAGTTCACCGGCGTACATGTTGCCGAACAGCCGCATGCCCAACGATACGGTCTTCGAGATGAATTCAATGATGTTCAGCAGAAAATTCGGGATCGCCAACAGCACGGCAAAGAACGGATTCTTGCTGGTGCCGAAGGGTGCGGCGACCAGTTCATGCATGAAACCGCCGATGCCCTTGATCTTGAAGTTGTAGTACAGCACCAGGATCAGCACGCCCACGGACATGCCCAATGTGGCGTTCAGGTCGGCCGTCGGCAGGGGGCGCAGGTGTTCGACGCCAAGCATGTGCGCAATGCGCGGAAACAGGTCAACCGGGAACAGGTCGATGGCATTCATCACCACCACCCAGCAGAACACGGTCAGCGCCAGCGGCGCGATGAAGGTGCGGTTGCCATGAACGATGCTGCTGGACTGCTCTTCCACCAGTTCCACCAGCATTTCGACGGCGGCCTGGAAACGGCCGGGCACACCGGAGGTCGCATTTTTGGCGGCAGCGCGCAGCAGCAGAATGACGATCAAGCCGCAGGCGATGGAAAACGCCATCGTGTCCCAGCGGATCACGGAAAAATCCAGCAGCGAATGCTGTTCCCCGGACGCAAGGTGTGTCAGGTGGTGCTTGATGTACTCCGACGCGCTCGGAGCTTCTGTGGTTTCGACCATATCCCTTATCGATCAGTAAAGATCAATGCCAAAAAATGTCCCTGTACCGCGGCGATGAACCCCAGCAATACCGCCAGCGAGTGCATCCTGCCGCTCTGCGCGTACGCCAGCATCAGCAGCGCCACGACCAGACCCACCTTGAGTAACTCGCCTGCCAGAAGCGCTGCACCGAAGTTTCCCCCGGGACGGGCCGCCACGTTCAGGCGCGCCGCCAGCAACGCGGTTGGTGCCACGCAAACGATCGCTCCCATCAGCGCCCAACCTCCGGCCGTCCATCCCCAGACGGCAGCCACAACACAAGCAGCAAGCATGCCGAGCACTGACTGGGCAATCAGGACGCGCGCAGCTTCCCGCCAAATGCGGCTGATGCGCCCCGTCCCTGTCGTTTGCACCATCGGCACGCTAGGGGGTCTCGCTGAAACCGCAGAATTTTAAAGTATTTTTTTTCATTTGACGATGCTTTAATTTAATTCCATCGATGGAGCGCCGCCTCTTTTCAGCCCACCATGGCGCAGAATTTCGCTCCGATGCTATGCTTGACGGGCTTGGAACCAATCAAAATGAGGACACCAAAATGGGCAAATTCATCGAACTCAAAGCCGCTGACGGACATACGTTCGCGGCCTATCTGGCCGAACCGGCTGGCAAGCCCAAGGGCGGGCTGATCGTTGTGCAGGAGATTTTCGGCGTCAACAGCCACATGCGCTCCGTGACCGACGGCTACGCTGCGGACGGCTATCTGGCGATCTGCCCGGCGTATTACGACCGGGTTCAGCGCAATTTCGAGGTCGCCTACGAGCCGGATGACATCAAGGCCGGTGGCGCCATTCGGGCGCAACTGAAGTGGGAAGATACCCTGGCGGACACCGCCGCAGCGCTGGATCGCGTCAAATCCGCTGGCAAGGTCGGCATTACCGGCTATTGCTGGGGCGGCACCGTGGCCTGGATGGCGGCGGCAAAGCAGCCCGGTCTGGCCTGTGCCGTTCCCTACTATGGCGGCGGCATCCACGATCTGATTACGGAACAACCGAAAATTCCGGTGATGTTCCACTTCGGCGAGGAAGACAAGGGCATTCCGATGGAAAAAGTGAAGGCCATCGGTGCCGCCCACCCTGGGATTCCGCTGCACGTCTATCCGGGCGCCGGCCACGGTTTCAATTGCGAACAGCGCGGCTCATACCATCCGGCATCGGCCAAGCTGGCACGCGAACGCACACTGGCCTTCCTGGCCAAGCACGTCGGCTAGAGCATGAACTTCATGAGGGGATGATTCCCCTCATGAACCTGCCATGGACGAACAGCTTCAGCCCTGGCCGGCTTTTTTCAGCGGCCAGCTCGGGCGCAGAATTTCGAACGACTGCGATACCACGACGTAGTCGAAATACCCCAGGCGCCCGACCGGGCGCATTTTCACGGTATCCACGCGGCCGTTGACGACCAGGTCATCGCGGATATGCACCGCAACAACATGTCCGATCACGGTGTTGTTCTGCTCGCCCGTTGAGGATGGGGGCAACTCCACGATCTTGATCAACCGGCATTCAAGGTGGGCAGGGGCTTCAGCCACGCGCGGCGCCTTGACGATGCGCGAAGGCGCCTTGGTGAGACCAGCCACATTGAATTCGTCGATGGCGCGTGGCGCCGCCGTCGACGAATCGTTCATCTGCTGGGCCAGTTCTTCCGAGCAGATATTCACGACGAATTCCCCGGTGTCACGCACGTTCTGCAGGCTGTCCTTGGCACCTCCTTCGGAATGGCTGCCATTGGCCGCAAACATCACCATGGGCGGATGGGCGGAGACCGCATTGAAATAGGAGAATGGCGAAAGATTCGGCACGCCATCCCTGCCCAGTGTGCTTATCCAGCCAATCGGTCGCGGCGCGACGATGGCATTCATCGGGCTGTGTTTCAGGCCGGCGGTGCGATGGCCCAACCCATCCTCGCCTGTTTCATAAAACATGGTGCTTCCTCTTCCGGCTTTTCAGCCCTTGAACCGCGACAGCAGATCGTCAAGGTGTTCGACGTTCATGAAATTGATGACCAGCCGGCCCGAGCCCTTGGGACCGGGCTTGATCTGCACCGTGGTGCCAAAGCGCTCCGACAGTTCCTCCTCGAAACGCTCGATGTCGCGCGGTCGCTGCGTCTTGGCTTTCTTCGGTGGATTCTGGATCTGCTGGACCAGGCGCTCGGTCTCGCGCACCGACAGCCCGCGTGCAACAACCTGCCTGGCAATCTCGGCCTGGCGCGGCCCTTCAACGGGAATCAGCGCACGCGCGTGGCCCATGTCGAGGGCGCCCTCGAACACCAGTTGCTGGACCGGCTTGGACAGCGACAGGAGGCGAAGCAGGTTCGAGGTGGCGGCACGGGATCGGCCAACAGCGTGCGCTGCCTGTTCGTGGGTCAGCTTGAATTCATCCAGCAGGCGCTGGATGCCGGCGGCCTCCTCAAGCGGATTCAGGTCCTCACGCTGGATGTTCTCGATCAGCGCCATCGCCAGCGCGGCATTGTCGGGCACATCGCGGACCAGCACAGGCACCTCGGCGAGGCCGGCGATTTTCGAGGCACGCCAGCGACGTTCACCGGCGATGATTTCGTAACGCCCGCCGGCAACCGCACGGACCAGGATGGGCTGCATGATGCCTTGGGTGCGTATGGAGTCGGCCAGTTCGGCCAGCGAGGCCTCGTCCATGCGCGTGCGTGGCTGATATTTGCCGGGCTGAAGCTGGTCGACTTTCAACGTGGTCTGGGCATCCCCTTTGGCAGCTGGCTGCTTGTCATCATCATTGCCAAGCAGGGCGTCAAGGCCCCTTCCGAGGGCATTCTTTTTCATGCGACGGCTCCTGCAGCGCGATTCGTCGCGGCCATTGTCTGGCGGTCGATGATTTCAGTCGCCAGTTGCAGATAGGCCTGCGAACCCTTGCAGGCGCGGTCCAGCGTCACGGCAGGCGTACCAAAACTGGGAGCCTCGGCCAGACGCACATTGCGCGGAATGACCGTGGTGTACACCTTGGTGCCGAAATGCGATTGCAGTTGTGCGGACACCTGCTGGGCCAGTGAATTGCGCGGATCGAACATGGTACGGAGCAGGCCTTCGATTTCGAGTTTGGGGTTGAGGTGCTGGCGTACGCGCTTGATCGTGTTCACCAGATCAGACAGGCCTTCCAGCGCGTAGTACTCGCACTGCATCGGAATCATTACCGCGTCGGCGGCAACCAGGCCGTTGATCGTGAGCATGTTCAGCGCCGGCGGGCAGTCGAGCAGGATGAAATCGTAGTCGGACGAGATGCCCTGCAGCGCGGTCTTGAGGCGCGTTTCTCGATGGTCCAGTTCGACCATTTCGACTTCGGCGCCGGCCAGTTCACGGTTTGCAGGAATAATGTCATAGCCGCCAGATTCTGATTTCTGGCGCGCGGCACCCGCAGTGGCAATGCCCAGGATCACCTGATAGACGCTGCTCGTCAGGCTGCGCTTGTCGATGCCACTACCCATGGTGGCATTGCCCTGCGGATCGAGGTCGACGAGCAGTACCCGCTGGCCGGTCTGCGCCAGGCTGGCGGCCAGATTGACGCTGGTGGTGGTCTTGCCCACACCACCCTTTTGGTTCGTGACAGCCAGCGTACGGGTCATGCTGTGTGCTCCGCTTCAATAAAGACCAGATGGCGCTCCGCGCCCAGGCCGGGCACCTCGAGCTTGACGACTTTCTGCAGCCTGAAACCGGCGGGCAGGCGTTCGATTTCCTCGAAGGGATGCACGCCCTTCATCGCGAGAAACACGCCACCCGGCGCAAGCAGATGCGCCGCCTGTCGCACAAAATCGGCGAGTCCGGCAAAAGCGCGCGACACGATCACATCAAAGCGCTGCGGCGACTGCCAGCGCTCTACGCGCTCGCAGACAACCGTGGCATTCTTCAAATCCAGTTCACCGACGGCCTGCTGCAGGAATGCGGCTTTCTTCTGGATGCTGTCGAGCAGCGTGACTGGCAATTGCGGTCGTGAAATCGCCAGCGGAATGCCCGGCAGTCCGGGACCGGTGCCAACGTCGAGAACCGCAGTTCCATCGACATGCGGCAGTATCGCCAGGCTGTCGAGCAGATGGTGGCTCACCATGCGACCGACCTCGCGTACTGCGGTCAGGTTGTAGACGCGATTCCATTTGTGCAGCAGCGCGACATAGCGCATCAACTGATCCTGCTGCGCGGCGTCGATCGGGAGTTTGAGCGCAGCAATGCCGCGCGCCAGTTCTTTTGCTCCAGCCGCGAGGGAAGGTTCAGTCACTGTGGCGTTCATGCGGCGGACTGCTTGTCAACGTCAGCACGATCTGACTTTGCTGCCTTCTGACTTCGCTTGATATGCACCAGCAGCAGCGAAATCGCGGCGGGTGTCATGCCGGAGATGCGCGAGGCCTGGCCGACCGTCTCCGGCTTGTGCTGGTTGAGCTTTTGCTGGGCTTCGAAGGACAGGCCACGCACCGTGCGGTAATCCAGGTCAGCGGGCAGCGCCAGTCCTTCCTGATGGCTGGTCCGTGTGATTTCGTCCTGCTGGCGGTTGATATAGCCCGCGTACTTGGCCTGGATTTCCACCTGCTCGGCGACGATCGGGTCTTCAACCACCTCTACAGATTTGGTGATCTGCATAAGTAAGTGATAACTAACATCCGGGCGCTTGAGCAGGTCGTGTAGCGTGTAATCACGCTCCAGCGGCTTGCCAAACAATCGTTCGGCATCGTCCGCAGCAATGGCTTTGGGCCCGGTCCAGGTCGATTTCAGTCGCTCCTGTTCGCGTGCAATGGCGTCACGCTTGCGGTTGAAAGCATCCCAGCGCACGTCGTCCACCACCCCCAGCGCCCGGCCAATATTGGTCAGGCGCAGGTCGGCATTGTCTTCACGCAGCATCAGGCGGTACTCGGCACGGCTGGTGAACATGCGATAAGGCTCGGACACACCCCGGGTGATCAGGTCGTCGACCAGCACACCCAGATAAGCCTCGTCGCGACGCGGACACCAGAAATCCCTGCCCTGCACGTTCAGCGCGGCATTGAGGCCGGCCAGCAAGCCCTGGGCGGCGGCTTCCTCGTATCCCGTGGTTCCATTGATCTGACCTGCGAAAAACAGCCCTTGGATGGCCTTCGTTTCCAGTGAAGACTTCAGGCCCCGCGGATCGAAATAGTCGTATTCGATGGCATAGCCCGGTCGCAGCAGGTGGGCATTTTCCAGGCCGCGCATAGAGCGCACCAGTTCCAGCTGTACGTCAAACGGCAGGCTGGTGGAAATCCCGTTCGGGTAGATCTCGTGGGTCGTCAGCCCTTCCGGCTCCAGGAAGATCTGGTGACTGGTCTTGGAAGCAAAGCGGTGGATCTTGTCCTCAATTGAAGGACAGTAGCGCGGGCCGATGCCCTCGATCACCCCGGTGTACATGGGTGAGCGATCCAGCCCGCCACGGATGATGTCGTGGGTACGCTCATTTGTGTGAGTGATCCAGCAAGGCAACTGCCGGGGATGCATGTCACGGGTGCCCATGAAGGAGAACACCGGCACCGGGTCGTCACCGGGCTGCACCTGCATGACCGAGTAATCAATGGTTCGCCCGTCCAGGCGCGGAGGGGTACCGGTCTTGAGCCGGCCAACCGGGAGTTTCAACTCCCGCAGCCGGGCCGCCAGGCTGATGGCGGGCGGATCGCCGGCACGGCCAGCCGGATAGTTCTGCAGACCAACGTGGATCAACCCTGCCAGGAAGGTCCCGGTGGTCAGGACTACAGCACGGCCGCGGAAACGGATGCCAACCTGGGTAACCACCCCCACCACCCGGTCGCCTTCCAGCATCAGATCGTCCACAGCCTGCTGGAACAGGGTCAGGTTCGGCTGATTCTCCAGCCTCGAGCGAATGGCCTGCTTGTACAGCAGACGGTCGGCCTGGGCACGGGTGGCGCGTACTGCCGGGCCCTTGCGTGAGTTCAGGATGCGGAACTGGATGCCAGCCTCGTCTGTGGCAATCGCCATGGCGCCGCCCAAGGCATCTATCTCTTTCACCAGATGACCTTTGCCAATCCCCCCAATCGAAGGGTTGCAGGACATCTGCCCCAAGGTTTCGATGCTGTGGGTCAGCAGGAGCGTGCGTGATCCTGCCCGGGCCGAGGCAAGTGCCGCCTCGGTGCCGGCATGGCCGCCACCAACCACGATGACATCGAACTCTGTCGGGAAAAACATGGAGTACGCCTTGAGTGAAGGCGCGATTATAGGGATTTAAGGGGTGAGGATGAAGCCTTGTTTCACGTGGAACATTTCCGGGAAATACCAAAAACAGTGTTCCACGTGGAACAATTCAGTAACAATCATTCTGATAAATTATTGTCGGCCCTTGTTAAAAGCCAGATAACAAGGATATGACTACGCCGGAGGCGTAGTTTCAGCCATCGGCAGCCACCCAAGCAGCAGGATTTGCGACGTAGCGATCCAGAAATACCCAAGCCTCGGCCATCGTATGCTCCACCCATTGCGGTGTCCGAGCCCAGCCATGCGGCTGTTCGGCGTACAAATGCAGGTCAACCCGCGCCCGAACTTTGGCCAGCGCCTCGTACATCCGCAGGCTGGCAGTCACCGGAACGACTTTGTCTCCGGTGCCGTGCTGTAAGAAGGTTGGCGGGAAATCCTTACGCGCATAGGTAGTGGCACTGGCAGCGAGGGCCGCAGCGTCTGAAGCACCCTCGCCCATCAGTCCTGCCGCAGGCACGGCGCCAGACGTACGTGCGCTGCCGGTATAGAACAGCACCGGCGGATAGACCGCGACGCAGGCTGCAACTTGCGTGTTCACGCCAGCATTGCCTCCGTAACCTTCAAACTCGGCAACACCGGGCGTCGCCGCCAGCATCAGCGCCAAATAGGCGCCAGCGGAATTGCCGAGCACAGCAATTTTTTCTGCATCAACGTTCAGGCGTTGGGCATTTGCACGCAGCCAGCGCATGGCCGCCTTAACATCGTGAATCTGCGCGGGCCATGGTGCGTCCTGGAGGAAGCGATACTCGGGCGCGACGCAGACGTAACCGCGACTGACTAGGCAGTCGATCTGCTCGCGCATGACCGACTTGTCACCACGTATCCATGAACCACCGTGAACCATCAGTACCGCTGAGCGATGTGCGGACGCAGCTGGCCGATAAACATCGCAGCGCAATTCACGACCGCCGCCTTTTCCATAGACAACATCGCGTTCAATGCTCACAGCCATGAACCCTCTCCCTCAGGAATTCAATCCGCCCAGCAGTACATACTTTACTTCGAGATATTCCTCGATGCCGTACTTTGATCCCTCTCGGCCAAGGCCCGATTGCTTCACACCACCAAAGGGCGCGACCTCGGTTGAAATCATGCCGCTGTTCACACCGACCATCCCGACATCTAGCGCTTCGGCCACCCGGAAAATGCGGCCGATGTCGCGACTGTAGAAATATCCGGCAAGACCGAACTCCGTGTCATTCGCCATGGCTACCGCCTCCTGCTCGGTGTCGAAGCAGAACAGCGGCGCAACAGGTCCGAAGGTTTCCTCGCTCGCCACTTTCATGGCCTGCGTAACATTCGCCAGAATCGTCGGTTCGTAGAACAATCCACCGCGGCTGTGACGATGCCCACCCGTGACAACACGCGCGCCACCGGCCAGCGCATCGGCAACATGTTCTTCCACTTTCGCCAGTCCATTGGCGTCAATCAGTGGGCCGATGTTGACGCCAGCCTCCGTGCCGGGGCCAACCTTGAAGGCCCTCACCTTCGCCGCGAGCTTCTCAGCAAACGCGCCATACACGCCGCCTTGCACGTACAGCCGATTCGCGCAGACGCAGGTCTGGCCGGTGTTGCGGAACTTGCTGGCCAGTGCACCCTCAACGGCGGAATCAAGGTCGGCATCATCGAAAACAATGAAGGGCGCATTGCCGCCAAGTTCCAGTGACAGCTTCTTGATCGTGTCGGCACACTGGCGCATGAGTACCCGGCCGACCTCGGTCGAGCCGGTAAAGGACAGTTTGCGCACGGCCGTGTTAGCGCACACTTCTCCGCCGATGGCTTTGGCACTTCCGGTGACCACATTGATCACGCCGTTCGGAATACCGGCGCGGGCCGCCAGTTCGGCAATGGCCAGTGCCGAGAACGGGGTCTGCGAGGCCGGCTTGATGACCACCGTGCAACCTGCGGCCAGCGCCGGTCCGGCCTTGCGCGTGATCATGGCATTCGGGAAATTCCAGGGCGTAATCAGCGCGGCAACGCCAATCGGCTGTTTCATCACCATGATGCGCCGGTCCGGCAGATAACTGGGAATGACATCGCCGTACGTGCGCTTGCCTTCTTCGGCAAACCATTCAATGAAGGACGCGCCATAGACAATTTCACCTTTCGCTTCCGCCAGCGGCTTGCCCTGCTCGGTGGTGAGGATAAGGCCGAGATCATCCTGGCTTGCCATCATCAGTTCGTACCACTTGCGCAGGAGCACGCCACGTTCCTTAGCGGTCTTCGCCCGCCACGCCGGTAGCGCAGCATCCGCTGCAGCAATGGCGCGGCGTGTTTCTTCAACGCCCATATCGGGCACCGAACCGACAGCCAGACCGGTTGCGGGATTCACAACCGTGAGCGTCTTGCCCGAATCCGCCGCCACCCATGCGCCGTCAATGAAACAGCGTTCACGGAACAGCATGGGATCCTGCAGCGGAAGCGCCGGCCGGCCGGTACGCACGAATGCGTTCATCTGATTCTCCTTCGGAGGCCGCGGACCAGTGCACGCAGCAGAAACGCATGCCGTAGTGCGATGACCGCGCCACGGCATTGGAAAACTCTACAGCGGCAGCGAAATCGCCCGGCCTTCTGCCATGCTGCGTGTAACCGCTTCGGTGAACTGCATGTACAGCACGCCCTGCTCGAAGTCCGTACGAGTGACTTTCTCCTTGCCGCGGACGGCGTTGATGAATTCTTCCTCGACGCGCCAGCCGATGCGTTTCTCGGGCGGAATGACGATTTCGGCAAGTGCCTTGTCCTTGCGTTGACCGCCGAACAATTTCTTGTCTCCCGGTGTAAAGCGCACTGTCCCCTCGGTGCCGTACAACCACAGTTCGATTGGCGGCGCGAACCCTGTCACAGAACTGAAGCGTAGATGGCCGACAGCACCATTGCCCCAGGTGGCGAGGATGTCGACCTGGTCCGGCACGGTCACCGGTTTCATGGCACCGGACGCATCGCCCCGTTCTGTGACCGCCGTCAGGCCGGTGGCTATGATCTTTGCCGGCAGCCCCAGCCAGCGCTGCACGCACTCCACCCAGATGCCCATGCTGAGGATGTTGCAACCGCTCAGTGTCTTGTCCTGGCGCCAGTGCAGCTGCGAATCCGGATTCACGAAGCCCTGCAGCACATTCAGTTCCAGCGACAACAACTTGCCGAGGTAGCCCGAGGCCAGCAGCGACTGTATGGTGCTGTCCACCTCCAGTGTCGGCGGCCCGGGCACGATCTGGGTGATGAGGTCTGGCCGATTGCGGGAAGCCTCCAGCATGGTCTTCGCCTCGGTGGCGTTCATGGCCATGCGCGCTTCGGTCAGCACATGCTTGCCTGCCGCCAGCGCCGCGAGCGTAATCTCGCAATGCATGTAGGGCCAGGTGCCTATGCACACAGCGTCGATGTCGTCGGCGCGCACCAGTGCCCTCCAGTCGTCATACACCTTGGGAATGCCGAATTCGTTGGCAACTTTCTGGCTGGATTCGCGGCTGCGGTTCGCCACGCTGACCAGTTGCACGCCCGGAATCGCCTTGAAACCGGGGATATGTCTGACGCGGGTATTGCCGCCAGCGCCGACGAAACCGATGCGTACAGGCTTTTCGCTCATGATGGGTCACACCTTCTCGGAATGGACAGAGCGCCGAAGTTCTTGGATTTTTGTTCTGACAGGCGCAGCAAAAGTCTACTGCAAAGCCCATTCCCCTGCCGCACTCGCAACGCGTCCATGAAGGGAGATTGATCGGCGAACGGCAATTCGCGACACAGCGCTCCACCCAGAACATCATTCCGTTCTGCAGGTACAGATTCCATTTCCAAGCCAGTTAACACAAAGACCATTACGCCATTGGCGTATCATGCAGGAATGTCCGCCCCACCTTTGAGTTTCTCTGCTGAACAGATTCAGGCCCTGCGTGCGCGCATGCGCCTGTCGCAATTCGACTTTGCCCGCATGCTGCGGGTGTCGGTAAAGACCGTGCAGAACTGGGAACAGGGGCGGCGCGCGCCGACCGGGCCGGCAGCGGCGCTGCTGCGAGTGATGGAACGGGAACCACGCGCGGCCTTACGGGCGCTGCATGGCTTCGTGCCGAAGGTGGCTGCCGATCTGGATTACGCGGATAGCGCCGAAGAAAGCTGAGTACCGCCGGCACTAATGACCTTGAGGCCGGCGGGTGGATCAGGCTGCGAGACTGAGGTGAATCAGTTCACGCCGTAGAGACAGCTCTCGCGGCAGGTGCGTTTTCAGAGTGGCGAACAGCTCATCATGCGCAGCCAGTTCAGCATGCCATTCGTCGTGACTGATCGTGGTAATGGAATCGAACTTTTCCTGAGTGAAGCCCTCGAGGCCCTTCCATTCGAGGTCCGCGAAATCCGGCACCCAGCCGATGGCGGTTTCCGAAGCACGCGCCTTGCCTTCGCAACGCTCAACAATCCACTTGAGCACGCGCATGTTGTCGCCAAAGCCTGGCCACACGAATTTGCCGTTGGCATCGGTGCGGAACCAGTTGACGCAGAAAATGTGCGGGCGCTTGGACACGCTGCGGCCCAGCTTCAGCCAGTGGCCGAAATAGTCGGACATGTTGTAGCCGCAGAACGGCAGCATGGCAAAGGGATCGCGACGCACCACGCCGACCTTCCCGGTTGCCGCCGCGGTGGTTTCCGAGCCCATGGTCGCGGCGAGGTACACGCCGTCAGTCCACGAGAACGCTTCGGTCACCAGCGGCATGGTATTGGAGCGACGGCCGCCGAACACGAATGCGCTGATCGGCACGCCTTGGGGATTTTCCCATTCCGGGTCGATCGCCGGGCATTGCGAAGCCGGCACGGTAAAACGGGAATTCGGATGCGCCGCCTTGCGGCCCTCCTTCTTGCCGATTTCCGGCGTCCAAGGCTGACCCTGCCAGTCGAGCAGTTTCTCGGGTGGGGTATCTGTCATGCCTTCCCACCACACATCGCCCTCCGGGGTAAGTGCGACGTTCGTGAAGATCACATTCTCCTTCAGCGACGCCATGCAATTCGGATTCGACTTCGTCGAAGTGCCGGGAGCAACGCCGAAGAAACCGGCCTCGGGATTGATGGCATACAACTGGCCATCCTTGCAGGGCTTGATCCATGCAATGTCGTCACCGATCGTGGTGACCTTCCAGCCGGTGAAGGCCGCTGGCGGAACCAGCATGGCGAAATTAGTCTTGCCACAGGCTGAGGGAAATGCCGCGGTGACATAGCTCTTTTTGCCTTCGGGCGAAGTCACGCCCAGAATCAGCATGTGTTCAGCCAGCCAGCCTTGGTCGCGTCCCATGGCTGAGGCAATCCGCAAAGCCAGGCATTTTTTGCCGAGCAAAGCATTGCCGCCATAACCCGAACCGAAGGACCAGATCTCGCGTGTCTCGGGGAAATGGACAATGTACTTTTGGTCCTTGTTGCACGGCCATGGCACATCCTTTTGTCCTGCCTCAAGCGGCGCGCCGAGCGAATGGATGCAGGGCACGAACTCGCCATTTTTGCCGAGGATTTCCCAGACCTTGCTGGTCATGCGGGTCATCACCTTCATGCTGACGGCAACATATGGCGAATCGGTGATCTCGATGCCGATCTGTGCAATGTGCGAACCCAGCGGACCCATGGAGAACGGCACCACATACATGGTCCGGCCGCGCATGCAACCATCGAACAGCGTGTGCAGTGTGCCGCGCATTTCCGCAGGATCTGTCCAGTTGTTCGTCGGACCCGCGTCTTCCTTGGATTCGCTGCAGATGAAGGTGCGGTCTTCCATGCGCGCCACGTCGGTCGGGTCGGACCAGGCAAGGTAGCTGTTCGGGCGCAACTTGGGATTCAGTTTCCGCAGAGTTCCAGCCGCAACCATCTCTTCACAGAGGCGGTCGTATTCCGCCTGCGAACCATCACACCAGTGGATGCGATCCGGCTTGGTCAGTTCGGCAATGCGCGCCACCCATTCCTTGACGCCAGCGTGCTGAACAATGGCTGGCGCCGCGATATCGATTGCAGAGGGGGAAAGTGATCTGTTCATGTCATTTGTCCGGTCGGGCTGTGTGGGGTCGCCGCGGGCGACTAGCCATTCAATGTGGCCGCCGTTGATGTAAGGGGCGAGATTTTACACGAAGCACCGCTATCAGTGCGGGCGGCGGCGGAAAATTCGTTGCATCTTTTTGAAAGATAAAGGATTTTCATTCCAAAGTCATACTCCGTGCGACCATCGAGGGTATTGGAAATGCCGTCCTGCTGACCGATCCGCAATCCTCACTTTCCGATGCAAAAGCGCGAGAAAATCTCGCCCAGCAAATCATCCGCGGTAAACGTGCCGGTAATTCCGGAAAGGCAGGCCTGAGCAAGGCGCAATTCCTCGGCGAAAAACTCGGGCCGCGCCAACGCCTGGCCGGCGCGCTGCAACGCCGCGGCCGCTTCAGACAACGCGGCAAGATGGCGCTCTCTGGCCATCAGGAGATCTTCGTTCCCTGGTTGCCATCCGGCCATGCGCAGAATTTCGGCTTTCAGCAAGTCCAGACCCGCACCGGTCTTTGCTGAAAGATGGACTTCGGAACCATGGTCGCCCGATTGCATCCGCGGTGCTTGCTGCAACAGGTCAGTCTTGTTGAAGATGGTCAGTTTGGGTAATTCCTGAGGCAATCGCGCGAGGATCGCCTGATCCTCGGCCGTCACGCCTTGACTGGCATCCACAATCAGGATCAGCAAATCCGCAGTGTCGATGGCACCCCAGGTCCGGGCAATGCCCAGGGCCTCGACCTGGTCGGCGGTTTCCCGCAATCCTGCCGTGTCGATGATGTGTAGCGGAACACCTTCGATTTGCACGGCCTGGCGAATCGTGTCGCGAGTAGTGCCGGGAATCGCCGTTACGATAGCGATGTCTTCACCCGCCAGACGGTTCAGCAGCGAACTCTTGCCAACATTGGGTTGTCCTGCCAGTACAACCTGCAGACCGCTGCGCAGCAGGCTTCCCTGCCGGCCCCTCTCAAGGGCACGACCCACCTCCGCCTGCAGGCGAATGAGGCGCTGCCCGGCCACTGACCGATCTGCGGGATCAATATCCTCTTCGGGAAAATCCAGCGTCGCCTCCACCAGCATGCGCAGTTCGATCAATTGCTGAACTAGCGCGTCGATCGCGCCGGAGAATTCCCCGCGAAGGCTGCGCAACGCGCAACGCGCTGCGGTTTCGGTGGAGGCCTCAATGAGATCGGCCACACCTTCGGCCTGTGCGAGATCTATTTTGTCATTGAGAAAAGCGCGCCGGGTAAATTCTCCCGGTTCGGCCAGTCGTGCGCCAAGCTCGATGCAACGCTTGAGCAGCATCTGCATCACCACGGGACTACCGTGGCCATGCAACTCCAGCACGTCTTCGCCGGTATAGGATGCGGGCCCGGGAAAATAAAGTGCGAGGCCGTCATCAAGGACCGCGCCAGATGCATCAAGGAAAGCCGCCTTCGCCGCGTGACGCGGCGGTGGCGTATGTCCCAGAAGTGATTGCGTGATCAGCAGTAGCCCGGATCCGGACAGGCGGACGATGCCGATGCCGCCCCGCCCTGCAGGGGTGGCAACCGCGACGATCGTGTCGCTTGGGTTCCGATTCGGCGGCTGGTTCAAACGTCTGCCTTTGCCCCGCAAGTCACAGGGCATGCGCCCTGTCATTCAAGTCCGCTCAGCGTTTGGCGCCCGCCGCTGACTTGGCCGCCTCAATAGTGCGGTTGACGTACCACTGCTGCAAAATGGATAGCACGTTGTTCACAAGCCAGTAAAGCACCAGACCAGCCGGAAAAACAAAGAACATGACGCCGAATATCAAAGGCATGAACTGCATGACTTTGGCCTGAATCGGATCGGGAGGCGTAGGGCTCATTTTGGTCTGAACAATCATGGAGGCCATCATCAGCGCTGGCAGGATGTAATACGGGTCCTCGGAGGCCAAGTCGGTTATCCAGCCATAAAATGGCGCGTGACGAAGTTCTACGCTGGCAAGCAACACCCAGTACAGGGAAATGAACACCGGAATCTGGACCACGATCGGCAGGCAGCCCCCGAGTGGATTGATTTTTTCCTGCTTGTACATCTCCATCATGGCCTGATTCAGCTTCATCCGGTCATCACCGTATTGCTCACGCATCTTTGCCAGACGCGGCGCGACTTGCTTCATCTTCGCCATCGAACGATAGCTGGCGGCGGACAACGGAAAGAAAACGAGCTTGATGGAGACGGTGAGGAAAATGATCGCCAGGCCCCAGTTGCCCAACAAGCCATGGAAAAACTGCAGCACCCAGAATAGCGGCGCGGCAATGACTGTCAGCCAGCCGTAATCGACAACCAGCTCCAGGCCGGGCGCGATTACCTTCAGCTTGTCCTGATCCTCCGGTCCTGCATAGAGGGCGGTCTTCGCGGTGGCAGTTGCACCCGGGGCAATTGCGGCCATCGGAAACTTCACGCCCACCGCAAACAGGTCGTCAGACAGCCAGTCCATGTAGAACTCCCTCGGTTGACCCGGGGGAACCACAAGCGCCGAGACAAAGTAATGCTGCAGCATGGCAATCCAGCCATTGTCGGCATCTTTCTTGTAGGGCTTGCTGCTGGTGATGTCGTCAAATTTAACCTTGTGGTACTTGTCCTGTTCTGTGTATACAGCCGGACCGGTATAGGTGCTCCTCATGGCCTGGGCGCCATCAGGTGCCTTGCTGTCTCGCGTCAGTTGCGCATACATGTAAGGCGAAACCGGCGCCGCGCTGCCGTTCGTCACCTCGTGCTCAACGTCAATCAGGTAGCTGCCACGATGAAAGGTGATGATCTTGGTGACCTTTACACCACTGGCACCGTTGGTACCCATTGCCTGCAGGCGGATTTCCAGCTTGTCCTGCCCGGCATCCAGCGCAAATTTCTTTGCGGTAGTCGTATAGATGGTCTTGTGATTGGGAAAGCCATCACCAGTCAGACCGCTTTGCGCAGCGTAGTGGTGCTGGGACCCGAGCAAGATGAAGTTTTTGGTATGGTCAACCGTGTCGGGATGTTCAAGAAGCTCAAGGCTGACGATATCACCACCAAGCGTGTCAATCTCTGCACGCATGACATCCGTATCGATGCTGATGCGCTCATGGGGTGTCGAAGGAGATGTCTGTGCGGCGACGATTTCTGCGGGTTTGGCCACGGCACCGGGCAACGATGTTGAAGGGGCGCTGGGGACCGGAACCGCCCCTTTACCGGGCTCAACAACGGTGTTGGACACCGGGGCCGGCGTCTCCTGCAATGCACGCTGATCCTTGTGCCACGCCTGCCACAACATGAGCAGCGAAAAGGAAAATACAACAAACAGAACCAGTCTTTTAACTTCACTCATCAAGTCTCTCGTTCAGCCGCATCGCGGCTTGTTGTGACCCGGGCCTAGGGAACCGGATCGTATCCCCCGGGATTCAAGGGGTGGCATCGGCACAAACGCTTAAGCGCCAGCACGCTGCCACACCCGGCACCATGCTTCTCCAGCGCTTGCACCGCATATTCGGAACAGGAGGGATGAAACCTGCAATTGGGCCCGAGCATCGGGCTGATCAGGTATTGATACCCCCGTACAAGGATGAGCAACAGACCGCGCATCAGACCCCTTTGGCAGGAACAATGCGTTCAAGTTCAGCCAGCAGCGCGGCGCAATCCATCGAAGCAGCCTCGCCCTTGATGCGAACGGGCGTAAGCCGAATGACGCAATCCCTTCCCGCCAGGCGTGAACGGCTGTGTCTGAACCACTCCCTCAGAACGCGCTTGACCCGATTGCGATCCACGGCACGCCGAAGGATGCGCTTCGGGACAATCAATCCCAATCTGGCGTCTCCCGGGCCATTACCGCCGATCAATACAGAAATGCCATTACCGCGCAGCAGCCTGCCACCCCGCAGGACAGCCACAAAATCGCGGGTGCACAAGCGGTGCCGCTGATGAAATCCTAATTCTGACCCGGGCAAATGATCACCCGACGTTGGGGCAATCTCAGACAGCCAGACGCTCGCGTCCCTTGGCACGGCGCGCGCGGATGACGGCCCTGCCGCCACGTGTCTTCATGCGAACGAGAAATCCGTGGGTCCGCTTTTTCTTCACGACAGAAGGTTGGTATGTGCGTTTCATGATACTTCCTAAGGCAAAAGAACCGGGGATTAGACCTTTTTACCCCGTTGCTTGTCAATGTCCCCAATTGCGGGAACCTGTGGATAAGTACCCAAAAACAGGCTAGAATCCGGCCTTGATTTTCTCCTAAAAAAAGCCCTATAAATCTCATGCTGGGTTTCTGGCAGTCCTGCCTGAACCAATTCGAAAAAGAGCTTCCCGCTCAACAGTTTAACACCTGGATTAGGCCCCTGAGCCTGGACTCGGATGTGACGCCTTCGGGGGAACTCAAGCTGGTCGCGCCAAATCGCTTTGTCCTGCAATGGGTAAAGGAGCGATTTTTGGCTCGGATTGAAGCCATGGGATCAGATTTTTTTGCATCCCCGATCCGTGTTTCCCTGTCCCTAGCTGCAAACGAACCACTCCCTGCGACACCAGCACCTGCTTTACCACCACAGTCTGGCAAGGTAGCAGCACCCCGCAACGGCACTGTACGCGGCGCAACAGTTGAGCGCTCCAGCCTGATCAAGGACTTCACCTTCGAGAGTTTTGTTGCAGGCAAGGCCAACCAACTTGCCCGCGCCGCGGCACTGCAGGTGGCTGAGCATCCAGGAACCTCATACAACCCGTTGTTTGTTTACGGTGGCGTAGGCCTCGGCAAAACCCATTTGATCCACGCAATCGGCAACTTTGTATTGACCCAGCATCCGGCGGCCCGTGTGCGCTATCTGCACGCTTCCGATTATGTGTCCGATGTCGTTCGTGCCTACCAGCAGAAATCGTTTGATGATTTCAAACGTTACTATCATTCTCTAGACCTGCTTTTGATCGACGACATACAGTTCTTCACCGGAAAAGACCGGACGCAGGAAGAATTCTTCTACGCTTTCAATGCTCTGATCGAAGCGCACAAGCAGGTCATCATCACCTGCGACACGTACCCGAAAGATCTTTCAGGACTGGATGAGCGCCTGAA
The DNA here is from genome assembly GCA_903928055.1 of uncultured beta proteobacterium. Taxonomy (GTDB): domain Bacteria; phylum Pseudomonadota; class Gammaproteobacteria; order Burkholderiales; family SG8-39; genus CAIYPG01. The sequence goes on along the minus strand of CAIYPG010000118.1, from coordinate 143,331 downwards.
ATCGCGGTTCTCGTGGGGGCTGACGGTTGCGATCGAGCCGCCGGAACAAGAAATGCGCGTCGCCATCATCCTGAAAAAGGCGGAGGCTGTTTCCTTCAAGCTGGATGAGAACGTGGCTTTCTTCATTGCCAAGCATATCCGCTCCAACGTTCGCGAACTGGAGGGCGCCCTGAAGAGCGTCATTGCCTTCGCGCGCTTCAGTGGCAAGGAAATCACCCTGGACACGGCGAAAGAGGCGCTGAAGGATTTGCTGATGGCCAAGAACCGGCAGATTACGGTTGAAAATATCCAGAAGACTGTCGCCGACTACTACAAACTGAAAGTTTCCGACCTGTTGGCACAAAAGCGCGCGCGGAACATTGCCCGCCCAAGACAAATGGCCATGGCTCTTGCCAAGGACCTCACGCAAATGAGCCTTCCGGAAATTGGTGATGCGTTTGGCGGCCGCGATCATACGACAGTCTTGCATGCATGCCGCACCATTGCCGCGCTGCGCGAGAAAGACCATGACATCAACCGCGACTATCACGTGCTTGAACAGGTGTTGAAGGGATGAACAAGTGTCTGGAAACCTGGGGACAAGTTGTAGTAAGACCCCGTTCTCTTCCGGGGCTGAAAATCCATCCAGAATTCACCCACGCAGTATCCCCAGGCTTGTCCACAGTTTTTCAACAGGCAAGAACCGCGTGCCTGCTAAGTCTGCAGCAGTTATCCCTGAATTAACGTCTCCTTATTACTATTACTAAGGAATATAAATGAATCTATTCAAGATCAACCGAGAAACCCTGCTTAAACCCCTGCAGGCAGTTTCGGGGATCATCGAAAGACGGCACACGCTGCCAATTCTTTCCAATGTTCTCTTGGCTCGTTCCGGGGACAGAATAGAGTTCGTGGCAACGGACATTGAGATTGAGATAAGCGCTTCTACTGCAGTAAGCGGACAAGGTGAATCCAAAACGACGACAGTTGGGGCGCGAAAGCTGCTGGATATCCTGCGTGCATTGCCCGAAGGCTCGGAGGTCTCCGTAGCATTGCAGGAAAAACGCATGCAGGTGAAGTCCGGAAAAAGTCGCTTCAACCTGCAAACACTGGCTCCGGAGGATTTTCCCAGGCTGGCAGCTGCAGAAGGCAACGCAACCCGCTTTACCGTCCCGCAAAAGCTGTTGCGTTCGCTGATTGGCCTGGTGCAATACGCCATGGCGCAGCAGGACATCCGCTACTACCTCAACGGCCTTTTGATGGTCGTGGAAAAAGGCAGCCTCAGCCTGATTGCGACGGATGGCCACCGGCTGGCTTTTGCCAGTCGTGAGCTGGATGCCAAGGATCTTCCGAAGCAGGAAGTCATTCTTCCGCGGAAGACAATACTCGAGTTATCCAAACTCCTCTCCGATTCGGATGATTCCATTGCCGTCGAAGTGTCAGGAAGCCAGGTGCGATTTTCCTTTGGCGAAGTTCTGCTGGTGTCCAAGCTCATCGATGGAAAATTCCCGGATTATTCCAGGGTAATCCCGCAGAATCAGCCAAAATTGCTGCGGCTGAACCGTGTCACGTTGCTGCAGGCCCTACAAAGAACTGCGATTCTGACGAGCGATAAGTTTCGCGGAGTGCGTTGGGTACTGTCCGATGGAACTTTGAAAGTGACCTGTTCTAATACCGAGCAGGAAGAGGCTCAGGAAGAGATTGATGTTGATTACAAGGGGGAGACGCTCGACATCGGATTCAACGTGGGCTACTTGCTGGACGTTCTGAACCACCTTGATGTCAACGAAGTGCTGTGCGGACTGGGTGATGCGAACTCCAGCGCATTGATCACCGTTCCGGACAAGAACGATTTCAAGTACGTCGTCATGCCGATGAGAATCTAGACCAAGATGTCAGAACCGATCACGAACAGCAATGCGGAGCAGTACGGCTCCGACAGCATCAAGGTATTGAAGGGTCTGGACGCGGTACGCAAGCGTCCCGGCATGTACATCGGCGATACCTCCGACGGAACCGGCCTGCACCACATGGTCTTCGAGGTGGTCGACAATGCCATCGACGAGGCGCTGGCGGGGCACTGCGATGAGATCGTGGTGACGATACATACCGACAATTCCATCAGCGTCACCGATAATGGTCGCGGCATACCGACTGAAATCCATCGCGATGACCCTGAAGGTCGCTCGGCAGCAGAAATTGTCATGACTGAGCTGCATGCCGGCGGCAAGTTCGACAATAATGCCTACAAGGTATCCGGCGGATTGCATGGCGTCGGTGTCTCGGTGGTGAATGCCCTGTCTGAATGGCTCCGGCTGACCATACGCCGCGACGGTTTTGCCCACTCGATGGAATTTCGCCGTGGCGAGCGCGTTGAACCGCTGAAAGTCATCGGCAAGACAGAAAGGCGTGGTACCGAGGTACATTTCCTCGCCAGTACGGAAACCTTTGGCACAGTGGAATTCCACTATGACATCCTGGCCAAGCGCCTTCGTGAACTGTCCTTTCTCAACAATGGTGTGCGCATCAAGCTGGTGGACCAGCGAATCGGCAGGGAAGAGGACTTTGCCTACGAGGGCGGCGTAAGCGGCTTCGTCGAATACATCAATCGCAACAAAAGTGTCCTCCATCCCACGGTATTCCACGCAGTCAGCGAGAAGGATGGCATTACCGTTGAAGTCGCCATGCAATGGAACGACTCCTACCAGGAACAGGTGCTGTGTTTCACGAACAACATTCCACAACGTGACGGTGGAACCCACCTGACCGGATTGCGTGCAGCGATGACGCGCTCCATCAATCAGTACATCGAGGCCAATGAAGTGGCCAAGCGGGCCAAGGTCGAGACGACGGGCGATGACATGCGCGAAGGGCTGTCCTGCGTCCTGTCGGTCAAGGTCCCGGAGCCAAAATTCTCCTCCCAGACCAAGGACAAGCTGGTGTCCTCCGAGGTGCAACCTGTCGTTCAGGAACTCGTGGCGGAAAAGCTGAAAAGCTTCATGCTGGAACGTCCCAATGACGCCCGCATCATCTGCACGAAGATCGTCGATGCAGCGCGCGCCAGGGAGGCGGCGCGCAAGGCGCGCGAACTGACGCGGCGCAAGGGTGTGCTCGACTCGTTTGGCCTTTCCGCAAAGTTGGCCGATTGCCAGGAGAAGGATCCGGCATTGTGTGAGCTGTACATTGTGGAGGGTGATTCCGCAGGTGGCTCCGCCAAACAGGGACGTGACCGTAAGTTCCAGGCCATCCTGCCGTTGAAGGGCAAGATACTGAACGTGGAAAAGGCTCGATTCGACAAGCTGATCTCTTCCCAGGAAATTGTCACCCTGATCCAGACCTTGGGCACCGGCATAGGCAAGGAGGAGTACGACGTCAGCAAGCTTCGCTATCACCGCATCATCATCATGACGGACGCCGACGTGGATGGCGCACACATTCGAACCCTGATCCTGACGTTCTTCTACCGGCAGATGCCCGAACTGGTGGAGCACGGTCATATCTATATCGCGCAGCCGCCGCTCTACAAAGTGAAGCTCGGAAAGTCGGAACGCTATCTCAAGGATGACCACGAGCGCGACCAGTTCATGCTGGCTCAGGCGCTCGTCGGCGCATCCCTGACCCCGGCTGCTGGCTTCGCCGCAATTGAGGGACATGCCCTTGAGCAGCTTGCCAAGAGTTTTCTGCTGGCCGAGGCAGTTATCCTGCGCCTATCGAAAATCATCGATCCTGAAGCCTTGCATGCCCTTGCATCCGGTGCCAGGGTGGATTTGGCCAGCGCCGAATCGGCTGCGGCGAGTGCCATCAGTCTCAAGCAGGCCATGATCGACAAGGGCGACAAGAACGGCAATGGAGGGGTCAACATCCGGGCGCGTTACGACGAGAAGACCGAACGCCATCAGCTTCTGATTGAGCGCAATCATCACGGCAATATCCGCAACAGCCTGATTGACGGGGACTTCATCCTGTCCGGTGACTATCAGCAACTCGAAAAGACGGCCGAACTGCTGAACGGTCTGATCGGTACCGGTGCTGTGATGCGGCGGGAAGACAAGGAACAGCCTGTCGCCGATTTTGGCGAAGCCATGCGCTGGCTGCTTGCCGAAGTCGAACGAGGCGCTTCCGTGCAGCGTTACAAGGGATTGGGCGAGATGAATCCCGATCAGTTATGGGAGACGACGATGGATCCGGCCTCGCGCCGCCTGCTCAAGGTTCAGATCGAGGACGTGCTGGCTGCGGATGACATCTTTACCAAGCTGATGGGTGATGAAGTCGAGCCGCGTCGCCAGTTCATCGAGCAAAACGCGCTGGTTGCCCGGCTGGACGTTTAAGAAGCGGAAGCGAAATATATCCCGGTCGTGGCCCGGCCGGGATATGCACCTAGGAAGACTCCGCAGCTGCCTTGGTCTTGCGAGCGCCCCCGGTGGCCTTTTTTTCGCGCACTTCGAATTCGAACCCAACGCTGCCATCGGGTTTTCTGACGAGGTAGGCCGAGAACGGTCGCCCCTTCTTGGAAATGAAGCGGTGCAGCAGATCGGTCTTTCCAGTGGCGAGCAGTTTTATCATCTGCTCTCGTTCCATGTTCCGCTGCAGAATGATCTTGCCTGAACGGAAATCACAGCTGCGCACCTCCCCTACTGATTTCTCGCAGACAAAGGCCATTGGCATCTCGAATACCTGATTGCCGCACTTCGGACATTTGCCCAGTGGTTCCTGACCAGAAAAATCCACTGGCGTCAGATCGTCCGCATTGCTCTGCCCGAAATCGAATTCGGTGCGAAACTCGTCGTTCAGCTTGATCACCGCAGCAAACGGCTTGCCCATGCGGCTGCGAAAGCCCTGCAATGGCCCTATGCTGCGATTCGTGAACAGCTCGGCAACTTCTTCCAGCGAAAACTCCCGGCTGGAGACGACTTTCCAGATGGCCAGATCGCATTTCTGGCAGACGAACTTGCGATAGGTTTCCTGAACCGTGCCGCCGCAATTGGGGCACGGAACGGGCACGGTGGCGTAGGCCGTGTCCGGGATGTCACCACCCTTGATGCGCTGGACCAGCTCCTGTGTGAGCGAGGTGATGTGGTCCATGAATTCCTCGCGGCCCAGCTTGCCCTTTTCCATCTGCTTTAGTTTGAATTCCCAGTCGCCGGTGAGCTCAGGCGAGCGCAACTCCTCGATGCCGAAGTGGCGCAGGGCAAACAACAGCGAAAAGGCCTTGGGGGTCGGCACCAGCTCGCGCTGGTTGCGATGAATGTATTCCTCCAGCAACAAGCCTTCTATTACCGATGCGCGTGTTGCGGGTGTCCCCAGGCCTTTCTCGCTCATGGCCTCGCGCAGATCGCCATCCTCCACCAGCTTGCCGGCGCCTTCCATCGCTGAGAGCAATGTCGCTTCCGTGAAGCGCGCAGGCGGCTTGGTCTGGTTCTGCTGCGAGGCAACTTCCAGTGTCTTGACCACTTCGTTCTGTGTAACCTGCGGGAGCGTGTCATCGCTGACCTGGGCGGCCCTGCCGTACACCGCGAGCCAGCCGGGATTCACCAGCACCCGGCCTTCGGTCTTGAAGCGGTGCTTCTCGACGACCGTGATGCGGGTGGTCTGCAAATATTCTGCGGGCGGGAAAAACACCGCCAGAAAACGACGAACTACCAGATCATAGATTTTTGCTTCGGCCTCATTCAGCGTCTTGGGGGTCTGCAACGTCGGGATGATTGCGAAGTGATCCGAAATCTTGCTGTTGTCGAAGATGCGCTTGTTCGGCTTGACCCAGCCTGATTTCAGTATCTGACTGGCAAACGGTGCGTAATCGGTGCCCTTGAACTCCTTCAGCGTGTCCTGCACCGTGGCCAGATAGTCTTCCGGAAGGGCGCGCGCATCGGTACGTGGATACGTGAGTACTTTGTGCCGCTCGTAAAGGGCTTGTGCCAGCGACAATGTGGTGCGCGCGGAAAAACCGAATCGTCCATTCGCTTCACGCTGCAGGCTGGTCAGGTCGAACAGCAGGGGCGAGAGCTGGGTGGAGGGCTTTGTCTCCTCAGTGACCTTGCCTGGTTTTCCCAGACAGTCGGCAACGACTGCTTCGGCCTGTTCGCGCTTCCACAGGCGTTCGGGCCTGCGCTCACCATCCTCGTCCTTCCTGAACTCAGAATCGAACCAGCGACCGTCGTATTCGCCGGCCTTGGCGCCAAGGCGTGCGTGCACTTCCCAGTAATCACGGGACACAAAGCTCTTGATGCGCTCTTCCCGCTCGACCAGTATCGCAAGCGTGGGAGTCTGTACCCGGCCGACCGTGGTCTTGTAGAAACCGCCTTCCTTGGAATTGAACGCTGTCATGGCGCGCGTGCCGTTGATCCCGATCAGCCAGTCCGATTCCGAACGGCAGACTGCGGCATCGGCGAGCGGTCGCATTTCCGGATCGCTGCGAAGCTGCGCGAAGCCGTCACGGATGGACGCCTGCGTCATGGACTGCAGCCACAGCCGTTCGATTGACTTTGTGATTCCGGCATGCTGCATGATGTAACGGAAGATCAACTCTCCCTCGCGGCCCGCGTCACAGGCATTGATCACGCCGCCGATGTCCTTGCGTTTCAGCAGTTTGGTCAGGAGCTTGAGCCTGTCTTCTGTGCGTTCGATGGGCTTGAGGTCAAAATGCGGCGGGATTACCGGAAGGTTTGCAAATGACCATTTACCCCGCTTGACCTCGACGCCCTCGGGTGCAACCAGTTCCAGCAGGTGGCCGATGGCCGATGACAGCACGTACTCGTCATTCTCGTAGTAGTCGCCATGGCGTGTGAATCCGCCCAGGGCGCGGGCAATGTCGTTCGCCACCGACGGCTTTTCCGCGATGATGAGCTTCTTGCTTCCGGCAATTTCGGCAGCCGCGCGCACCGCCTTGGTTTTGGCGGGTGCTTTTGCGGTGCGAACAGGGGCCGGCGGTTTCAGGGCCGCGGCCGGTTTGGCGCTTGCAGTGGTCGATTTTTTTTTGGTTGCCACGTATGAATGTGCGTACAGAGGGGGCTGCGAAAAGCGGGCAATGATACGAGCAAGCCCACAAGCTGGCAAGGAAGGGTACCACTCGCAGTCGCAGAAGTATGTCTGCAAACAACGATAACGGGAAATTTCCCGCAGATCGAAAGGGCGCTGCTACCGTGACGCCAAAGCCGGTGTCAGTCAGCCCGTGTCACGCTGGCTAGGCTGTTGTTTTGAATAACTTAGGAGGACTTCAGGGGGATCGGCAGAGCCCGGCCCAGTCATCCATCGGGCATGCGTTAGTGCATCTGGCGCTTTTCACCGTCAGGCAACAACTCGTCAAGAATCAGCGTGTCGACGCTGCCACGGCGGGTCCACAACACCATGAGGACGATGACCTTGAATTTTTCAAGCCCGACCACTTCCCCGTCCAGCGCCATGGCACGCTCAATGATCATTTCGCGCAATACCGGTGTAAGGATGCCTGCGCTTTCCAGAAAGGCGAGGAAGCCGCGGCTTTCCGTGGTGAGCTTTGCGACTTCACCGCTGATGAATGCGCGCTGGGAGCGGCTGGATTCGAGGGAGTCAGGCAGCGGATGCTCGGTGTGGCGTGCCAGTCCACCCAGCCAGTCCAGGGCCTCGCTGATGTCATCGTTTTCAAAACCTGCCGCCGAAAGCTTGCGCGACAACGTGTCGTTGTCCGGATAACTCTCGGTGTGATAGTAGTTTTCGAACAGGTATACGAGGACTTCAAACATGGGCGCGGGAATCTCTAGATGGCTTTAATTCAGGCGTTGATAAAGGCCTCCGGGGAGGCTGCTTATACTGCCTTTGAGTTCCAGTTGCAGAAGCATCGCCGATACCGCTTCCGGCGTCAAGCCGGCACGGGCTGCCAGCGTACCGACATCACAGGGGTCATAACCCATATGTTGTAGCAGTCGGGATATGGTACCCGATAGATTGGGGTTTGCAACCGGCGGATGGTCTGTTACCGCCGCTCCGGATACGCCCATTTCCTCAAGGACGTCTCGTGCACTTTCAACCAGTTTTGCACCCTGTTTGATGAGGGCGTGGCATCCCCGCGACTGTGGTGAATGAATCGAACCGGGAATCGCAAAAACGTCGCGTCCCTGCTCGGCGGCGAGGCGCGCGGTTATCTGGGATCCCGAGGCCAGTGCAGCCTCAACCACCAGCACGCCGCGCGACAGCCCTGCGATGAGACGATTGCGGCGCGGAAAATTGGCGGCCAGCGGCGGCATGGTAAGCGGGAACTCGGTAACCAGCGCGCCATTTTCGGCAATCGACTCACCAAGCGCGGCATTTGTCCGCGGGTAAATACTCTCAGCGCCGGTACCCATTACCGCAATGGTTGATCCGCGCCCGGCGAGGCCACCGCGGTGCGCGGCGGCGTCGATGCCGAGGGCCAGGCCGCTGATGATCGCCAATCCTGCTTCGCTGAACGCGCGGGCGAACTCTTCCGCGTTGGACTTGCCCTGGGCGGTTGCGTTGCGGCTGCCGACGATCGCGAGTGCCGGGGCGGAAAGCAACTCCACCCGGCCGCGTACATACAGTAACGGCGGCGGATCGGGAATTTCAAAGAGCTGTTTTGGGAAGTTTGCATCAGCCAGGTTCAATATCGAATGACCCGGTTGCCTGGCCCATGACAGGGCATCGTCAACAGATTGTTGCCGATCTTTGGCGAGAATGGCGGAAGCAATGGACGGAGAAACAATGCGTCCCAGTTGTTCACGGCCGGCGCGGAGAATGTTCTGTGGCAGTCCGAACGCGGACAACAGGGCACGGAACTGCGCAGGTCCCAAGCCTGGCACAAGGCTTACGTCTATCCAGGCGGCCAGTTCCTCGTCGCGCTGAGGCATGGCACCGGAACAGCGGCTAGGGCGTCTGGATGATGTCTGAAGGTGCCACCGGCCGCGTGCTCTCCATCACCAGCGCGTATGACACGGCGTCGAACACCCTGAAGACGAACAGCAGGCCGTAACGTTCGTCGGGCAGCCTGAACGTTGGCGCGGAGTCGCGCGATTTGCTCGAATCAGGATCAGCTACGGTGCTGCCCGCACGCAGGATCGCAAACACATGGCCGTCTTCGACGCCGTCGCGTTTGCCCTTGTTGATTGTGACCACGGAATCGCGACCGCTTTCGCTGGTGGCGAGGCCGTCGTACATGCCGATGACACGTCCCCGGATGAATACTTTGGGCGCATGCGGAATGTACTGGGTGAGTGAGGGTGGCGCGGCGGCAATCAGGCGGTCACCACTGGTGATTTCCTGTCGCGAACTCACGATCTCCATTGTGGCCGGCTCTCCTGCACGCTGCACGCGGCCGGTGCCGAGGAACACCGCTTCGTAGCCCAGCGTGGCTTTCGTTTCGGGATCGACCAGCGCCTTGCCCGGGCGGTAGATCTGCCAGATGCTGCCCTGGCCTGAGCTGATGCCACTCACATAGGCGAGGCCACCGGGCCCGAGATGCACCCGGCTTTCCTGTGTGGCAACAATACGTGGCGCCTTGTCCAGACCCGCGGCCTCAATCACCAGCGGCTGCGTAAGGAACGGTTCGATCACTTTTGCCCGAATGGCGGGAATTGCCGCCTCGGACAGTGCACTTGAGCGCACCTGTGGTGACAGCTTGATCGTGTCTGATATCAGAGAAAGCTGCGGCGGATTCTGGGTGCGGTCAAGAACGATGACATTGCCCGGATATATCCGGTTCGGGTTCCTGATCTGGTCCTGGTTCATGCGCCAGATTTCGGGCTAGCGGAACGGTTCCTTGAGGAATTTGCCCGCGATGTTCCAGAGCGTATCGCCCTGCTGGACAATATAGCGGTCCGGCGCGGCATCCTGCAGTTTGATATCACTGCTTTGCGCGTGGGCCTGGGTGGCGAACACCAGGGCTGTGGCCAGCATGGCTGCGACGCGGCGGGTTGCACGCACCGGGTCGGTCGCGGCAGGGGCTATGTTAGAGTTGCGCATGTGGCGGACCTCATTTCGGGCAGTAGCCTGAATAGTAAATCGCCTGTCAATTCAAGCGTGTGAAGCAATTAACGCATAAGCCGGAGTTTGGTGTCGGCACTGGAAATGATACAGGCCGCCCCCATGATATTAGTGTAGCAGGTATTACTTATAGACTCCTTTAGATTCTGTATCTAATCCATTCAATTTGCAAGTAATTCATGTCCGCACTGCCAATTTTGCGTTACCCCGATCCACGCCTCTACAAGAAGGCGGTACCCGTGACCGAGTTTGACGGTGGATTGCGCACGCTGGTCGAAAACATGGCCGAAACCATGTACGACGCGCCCGGCGTCGGACTGGCCGCAACCCAGGTCGATGTCCACCGGCAGATCATCGTCATCGACCTCAGCCGGGACAAAAGCGATTTGCGCGTGTTCATCAATCCGGAAATCATCGAGCGCGAGGGGCAGCAATTCTGCGACGAAGGCTGTCTTTCGGTGCCCGGCATCTACGAGCCGGTGGAGCGCGCCGAGCGCATCAAGGTACGGGCATTTGACCTGAACGGCAAACCGTTTGTGCTGGACGCCGACGGATTGCTGGCCGTGTGCATCCAGCATGAAATCGATCATCTCCAGGGCAAGGTATTCGTTGATTACCTCTCGCGCCTGAAACAGACCCGCATCAAGGCAAAATTGCAGAAGCAATTGCGCGAAACCGCGTGAAGTGGATTTGCCTGCGCCGTACATGCCAGTCGCACGTACCGGCCATTGATCCGACGCATTCCGAAAAAGAGCGAGGATGGGAGTGCGCGATCTGACTTGCGCAGTTCGTGCGATCCTCAAACCATCATGAAAATCATCTTCGCCGGAACACCTGAATTTGCTGCGTGTGCGCTGGAGGCGCTGCTCGCAGCGCCGTTGGACGTTGTGCTGGTGCTGACCCAGCCGGATCGTCCCGCCGGGCGCGGCATGAAATCGCTGGCGTCGCCGGTAAAACAACTGGCGCTGCGCCATGGCATTGCCGTCGCCCAGCCCGCCACACTGAAGGATCCGCAGGTACAGGAGTTCCTGCGCGCCAGTGGCGCCGACGTCATGGTGGTGGCCGCGTACGGGCTCATTCTTCCCCTGGCCGTGCTGGACATTCCGAAGCTGGGCGCGATCAACATCCACGCCTCGTTGCTGCCCCGCTGGCGCGGGGCAGCCCCCATCCAGCGTGCGCTGCAGGCCGGGGATCATGAGACCGGTGTGTGCATCATGCGCATGGAGGCCGGACTGGATACGGGGCCGGTGCTGCTGCGTGAAGCGTTGCCCATCGGACCCGATGACACGGCCCAGAGCCTGCATGACCGCCTTGCCGTACTTGGCGCGCGCCTGATTGTGCAGGCCATGGAAGGGCTCGAGCGCGGCGTCCTTTCGCCGCAACCGGCAGAGGGCGTCACCTATGCGCACAAGATCGACAAAGCTGAAGCCCGGATCGACTGGACAGCGTCGGCTTCAGCCATAGACCGCCACATACGCGCCTTTTCGCCATTTCCCGGGGCGCATTCGATGTTGCGCGGTGTTGAACTCAAGATATGGAGCGCAAAACCGGAGGCATCACCCGTATCCCCCGGAATGCCCCCCGGACAGGTGCTTGCCGTTGACGCCGACGGATTGAAACTGGCATGCGGCGAGGGGGTCTTGAACGTGACACAGTTGCAGCGACCGGGCGGAAAACGCCTGCCGGTGGCGGATTTCCTCCGGGGCTTTGCAGTCGCGCCGGGTGATCGCTTCGGCCTATAATCCCCCGGCTTCCGCGCAAGTTCCGATTTGGTCCCATTTGCCGCAGCAGAACACATGCGATCGGCCTCCCTAAATACCCTCCCCCCCACCAAGTCAGCCCATGCGCTTGCCGATGCCTTCGCGCTTGCGGGTGTCGTGGTGGGCCGCGTGCTTGAAGGCGACAGCCTCACGCGCGCGATGGCGGAGGTGAGGGCCAGCGGTGCTCTGCGGGCCGCGGTGCAGGACCTGGCTTTTTCAGCACTGCGCGACTATGGCAATGCCGATGCCTTGCTCGGTCTGCTCATGGCGAGACCGCCCACTGCTTCGCTGCGCGGCCTGCTGCTTGCCGCGTTGGTGGAACTGCAGCGCGGCCCGCAGAGCGACCACGCGGTCGTGCATCAGGCCGTCGAGGCTGCGACACGCGTCGCGCCGCGCAGCGGCAGCGCGGCCAAGGGTCTGGTCAACGCGGTTTTGCGAAACTATCTTCGCCAGCGGGACACGCTGCAGGCGACCATCGGCGCAAACGAGACTGCGCGCTATCGCCATCCCCAATGGTGGATTGATCGCGTGCGAAGCGCATGGCCGCAGCACTGGGAAAGCATACTGGCGGCCGGAAACGAGCAGGCTTTCATGACGCTGCGTGTCAACCGGCGTCGCAGTGATGGCGCCGCTTACCTCGCGCGTCTGCAGGCCCAGGGCATGGCGGGAACACTTCTGGGCACTCAGGCCATCCGCCTGGATCGCCCCGTTCCGGTGGAACGCTTGCCCGGTTTCAAGGATGGAGAGGTCTCGGTCCAGGATTGGGGTGCGCAACAGGCCGCGCCACTGCTCGAAGTGAAGCCTGGAATGCAGGTACTGGATGCCTGTGCCGCTCCGGGTGGCAAGACCGCCCACCTGGCCGAACTTGTGGACTGTGAACTGACCGCAATCGATATCGACACGGTTCGCATCGAGCGTGTCCGCAGCAACCTTCAACGGCTGGGGCTAGGGGAGCGGGTGCGGGTGATGGCTGCCGATGCACTGCAGCTCGACGCAGCGCTGCGCGAAGCCCGTTTCGATCGGATCCTCGCCGATGTGCCCTGTTCGGCATCGGGCGTGGTGCGCCGTCATCCCGACATAAAATGGCTGCGACGCGCATCCGATCTGGACAGATTTTCTGTCATCCAGCAGGCGATGCTTGAGGCCCTGTGGCCGCTGCTCCGGCCGGGTGGCCGCCTGCTGTACGCCACCTGTTCGGTTTTTCCGCAGGAAAACACCGCGCAGGTCGCAGCCTTCCTGGCACGCCACGCGGATGCGCGACATCTGCCACTGTCAGGATTGGAGGAGGGTGCTCCGCAGAGGGTTGATGACGGCCAGCTCCTTCCTGGGGCGAATAGCGATGGCTTTTTCTACGCACTGCTGGAACGGCGGGCCTGATGTCGCACGGACCGCTGATTGCGCGCGTGCGTCGCCTTGCCTGCTGCCTTGTCGCGGCATGCTGCGCACTCCTGTTGGCGGCGCCCGTTTCTGCCAGCAACATCGACGTACGCGCTGCGGCACTGGAAACAACCGACGACGGTTATGCCGTGAACGCCGATTTCGATGTCGAGCTGACACCACGCATGGAGGAGGCACTCAACAGCGGCGTGTCCCTTTACTTCGTGGTCGAGTTCGAGTTGATCCGTCCACGCTGGTACTGGTTTGATGAAAAGACCGTGGTCAGCCGGCTGCAGTACCGCCTTACCTATCATGCGCTGTCACGACAGTACCGCCTGTGGACCGGCACCCTGCACCAGCCCTTTGCTTCGCTCGCCGAGGCCCTGCGCGTGCTCGGGCGGGTGCGTTCCTGGCAGGTGCTGGAACGCAATCAGGTCGAGTACGGCCAGAAATACGAAACCGCGGTGCGCATGCGGCTCGATGCGACACAACTTCCCAGGCCGTTCCAGCTCTCGGCCCTGACCAGCCGTGAATGGACTCTGGAGTCCGCGTGGCTGCGCTTCCCCTTCAGCCCCCGTGCGCCCGTGGTCACCCGGCGTCTGGACGAGGGCGTGCAGCGATGAAGTACGCGCTCATCGTCAGTGCCGCACTGGGCACCATCCTGCTGTTCCTGCTGGCGGCGGCCAGCGGTAACAGCGCCCTGTTCGCCGCCTACTATCCGCTGCTGCTGGTGCTGAATGCGACCATGGCCGCTGCGCTGCTCGGCCTGCTGATCTACCAGCTTTCGGTGCTGGCGCGCCAGCGACGGGCCCGGGTGTTCGGATCGCTGCTTACGTTCCGCGTGCTGGTGATGTTCGCCATCGTTGCCGTCGTGCCGGGAGCGCTGGTCTATACAGTGTCGGTGCAATTCCTCACCAAGAGCATCGAATCCTGGTTTGATGTGAGCGTCGACAAGGCGCTGGAGGGGGGGCTCAACCTGGGGCGCACGGCGATTGATTCCCTGCTCACCGACCTGACCCTCAAGGCACGCGCTACTGCGCTGGAATTGTCCGACATGACCGACGCCGAGCGCCTGGGCTCGTTGAATCGCCTGCGCGATCGTGCCGGCGCCGAAGATGCGCTGCTGATTACCGCGGGCGGCAAGATTGTCACCGGCGCCAGCCGCGAACTGGGCAAGCTGCTGCCGCCGGTTCCCTCGCCGACGCTGCTGCGGCAGGCGCGCGCCAGCCGTGGCTATGCGGCGATCGAGCCCGACGGAGGCAAGGGCCTGATGCTGCGTGTCATCACGCCGCTGTCCAGCCTGTCGCTGGCCGATGAACCGAAATTGCTGCAACTGACACAGCCGGTGCCGGTGCAACTGGCCGAGAGCGCAGAGGCCGTGCAGTCGGTCTATCACGCCTACCGCGAGTTGTCGCTGTCACGCCAGGGCCTCAAGCAGATCTATGTCCTGACGCTGACGCTGACGCTGTTGCTGGCACTCTTTGGTGCGCTTGCCCTCGCCTTCATGCTTTCGCGGCGTCTGTCGCAGCCGCTGGCGGTGCTTGCCGAAGGCACCCAGGCGGTGGCGCGCGGCGATTTCAGCGCACGCGTGCCGGTGACCAGCCGCGATGAACTCGGAATACTCACACAGTCGTTCAACAGCATGACCGGGCAACTGGACGAGGCGCGTGCTGCGACAGACCGCAGCCGCGCACAACTGGAGACGGCACGCGCGTATCTGGAAAGCGTCCTCGTCAACCTGTCGGCGGGTGTGCTGGTGTTCGATGGCACCCTGACCCTGAAGATTGCGAATCGCGGCGCCAGCGAGATCCTGCACGATAATCTGTCCGCGTTGCTTGGAACCACGCCTGACACCTGGCCCGGCACATCATCCGGGCTTTCCGATTTTGCGCATGCCGTTGCCGAGGAGTTCCGCAGCCGCGGCTCTGCCACGTGGCAACGCCAGCTGGAACTGCCGGACACCGGCCTGGTGCTGCTGCTGCGCGGTTCGACACTGCCTGAGGCCGGGGGGGGTGGATATGTGGTGGTGTTCGATGACATCACCCAACTGGTTGCCGCGCAGCGTGCCACGGCCTGGGGCGAGGTGGCACGCCGTCTTGCCCATGAAATCAAGAATCCGCTCACGCCGATCCAGCTTTCCGCCGAACGTGTGCAGGCCAAGCTGGCCGGCAAGCTCGCGCCGGAGGATGCCGCCGTGATCGAGCGCGCCGTGCAGACCATCGTGGCGCAGGTCACCTCCATGAAGAACATGGTGGATGATTTCCGCGAATATGCGCGAACGCCTGCGCCACAACTCGAAACGCTGGACCTGAACCGGCTTGTCGGAGAGGTCCTCGGGCTGTATGAGAACGCGGCGTTGCCGGTGGTTGCGCACCTGGCGCCTGAATTGCCGCAGGTGAAGGGTGATCCGACCCAGTTGCGCCAGGTTCTGCACAATCTGCTGCAGAACGCGCAGGATGCGCTCAGCAGCCAGCAGGCCGGATCGCGGGAGACCTCTGCTGTAACGGTCGATGCCCCGCCGGAAGCTCTCCGGGTGGAGGTGCTGACCGAGTGCTCCGCAGGAAAGGCGTGGTTGCGCATCATCGACAACGGCTGCGGTTTTCCCGATGCCATCATGAAGCGCGCCTTCGAACCCTATGTCACGACCAAATCCAAGGGGACCGGACTGGGGCTGGCCATTGTGAAAAAGATCATCGACGAACATCACGGCACGATCGCCATCGAGAATCGCGCGCAGCGCGGCGCGGCGATCAACATTTCACTTCCGCTCGCAGCATGAGAACGCCATGGCCCAGATCCTCGTAGTCGACGACGAAATCGGCATCCGCGAACTGCTCTCGGAAATCCTCTCCGATGAGGGCCACACGGTGCTGGTGGCTGAAAACGCCACGCAGGCGCGCGAGGCGCGGACGCGGGCGCGACCCGACCTGGTGCTGCTGGACATCTGGATGCCCGATGCCGACGGCATCACGCTCCTGAAGGAATGGGCTTCTGCCGGGCAGCTGACCATGCCGGTCGTGATGATGTCGGGGCATGCCACCATCGATACCGCCGTGGATGCGACGCGCATCGGCGCGGTGGATTTCCTGGAAAAGCCGATTGCGCTGCAGAAACTGCTGGCGACGGTCAAGCGCTCGCTGGCGCAGCAGGAGGTAAGGACTGCGCGCGCCCTGGGCCTGCCGGGAACGGTCAGGTCACCGGTCCTGGCCGAATTCAGGAAACGCCTGCTGCAGGCGACGACATCCGGCCGGTCTGCGCTGCTGTTGCGCGGCGAGCCCGGTGCCATGGCCGAACTGTACGCGCGCCTGCTGCACCAGTCAGGCACGCCCTGGATCAATGCCGTGCCGCTGCTCGGCCAGACCTCGCAGGACCCGGTGCAGCAGGCGGCAGGCGGTGTGCTGTTCGTGGATGATCTCGCCCGCCTGTCCCCCAATCAGCAGAAGCACCTCGCCTTCCTTGCTGCGCATCTGGATCGCACCAAGGTCAGGCTGGTGTCATTCAGCACCGAGGGTCCGCGCCGGCTGGTTGAGGCCCGCGGATTCGATTCCGCGCTGGTATCGCGCCTTGCCGAACTGGTTCTGGCAATTCCGCCGGTTCGCGAGCATCTGGATGACCTGCCGGAGATTGCGGCCATGATGCTGGCGCAACTGGTGGACACCGGCATTTGCCCGCCACGGCGGTTCTCAGAAGATGCGCTGGTTGCGCTGAAGGCGTTCAGCTGGCCGGGAAACCTCGAGGACGTCTTCTCGGCGGTACGCACGCTCGCCGCCACGGCGGCGGGTCAGGACATCGGTGCCGCCGATGTTACGGGCGTTCTCGGACAATTTGCCCCCGTCGAGGCCGCCCCTTCGGTGCCGCTGGACATGCCGCTAAGGGAAGCGCGTGAAGCTTTCGAGCGCGCCTACTTCGAACGGCTCCTGGGGCAGGAGGGCGGTTCGATCGCACGTGTGGCCGAAAAAAGCGGGCTGGAGCGCACGCATCTTTATCGCAAGCTGAAGGCGCTGGGCATCGCCACCGGACGCAAGGACCCCGATGCGTGATTATTCCGGATCCGGCCGGGAGTAAAATGGGCGTCACTGGAGCGGGACATTGAAGATCGTCATTCTCGGTGCGGGACGGGTAGGGACTTCGCTGGCCGAAAGCCTGGTGTCGGAGCATAACGACATCACCGTTGTCGACCTTGACGAACCCAGGCTGCGTGAGCTGCAGGACCGGTTCGACCTGCGCACCGTGGTGGGCAGCGGCTCGCATCCGTCGGTCATGAAGGATGCCGGCATCGAGGATGCCGACATGATGATTGCCGTCACCCAGAGTGACGAGATCAACCTGGTTGCCTGCAAGATCGCCGCCCAGCTATTCAACGTGCCCACGCGGATCGCGCGCGTGCGTGCCACGGAATTCCTGCTGAACGAGCAGATCCTCGGCCCCGAAGGGTTTTGCGCCGACCTGTGCATCTGCCCCGAGCAGATTCTCACCGATTACATCGCCAAGCTGATCGAGTTTCCCGAGGCCCTGCAGGTTCTGGAATTCGCCCACGGCAAACTCACCATGGTGGCGGTGCGCGCCTTCCAGGGTGGTCCGCTGGTGGGCCACCAGTTGCAGGATCTGCGCGCGCACATGCCCACCGTGGATGCGCGCGTTGCCGCAATTTTCCGCGGCGACCGCCCCATCGTGCCCGAAGGCAATACCGTGATCGAGCCCGGTGACGAAGTCTTCTGCCTTGCCGCGACCCACGACATCCGCCATGTGATGCGCGAGTTGCGGCGCATGGACAAGCCGGTGCGCCGCGTGATGATCGCCGGCGGCGGCAATATCGGCCTCAGGCTGGCGCGCGCGCTGGAGCGCGACTACTCGGTGAAGATCATCGAATACAACAAGCGCCGCTGTGATCTGCTGAACAGCCGGCTGGATCGCGCGCTGGTGCTGCAGGGCGATGTGACCGATGAAGGCCTGCTGGAGGCAGAGAACGTTGCCGAGATGGACATCTTCATCGCAGTGACCAACGATGACGAGAACAACATCATGGCCAGCCTGCTGGCCAAGCGCATGGGGGCGCGGCGCGTGGTCACGCTGATCAACCGGCGTGCCTATGTAGACCTGCTGCAGGCGGACCGCATCGACATTGCCATCTCCCCTGCGCAGGCCACGATAGGCACGTTGCTCGCCCACGTGCGCCGCGGCGATGTCACACAGGTGCACAGCCTGCGGCGCGGCGCGGCCGAAGCCCTGGAGGCGGTAGTGCATGGCGATTCCAAGTCCTGCCGCCTGGTGGGCCGGCGCATCGAGCAGATCGAACTGCCTGCGGGCGCGACCATCGGCGCGGTGGTGCGCGGCGAGCAGGTCATCATGGCGCACCACGATACCGTGGTGCAGCCCGAAGACCATGTCATCGTGTTCGTCACCGACAAGAAGACGCTGCCCACCGTGGAAAAGCTGTTCCAGGTCGGCATCGGCTTCTTCTGATCGGCTGCAGACCCTGTCAGAACCTCAGACCGAACAGCGGGCAGAACAGCAGGCAACATGGTCAGGATACTGAGCCTCGTTCACATCATGGGCGGCATTGTCATGCTGTTCGGCCTGGCCCTGCTTGCGCCCATCGCCGTGTCCTGGGGCCTCGCCGATGGCGCCTTGTCCGCCTACGAGGAAACCCTGGTCGGATGTCTGGGCGGCGGCCTGGTGGTATGGGGTGCGACCCGCGTCTTCCGGCGTGAACTGAGTTCACACGACGGGTTCCTGCTGGTGGTCATGATCTGGGTCGGGCTGCCGGCCATCGGCATGCTGCCGCTCTACCTGCAGATTCCGGGCCTCAGCATCACCGATGCCTATTTCGAGGCGGCTTCCGGGCTGACTGCCACCGGTGCCACGGTGCTGAGCGGGCTCGATCAACTGCCGCCATCGCTGAACCTGTGGCGCGCCATCCTGCACTGGATCGGCGGGCTGGGCATCATCGTCCTTTCCGTCGCCATTCTTCCCATGCTGGGCGTTGGCGGCCGGCAACTCTACCGCGCCGAGATTCCCGGTCCGTTCAAGGACACGCGCCTCACGCCGCGCATCACCGAAACGGCCAAGGGCTTCTGGGTCATCTACATTGCATTCACGGTGGCGTGCATCCTGGCCTACCGCGTCTTCGGCATGGACTGGATGGATGCGGTGATCCATGCGTTCAGCACCATGTCGCTGGGCGGGTTTTCCTCGCACGATGCGAGCTTCGCCTATTTCAACTCGCCGGCCCTGGAAGCGGTGGCCATGGTGTTCATGGTCATCGCCGGCCTCAGCTTCGTCACCCACTTCTCGGCCTGGAAGGGCCGCAGCATTGCGCCCTATCTGCGCGCTCCTGAGGCGCGGCTCTTTGTCTCGCTCCTGGTACTGAGCGGCTTCGGGCTCGCGTTCTTCCTCTGGATGAACGATGTCTATGCGACTTTTCCCACCGCGCTTCGCTTTGCCTTCTTCAACACGTTTTCGGTGGCGACCACACAGGGTTTTTCCAATACCGACTACAGCACCTGGCCGGTGTTTGCGCCGCTGTGGATGCTGCTGCTCGGCGCTTTCTGCACCTGTTCGGGTTCGGCCGGCGGCGGCATCAAGATGATCCGGGTTCTGCTCATGGCCAAGCAGATGTACCGCGAAGTCACGCTGCTGCTGCATCCCAGCGCGCGCGTCCCGCTCAAGGTTGGTGGCCAGGTGGTGCCGAACCAGATCGTGTTCGCGGTCCTCGCCTTCATGTCGTTCTATGGCCTGAGCATCGTCGTGCTGGTGCTGCTGCTCGCCCTGTCCGGCCTCGACCTGCTGACCGCGCTGTCGGCCGCGCTGGCCTGCATCAACAACACCGGCCCCGGCCTGGGACAGGTCGGACCCTCCGGAACATTTGCGGTGTTGAATGACTACCAGACCTGGCTGTGCACCCTGGGCATGCTGCTCGGGCGCCTGGAAGTGTTCACGCTGATCGTGGTGTTCTCGCCCCAGTTCTGGCGCGAATAAGTCCGGTCCGGCGCCTGCGACGTCAATGCCCGAGCCGCTGCACGCCGTTCCCGTCAACCTCATCACCGGCCGGCGCGGCGCGGGCAAGAGCAGCGTGATACGCCGCCTGCTGGCGCAGCGCCCCGCGGACCAGTGCTGGGCGGTGCTCTACAACGATGTTCCCGCAGCGGGAGAGCAGACGCCAGAACCCGAGCAGGATGGCGTGCGCTTCAGCCTGATGGCTGACGGCTGCATCTGCTGCTCGGCGCAGGTCGGATTGCGCGTTGCCCTGACACGGCTGTTGCGCGAGGCGCGGCCGCAGCGACTGCTGATCGAGCCGTCCAGCCAGGCGCGCATCCACGAAGTGCTCAAGCAGCTGGCTGATCGCTGGCTCGCACCGGTCCTGGAGGTGCGGGCCACGATCCTGGTGCTGAATGCCGCACAACATGCCGGGGCGCCTCTGGCGCACGACCTGGATCGTGAACGCATCGCCCGGGCCGACGTCATTGCGCTGCATCCGGGTGGGAAGACCAACGGCGACGGAATGGCTTCCCTGGAGCGCAATCTGGCCATGCTCGCACCGCGGGCGACGATCGCGAAGGCTGCATTTGCCGGCCTGGATACCGCCCTGCTCGACATGCCTGCCCGCGAGGTGCGGCCGCATTTTTACAGTGGAGGGTGAGCCGGTCCGGGTTTGTGCTGAAACGATCTGATCATAATTGTTTAATTCATCCTATTGATTGATTGAATAAATTATGAAAATGATCATTATCATCAAGGCTCGAATGAGCCGAAGAACATGTCCAGATCAGCGGCGGAAATGGCCCCCGGTTTGGCGATGACCGCCAGTTCAAAAAGCCGCTGTCCGCTGGCATACAGGCGCGCATGCACCACGCGCGGCGTGCCGTCCGCCGCAAAGCCATCAATGGTGATGGCGCGTCCGGACAGATTGGCGATTTTCGCTTCCTGATCTGCAGTCACCTTGCCGCGCACATTGCGCGCCAGCCAGTCGCGCGATGTGGTAAGTTGCGCCGCCGCCCCGGCGGGATAGTCGGCATGGCCTGCGCCGAATACCGCGCCACCGGCCTCGGTGGTCCACAGGATCAGCGTTGCGCCGCCGGTGGCCGGACCGGATGTTTCCCGCGCCCGGGCCGGCATCAGTACCTTGAAGCCGCCTTCGGTGGATTTCAGCTCGCGCCAGTCGAGGTCGGCGTAACAACCGGACAGCAACAGCAGCGACAGTAGCCATGGCAGTGACCAGGACAGCGGGCGCGCCCGGAAACGCAGGCTGCCGTGCATTGCTACTTCGCGCAGATGACGGCGATTTCCACCAGCATGCGCGGATCGGCGAGTTTCGCCTCGACGGTGGCGCGGGCCGGCAGGTTGTCCGGATCGACCCAGGCCAGCCACACCTTGTTCATGTGCTCGCGGTTGCGGATGTCTGAGAGCCAGATGCTGGCGGAGAGGATCTTCGATTTCGCAGTGCCGGCCTGCGCCAGCACCTCATCGATCGCTTTCAGCACCTGCTCGGTCTGTCCGCGCACGTCCTGGGACAAGTCAGTAGCGACCTGTCCTGCGGTATAGACGATGCCGTTGTATTCGGTCGCATCGCACAGGATTTTCTGCGGGTTGTAGCGCTGGATGGTCATTTACACGTCCGAAGTGATGATGATGGGGGATTCGGTTTTTTTCAGTCTCAGTTTTTCCAGACTATCACGGAACTCTTTGGGGATTTCCCCGGCTTTCCGGGCGCTTTTGTCGATCATCACCATCGTCACTTCGCCGGTGGCGTAGCACACGCCGTCCTTGAACACGCCGTGACCCCAGGTCCAGGTGCTGCGCGTGACGTGAACGATGGCTGTGCCGATGTCCAGCACGCCCGGGTAATGCAGTTCGCGCAGGTAGTTGATGAGCTGCTTGCCAACCACCGAGGCCGTGCCCGCCGGCCGCGCGGAGAGCAGCTGGCGACGGGTGCGGCCGCGCGCCAGTTCGAGGTAGGTGGCGTACACGGCATTGTTGACGTGGCCGTTGCCGTCGGTGTCGCGAAAGCGCATGTTTTCACGGACGATCACGGGAAACAGGGTGATGTCCTTCAGCAGCTTGATGTCGTAGGCGATGGTCATGGGTCAGGAAGGTTCTCCGCCGTGGCGGGTGGTGAGTTGTTGTTGGCAAGAATGCCGCTGCGGCAGACCCGGGGCCTGCCGCAGCGGCTTACAGATTGGGTGCGAGCCAGCGTTCGGCGTCCCCGATGCTCAGGCCCTTGCGCGCGGCGTAATCCTTCACCTGGTCCGCGCCGATTTTCCCGACAGCGAAATACTGCGCCTGGGGATGACCGAGGTAGAAACCGCTGACCGCCGCGGTTGGCGTCATGGCAAAGCTTTCGGTGAGTTCGATGCCGGCTTCGTTGCCATTGATCAGCGTGAACAGCGGCCCCTTCTCGGTATGGTCCGGGCAGGCCGGATAACCGGGTGCGGGCCGGATCCCGTGGTACTTCTCGGCGATCAGTGCGTTGTTGTCCAGCGTTTCGTTCGCGGCATAACCCCAGAACTCGCGGCGCACGCGCTCATGCAGGCGTTCGGCGAAGGCTTCTGCAAGGCGGTCGGCCAGCGCCTTCAGCATGATGGCGTTGTAATCGTCGTTCTTGGCTTCGTACGCTTTCACCCGCGCGTCGATGCCCAGGCCGGCGGTCACGGCGAAGGCGCCGACGTAATCCACAAGGCCCGAATCTTTTGGCGCAACAAAATCGGCCAGGCAGAAATTCGCCCGGTCCTCGGCCTTTTCATTCTGCTGGCGCAGGTTGTGCCAGGTCATCAGCGTCTTCACGCGCGACTCGTCGGCGTAGATCTCGATGTCGTCGCCCACGCTGTTCGCGGGCCACAGGCCGAATACGCCGCTTGCTGCCAGCCAGCGGCCTTCGATGATTTTTTTCAGCATGGCCTGTGCATCGCGGAACACATTGCGCGCCGATTCGCCGACGACCTTGTCCTCGAGGATTTTCGGGTAGCTGCCGGTGAGGTCCCAGGTCTGGAAGAACGGCGACCAGTCGATGTATTGCGAGAGTTCCGCCAGGTCGTAGTTCTTCAGCAGTTTGCGGCCGATGAACTTCGGCTTCACCGGCGCGTGGGCTTTCCAGTCCGTGACGAAGCGGTTCGCGCGGGCCTGCTCCAGGCTGACCAGGGTCGGGCCCTTCTTGCCGGCGTGCTGTGCCCGGATCTTCTCGTAATCGAGCTTGAGTGCGGTGACGTATTCCTCGCGCTGCGTCCCCGACTCGGAAAGCAGGCTGGAGCAGATCGCCACCGAGCGCGAGGCGTCCGGCACATACACCGTCACGCCGGAGAAGTTCGGGGCAATCTTCACCGCCGTATGCACCCGCGAGGTCGTTGCTCCGCCGATCAGCAGCGGCAGCTTCACGCCCTGGCGTTCCATTTCCTTGGCGAAGTGCGCCATTTCCTCGAGAGAAGGCGTGATCAGGCCCGACAGGCCGATGATGTCTGCATTCTCTTCGCGGGCCGTATCGATGATCTTCTGCGCAGGAACCATCACGCCAAGATTCACCACGGCGTAGTTGTTGCACTGGAGCACCACCGACACGATGTTCTTGCCGATGTCGTGCACGTCGCCTTTCACCGTGGCGATGACGATCTTGCCCTTGGGCTTGGAGTCCCCGAGCTTGGCCTTCTCCGCCTCGATATAGGGCAGCAGGTGCGCAACGGCCTGCTTCATGACGCGCGCCGACTTCACCACCTGCGGCAGGAACATCTTGCCGGCGCCGAACAGGTCCCCGACCACGTTCATGCCGTCCATCAGCGGGCCTTCGATGACCTCGATCGGGCGGCCGCCGCGCGCGTCGATCTTCTGGCGGATTTCCTCGGTGTCCTCGACGATCCATTGCGTGATGCCATGCACCAGGGCATGCGTCAGGCGCTGCTCCACCGCGATCGGATTCTCCGGCGTGCCGCGCCATTCATGGGTCTGTTCCTGCTTCGCGCCGCCGGCCTTCAGCGTGCCGGCGAATTCGATCAGGCGCTCAGTGGGGTCGGCACCATCGGCTCGCTTCCGGTTCAGCACCACGTCCTCGACCCGTTCGCGCAGTTCCGGCGCGAGGTCGTCATATACGCCGACCATGCCGGCGTTGACGATGCCCATGGTCATGCCCGCCTTGATGGCGTGGTACAGGAACACGGTATGGATGGCTTCGCGCGCCGGGTCATTGCCGCGGAACGAGAAGCTCACGTTCGACACGCCGCCCGATACCTTGGCATGCGGCAGGTTCTGCTTGATCCAGCGCGTGGCCTCGATGAAGTCCACGCCGTAGTTGTTATGTTCCTCGATGCCGGTGGCAATGGCGAAAATGTTCGGGTCGAAGATGATGTCTTCAGGCGCGAAGCCGACGCTTTCGGTCAACAGCTTGTAGGCACGCTGGCAGATCTCGGTCTTGCGCGCGAACGTATCGGCCTGGCCCTGTTCGTCGAAGGCCATGACGATCACCGCCGCACCATAGCGCTGGCACAGCTTCGCCTGGCGCAGGAACTCCGCCTCGCCTTCCTTCATGGAAATCGAGTTGACGATGCTCTTGCCCTGTACGCACTTCAGGCCGGCCTCGATGACTTCCCACTTCGAGGAGTCGATCATCACGGGCACGCGCGAAATGTCCGGTTCCGAGGCCACCAGGTTGAGGAAGCGCACCATGGCGGCCTTGGAGTCCAGCATGGCCTCGTCCATGTTGACGTCGATGACCTGGGCGCCGTTCTCCACCTGCTGGCGCGCCACGGCCAGCGCTTCGTCGTATTGTTCGTTCAGGATCAGGCGGGCGAAGGCCTTCGATCCGGTGACGTTCGTGCGCTCGCCGACGTTGACGAAGAGCGAACTGTCGTCGACGTTGAAGGCCTCCAGGCCGGACAGCCGCAGCTTGTGATCCGGCTGGGGCGGCTTGCGTGCCGGCAGCGGTTTCACCGCCTTGGCGATGGCGCGAATGTGGTCAGGCGTGGTGCCGCAGCAGCCCCCGGCGATGTTCACCAGCCCCGCTTCTGCAAACTCCTTCAGCAGTGACGACGTGATGTCCGGCGTCTCGTCAAAGCCGGTATCGCTCATCGGATTGGGCAGGCCGGCGTTCGGATAGATGCAGATGTGCGCATCGCAGATCCGCGAAAGCTCCTCGACGTAAGGCCTCATCAGCGCCGCGCCCAGCGCGCAGTTCAGGCCGATGGTCAGCGGCTTGGCATGGCGCACCGAGTTCCAGAAGGCTTCCACCGTCTGTCCGGACAGGATGCGGCCCGAGGCATCGGTCACCGTGCCCGAGATCATCAGCGGCAGGCGCACGCCCTTCTCCTCGAAGAAGGTCTCGATCGCAAACAGCGCGGCCTTGGCGTTCAGGGTGTCAAAAATCGTCTCGACCAGGAACACGTCGACGCCGCCTTCATACAAGGCATGGGCCTGTTCCAGGTAGGAGGCGACCAGTTCATCGAAGGTCACGTTGCGCGCGCCGGGGTCGTTCACGTCCGGCGAGATCGAAGCCGTCTTCGGCGTTGGTCCGAAAGCGCCCGCGGCAAAGCGCGGCTGCTCCGGCGTCGAATACTTCACGCAGGCGGCCTTGGCGAGCTTCGCCGACTCGACATTCATCTCATAGGCCAGCGCTTCCATGCGGTAATCGGCCTGGGCCACGCGCGTGGCGCCGAAGGTGTTCGTCTCGATCAGGTCGGCGCCGGCGGCGAGGTATTGCTCGTGGATTTCGCTGATGACTTGCGGCCGCGTCAGCGACAGCAGTTCATTGTTGCCCTTGATGTCGCGATCAATGTCCGTAAAGCGCGCACCGCGATACTCGGCCTCGCCCAGCTTGTAGCGCTGGATCATGGTGCCCATGGCGCCGTCCAGGATCAGGATGCGGCGTGAAAGCAACGATTTGAGTTCGTCAGTACGGTCCGTATGCATCATCAATTACCTGTGCCGTTCTCCCCTCGCCCTCGGGGAGAGGGGCCGGGGGTGAGGGAAGCATTCCCCAAATAAAAAACCCGCTCAGCATGCGCATTTTTCGCAAATGCAGCTAAACGGGTTTCCCTCGCTTTAGCCGCATTTATTTGTCTCACCGCTGAACCGGGAGGCGCCCGCAAGCTGAATTCAAATCGGCGCGAGACAGAACATTAACGATTCAAGGGCTTATTGTCAATTTCCGGCAACGGCGCCAGCCCGTGCCGGGCCCGTGCAGTCGCGCACTTTTCATCGCCGGGCCGTACTTCGCGGCAGGGCGAGGGACGATGCTCGTAAATGCCGCAGCTGACTTCAGTACCGACTTCACCCTGCAGTGCCCGGCAGCGCGGTGCGTCCTGATTGGTGCCGGCCATGCAGCTCATCCACGGATTCAGCTTCTCGGTCAGGTTCTCCGGCAGAGCCCGTGCTGCTTCGGACCAGTAGAAGGAAACACGGAAATTGCTGCAGCATGCGCCGCATTGCTGACAGGGGTTGCCCGGGGCGGAGACGCACTCAATCATGGCCGGGAGCATAGACCATGATGTTCACCCGTCGCTGAAAGATGGAAAGCATCCGCAGCCAGGGCATGGCATGTGCCATGTCGTAGAATCAGGCCTCGCGAGCGGGGAGGCCGTGTTCCGGGATCTCCCCTTTTAGATCGGGCATTCCCCATACAGGAGCAGGCGCGCCGTTTCGCACGGACAGACCTGCGCAGAGCAATGAGCGCAGTGAATCTCGTCCTGGCCCTGACCCTGCTCAACGGGATCGCCGTGCAGGCGTCGCGGGTTCTGCTTGCGCTGTACCTGCTCGATCTGGGTGCCCAGCCACTGACCGTTGGCCTGCTGGCAGCCACCTTCTCCGTTTTCCCCGGTGCCTTGTCCGTGTCTGTCGGCCGGCTGGTTGACCGCGTGGGCGCGCGCAAGCCCATGGTCGTCGGCGTCGTCACCGGCGGCCTGGGCCTGCTGCTGCCCTGGTTGTTCCCCGGCACACCGGCCATCTTCACTGCCGCCATGGCGAGCGGATTCTGCACAGCCGTGTTCAATGTGTCGCTGCAGAATCTGGTGGGCCTGCTGGGACAACCCGAGAACCGCAGCCGCGACTACGCGAACTACGCCATGATGAATTCGACCGCCGCGCTGGTGGGGCCGGTGGTTGCAGGATTCTCGATAGACCATGTCGGGCATGCGCTCACCTGCGTCCTGGTTGCCGTGATCACGCTGGCCCCGCTCGGCATGTTGCTGTTCCGGGGAGCCCTCCTGAATGGCGCCAGGCACCCTCAGGATCAGCCCCGGAAAAAAGCGGGACGCGTCATGGACCTGCTGGTCGGTCCGGGCATACGCAAGACGCTGGCCGCCGGCGCCCTGCAGAGCGCCGGTGACAACCTCTATACGTTCTACCTGCCGGTCTATGCCCACGCCATCGGATTGTCGGCAACGGTGATCGGCTTTCTGCTGTCTGCAAACGCGGCAGCGGCCTTTGTCGTGCGCATGTCGATTCCACGGATGCTCGCGCGCCTCGGGGAGCAGAGGCTGCTGGCCTACGCCTTCTTTATGGGGGCGACCGGGCTGATCCTGCTGCCGCTGTTTGCCAATGCCGTGGTGCTGGGCATGATCTCGTTCGCCGTCGGCCTGGGCCTGGGCTGCACCGGCCCCATCATCACCATGCTCATGTTCAGCAATTCGCCTCCCGGCCGATCGGGCGAAGCGGTGGGCCTGAAGATCACCTCCAATCACCTGACCAAGGTGATCAGTCCGGTGATCTTCGGCTCCGTCGCCGCGGCGTTCGGCCTGCTGCCGGTGTTCTGGGCGACGGCGGCATTGCTGGGGGCCGGCGGCTGGATCAGCTTCTCGCTGGAGAACGGTTCCACCAATCCCGGCCAGCCATGATCACGGGAAGCGTTTGAAGCTCTGATCGGTCGATGCGGGTGGCGCGTGAACACGCCACCCTGCAATTGCGGCAGGAAAGACTCTCAGTCGTGCCGCACCGGAATGGGGGTGGCATGCAGCTGGCGCGCACGACTGAAGTCATGCAGGCCGAACAGCAGCGCCGCCCAGAACAGGTCACCGGCCAGCGCATTGCGCAGGAAGGGCAGCGCGGCCACGTAGCAGTCGATCAGGCCGGTCAGGCCGTGATCATAATTCACGCCACCATGCGCTTCCGGCATGGCCCATACCGAAAAATTGGTAATAATGAAAAAAATCAGCGAACCGCCGATCGCGGCCGATGCGGTCTTCAGCACGGTGCGCTGCGCGCCCAGCCAGCGCCCCAGCGCGATGCTGGCGAGAAATCCGGCGTACACCGCCACGCTGAATACATCGGGCGCGAAGCCGAGCAACACATCGCTGACCACCAGCGCGGTCAGTACGGCGGCGCTGGCGCGCCATCCGGGCAGCAGTGCGCCGGCGAACAGGGCCATCGCAGCAACCGGCGTGAAATTGTCCGGATGCGGAATCAGCCGTCCGGCGATGGCCAGCGCGATCAGCGCAAAGATCAGCGTGTTGTCGTCGGTGTTGCCGGCTGCATTTCCCGTGGAGTTGCCAGAAGCCATGTTCGATCCTGTTGACGTTGATTTGTTCGTTGTTTGGTGAAGGGTCATTGCGTGTTGCGCGGCAGTTCCGTCAGTTTGCGATGGCTGCCATCGCGCTTCATTTCATTCAGCGCGTTGGACAGGGCGCGCACCGTCTCCCGTGGCATCTGCGGATTGCAGGCCAGCCAGTAGTCCTGGCTCATGATTGCGGAGAATACCTCTTTTACGCCGGGCACCCCTGCCTCCCGGGCGACATCACGCGCGGTGTAGCCCTGCGTCACCCAGAGGTCAATGCCGCCCGGCTTGTTGCGCTCAAGGGTCAGCTTCGCGGGATTGTCGCGGTCGCGATCCACTTCCAGCAGCTTGGTGAAATTGCGTTCCCGCAGGTAGTCGGCCCGGGCATCGCGCACGATGCCGATGCGGAATGCCTTGAGGTCGTCCACCTTGGTAATTTTCTCATTGAACCCATCCAGCGCGAACGCCGACCAGTATCCGCGGGCGATCGGGCCGATCCACTGGAACAGGTTGTTGCGCGAGTTGAGGCGGGCGGTGGAATAGACGCAGGCGTCGGCTTCGACCTGGGCGCGGGAATAGGCTTCGCTCCAGGAGATCAGGCTGGTCTGTGCCGGGACGCCGGCACGGCGCGCCATCTCCACGATCACTGCAGTGGAAATGCCATCAAGCTTGCCGTCCCGCGTGAAGTTCAGCGGGGGGTTATCTTCGGTCAGGAAATTCACCGCATGCACGGGCTGGAACGAGATGAATACCGTCAGCAGGAAACCGAACAGGGACCGCATATCACCCTCCGGAAATTGTGCGAATGAGAATTATTCTACTCGCCGTATGGCGGAGTGGCCAGCCGAACTGTGTTGCAATTCAGCGTGCGGCGGACCGGTGCGCGTTCGGGGTCGCGTGCCAAGAGGCCCAATGTGTCCCGCAGCACTTCGCCTCGCGGCACGCCCAGCGTGCCGAACGAAGCGATCCTGAGCCCCTGGCTGATCGCGGATTTCAGAAAAGGCGCAATGCCGGGAGAGGGCGTGTCTGCGGCAAACAAGGTGACGATGCCGGCGTACCGGCCCGCCAGCACATGCGTGGGCAGGGGCTTTCTGGCCTCCTGGTAGACAACCGTATAACCCAGATAGTTGAGCGGCATGGCCAGGAAGCGGTGCGCAGGCTCATAGGTCACGCCGACATCGCTGGATTGCCCGTCGTACAGGACCAGCACCTTGCGTGGCATCACTTCAATGGCGCCCACGCCCAGCATGTCCAGCGCCGGGTTGGTGACCCAGGGCACATAGCCCAGTGCGGCAATGCGCCGCGCGGTATCGCGTGCCAGGTCACGCTTTCCGGGGGCCACGTAGTCAATGGCGATGACCGGAAGATGGTATTTATCCTTGATAACATTCAGCTGGCCAAGAAGCCATGAACGGTCGGCATCAGATACTTCCTGATAATTATTGATTTCCGCGTTCCAGCCCTGGAACAACGACTCCGCCGCCACCGCCGCGGCCAGCTCGTGCACCTGCGGCAGTATTTCGAAGCCGCGGTTGAAGACCAGTTTGGCTTCGGGAAAGGCCGCCTTGATGGCGCGTACCGTGCGCGCCAGCCCCTCCGCCTGCCGCGCGCGTTCGGCGTCGGTCTTCGCCACCAGGTTGAAGGAGTCCAGTGTGTCGAGGAAAAAGCCGCGGTATCCGGCCTGCCACAGCGGCGCCACTGCATGCTCGACGAACCATGCGGGCCAGTCAGGCTGCGACTGGTCGATGACCACGCTGTTCCACGCCGGGTTGGTTCCGGCGCGCCATGTAGCGGGCAGCTGATTGAAGTAAGCCCGTGTGGGATGCAGCTCACCCACTGAAACGTAGGCGAGAAGTTCGGTGTGCTGTCCCAGCCAGCCCGGGCCCCTGGAGGGCACGTCCGGGCGCGACGCAGCCAGGTCAGCCAGGCTGACATTGTCGGGTTCGACCACTACCATGTCGAATGCCGACAACTCATCCAGTGGCGGCTGTTTGCCGTAGTAGAAGGCAATATTGGGCAGCGTGGTGGGTGACTCAGCGGCTGCTCCATCTGCTGTCGCAAGTGTGCCGGCCAGTGCCAGGAGCAGGATCGGCAGGATCGCGAGCAGACGCTGTGCAGAGCTGAACATGTTTGGGCGTGCCGGCAAGGGATCTGTCTGCCGTGATGCCGGGTCAGGTCGCGGGACCGGGCTCGGCAAGCAGTTTCCCAAGGCGCTGGTCAAGCCGGGTTGCAGGACGATCACTGAGCCATTCTTCCTGGCGCAGGGGTGACATGCGGGATTCGCGGATGTCTCCTTCGACAATCCGCAGCCCGGGATGCGACGGCAGATTGGATCGTTTGCCGGCCGAGAAATTGTCGAGCACTGCTACGCTGTCGCCGTTTGCCGGCAATGCCTCAACGCTGTGTGAGCCGATGAAACCGGCACCTCCGGTAACCAAGACCTGCATCCTGTCCTCTCCCCGGCCACGCCGGACGATGGTGCGATTGAGCGCCGATGTTATCAGGCAATCTCCAGCATCATCGCGGCAGCATGTCGCCGCGCAGGGCCGCGCTACAGCGGAGGCAGTATCCTGACCTTGAGTTCGGTCAATCCGGCAATGGTTGCAACCAGATCGTCGCCGACCCTGGCCGCGCCGACGCCTGACGGGGTGCCCGTCATGATGAGGTCGCCGGGTTCCAGTGTGTAATGCTGCGACAGGAAGGCGATCTGCTCGGGCACGCTCCAGATCATCTGGTCGATGTTGGAGTCCTGCTTCACCTGGCCATTCACCGTGAGCTTCAGCGCCGCTTTGGTTGGGTGGCCGAAGCTTGAAGCCGGCGTGAGCGGGCCCATTGGGGCGGCCTGATCGAAGTCCTTGCCGAAGGTCCAGGGCCGGCCCTTGTCCTTGCCCACCTGCTGCAGGTCACGGCGGGTCATGTCCAGGCCGATGCCGTAGCCGTACACATGTTCGTTGCCCTTGTCGGCAGAAATCCGGTAACCGCCTTTGCCAATGGCCACCACCATTTCGGTTTCCCAGTGGTAATCCGAACTCATGGGCGGGTAATGGACCGCACCCTGGGCGCCGGCCTCAACCGGCGCGACGTCGTGCGGTGCCTTGGCGAAGAAGAACGGCTGCTCGCGGCCATCGCCGCCCATTTCCTTCTGGTGCTCGACATAGTTGCGGCCGACGCAGAATACGCGGCGAACCGGAAAGCGCGCTGTCGTGCCGACAACGGGCAGGGAGGGGATGTTCCAGACCGGGATGACGTAGCTCATCCCCGCATTTTCTCATCGGTGGCTGCCGTACACAAATCCGGTGTATTTCTGCCCGTCACAAATCAGCGTCCGGGCACCCAATCCGTGCCGGCCAGCGGCTGTCCCGCCATGGCTGCGGCCTCCACTGTCAGCGCCACGAGATCCTCGCGTTCCAGGTGATGCACATCCTGCTTGCCGCAGGCCCGCGCGATCGTGGTGAGCTCCATGTTCAGAGTCTTGAGGTAGTTGCGCACATGCCGGGCGCCGACTGCAGGATCGAGTCGCTGCTCCAGGACGGCGTCCTGCGTGGTGACGCCCACCGGACATTTGCCGGTGTGGCAGTGGTGGCAGTAGCCGGGCGCGGTGCCGAGCGCCGCGTAATCCTCGACTGCGGAATGCTGCGCGCCGTTCTGGAAGTAACTGTCATGGTTGCAGCCCAGCGCCATCAGCACGCCCTGCCCGATCGCCACCGCATCCGCGCCCATGGCCAGCGCCTTGGCCACATCGGCGCCGGTGCGTATGCCGCCGGACACGATGAGTTGCACGGTGTCCTTCATGTTGAGTTCTTCCAGCGCCTGCACCGCCTGGCGCACGGCGGCGAGCGTGGGAATGCCCACATGCTCGATGAACACGGTCTGCGTCGCGGCCGTGCCGCCCTGCATGCCGTCGACCACGATGACATCGGCGCCGGCGTGCACGGCGAGCTTCACGTCATGCAGCGTGCGCGTGGCGCCGACCTTCACGTAGATGGGTTTCTCCCAGTCGGTGATTTCGCGCAGTTCCTGGATCTTGATCGTGAGGTCATCGGGCCCGGTCCAGTCAGGATGGCGGCAGGCCGAGCGCTGGTCCACGCCTTCAGGAAGGGTGCGCATCTTCGCCACGCGCGGATTGACCTTCTGGCCGAGCAGCATGCCGCCACCGCCCGGTTTGGCGCCCTGGCCGATGACCACTTCAATCGCGTCGGCGCGACGCACATCGTCCGGATTGAACCCGTAGCGCGAGGGCAGGCACTGGTAGATCAGCGTCTTCGAGGACTGCCGTTCCTCCCGGGTCATGCCGCCATCGCCGGTGGTGGTCGAGGTGCCCATGTCGGTCGCGGCGCGTCCCAGTGCTTCCTTCACGTTGGCCGAGAGCGCGCCGAAGCTCATGCCGGCGATCGTGATGGGGATGGCCAGCTCGATTGGTTTGGAGGCGAAGCGCGTGCCGAGCACGGTCCTGGTGTCGCAGCGCTCACGATAGCCTTCCAGCGCATAGCGCGACAGCGAGGCACCGAGAAAAACCAGGTCGTCGAAATGCGGCACCCGGCGCTTGGCACCCAGGCCGCGGATTTCATACAGGCCGTGGGCCGATGCATTGTGGATGTAGTCAAGCGTCTTGCGATCGTAGCCCCAGCTCTCTTCGAGCTGCATGCACTTGTGGAATTCGACGGGTTTGTTCATGTTGGGATGTTTCCTGTTCAGTACGCTTGGTCAGTATTCCTGATTGGCGTCGGCGTTCCAGTGATACAGGCCGCGCATCGAGGCGACGCGGCGAAAGGTTTTCGGGTCATGCGACATGCCGGCGGCCTTCAGCAATGCGCCGAGAGCGGCAATATCCGCTTCGCTCATGGGCTCTTCATGGGCGTCCGCACCGAAAGATTTGACGCTGCCGCGCACGTAGATCACCGCTTCGTACAATGAGTCACCGAGGCCGTCGCCGGCATCGCCGCAGATCACCAGCGTGCCCGCTTGTGCCATGAAAGCGGAGTAATCGCCGACCGAGCCGCCGACGACAATGTCGATGCCCTTCATCGAAATCCCGCAGCGCAGTGAGGCGTCGCCGTCGATGACCAGCAGGCCGCCATGCGCAGAGGCGCCGGCGGCAACCGATGCGAAGCCCTTGACGTGGATGGCGCCGGAGGACATGCCCTCACCCACCCCCGGCCCGGTGTTGCCGTGGATGGTGATGTGCGCCTGCTTGTTCATTCCGCCGGCGTAATAGCCGGCATGTCCGTCGATGTCGACATCCACCGGCGCATCGACCCCGACCGCGATGTTGTGGGCGCCGTCCGGATTGAGCACGCGCACGGCCCTTGTGCCGGCAAGGTCGCGATGCAGGAATCGGTTCAACTCGCGCAGGGGCTGAGTGGCAAGGTCAAACGTGGCCCCGATGGCGGGGGTGTCGACCATTGCGTTCATGAGGCTCGCCATACGTACATCTCCTCTGGCTTGGGTTCGAAGATCTTTGCGTTCCTGATGTCGGGCAGTTTGGCCAGCGAGCGGAACTCGGAGGAGATGGCGACGTATTCATCGGTCTCGGCAATGACTGCGGGTTTGCAGGCAAAGGCGTCGCGCACCAGCGCCAGTTCATTTCCGGTGCCCATCAGGAAGGTGTAGAAGCCATCCAGCTCGTCAAAGCCGCTTTGCAGCGCCGCCTCCAGTGAATCGCCTTCACGCATGCGCCACTCCAGAAAGCGGCAGGCCGCCTCAGTATCATTGTCGGTGTCAAAGGCAATGCCCAGCGGTTCGAGCTTGCGACGTATCGAGTAGGGGTTGGACAGTGACCCGTTGTGCACCAGGCAGAAATCCTCGCCGGCGGTGAACGGGTGGGCATGCGCCGGGGTGACCGCAGACTCGGTGGCCATGCGTGTGTGCCCGACAAGATGGGTGCCCGACAGCTTCTTGAAATCGTAGCGCTCGGCCACTTCCGCGGGGCGTCCGGTGTCCTTGTACAGGTCAATGGCGCGTCCCGCCGATAACACATGCAGCGCCGGAAAGGCCGCCTTTATCCATGTGCGTACCTTGGCGGGATCCGCCGATGTCTCGAGTATGGCGTGGTTGGCCTTGACGCTCAGCGTACTGTCCGCGCCCAGGCCGGTGGTGGCGGCACGACATAGGGCGCCCCATTCGAACGTGCCGGTACCTGAATAAAGGCTGTACTTGCGCCGGTCGCCGCCCAGCGGTTCGGTGAACACGGCCATGCCGGCCGAATCCGGGCCGCGTTCGGTCATGCCGACCAGCATGGGCAGCATCCATGCGCCAAGCTGGCTGCGCATCCCCGGCTTCTTGATCAGCAGTCCGACAATGCCGCACATCAGAAGAACTCCAGGTAGCGCGACGTTTCCCAATCGGAAACATGGCGCGAGTATTCGATCCACTCCATGCGCTTGAGGCTCAGGAATTCGGCCGACAGCGCTTCGCCAAGTGCGCCGCGCAATACCTTGTCCGCTTCAAATGCATCCAGTGCTTCGGCGAGGTTCTGCGGCAGGAGCTGGATGCCGGACTTCTTGAGTTTTTCCGGAGACCACTCGTACAGGTTGTCGCTGACTGGTTTGCCCGGATCGAGTTTGCGGTCAATGCCGTCCATGCCGGCAGCGAGGATGGCCGCGGTGGCAAGGTAGGGATTGCACGAACCGTCGGGCAGTCGCAGTTCCAGCCGCCCGCCGGGGATGCGGATGCAGGCGGTGCGGTTGTTGTCACCGTAGGTGATGTAGGCCGGTGCCCAGGTTGCGCCGGACAGCGCGCGACCGACAACGAGGCGCTTGTAGGAGTTGATCGAGGGCGCAACGATGGCGGTCAGTGCGCGCGCATGCGCCAGCACCCCGGCGAGGAAGTGGTAGGCCGTCTTCGACAGCGCGAGGCCGTTCTTGTCCTTGGCGTCGTAAAAGATGTTCTTCGATTTCGCGTCGCCCATGGAAATGTGGAAATGGGCGCCGGTGCCGGTGCGGTTGGAAAACGGCTTGGGCATGAGCGTGGCGATCAGGCCCATGCTGCGTGCAATCTCGGAGGCTGCCATCTTGAAGAACACGAAGTTGTCGGCGGTCTTCAGGGCATCGGCGTAGGTGAAATTCACCTCGAACTGGCCGTTCGCGTCTTCGTGATCGATCTGGTAGACGTCGATGCCGACATCGACCAGGGATTCGGTCAGTTTCTCCAGGAAGGCCGCCGAGCGCGCCAGGCCCTTGTAGTCGTAGCAGGGTTTTTCCAGCGTGTCGGTGTCGTCCGCCGGCGCAAGGCCGCCGTCGGCCTTGCGCGCCAGCAGCATGAACTCGGGTTCGATGCCGGTGTACATCGTCAGGCCGCGTTTCTTTAATGCGGCGAGCTGCCGTTTGAGAACGACCCGCGAGCAGTATTCGTAGGGTTTGCCGTGCACGTAGCCGTCGCAGGCCATGCGCGCATAGCCCGGCATCCAGGGGATGGCGGAAAGCGTCGTGGCATCGCCCCGGGCCATGTAGTCGGGGCCGTGGGGTCCCATCCCCAGGCCCCAGACCGCGAACCCGGCGAACCCGGCGCCGTCGTTCAGCACCATGTCGAGGTGTCTGGCCGGGACGGCCTTGGCCTTGGCCGCGCCGTGGATGTCGACGAATTGGGCCAGGATGTATTTCAGCTTGTGGTCGGCAAGGTATTTTTTTGCGGCGGCTGGAGTCATGGATTCCCCGTGGGTTGGATGTTGTCGGAGGGCGATGGCGCCAGGTGGTCAAGGCCCGTCATTCCAACGGGTCCGCCGCCCAGTTCTTCCACGATGCCCAGCAGGGTGCGATAAAGGTACGGCCCGTAACTCGGGTCGCACCAGATGCGATAAAGCGGTATGTCGTCGGCGCCGCTTTTGGCGTGTTGGGGAATGATCAACACCCCCACGCCAGCCATGGAGGTGAGTGCAAGCTGTCCTGCCATCCGTTCTAAAGCTTTGAAGTTGATATTGCAGGTTTGCAGCAATACTTCGTTTGCGTCGCGCCCCGTCAGTACCAGCGCGGTGTCGGCGCGGGGTACCGGATACACGCCGATTGTTGCGGGTGCATTCGCGATCAGGCGGGCTATGGCACCGGCATCCTCGATGAAGAATTCCGTCAGCCCCAGCCGCGCGATCAGGCCGCCACGCGGCAGTGGTGTCCAGCGATTCGGTTGCGCCGGCACCGGCAATCCGAGCGCTTCAAGGAATGCAGCAGCACCCGGACCTTTCACGCCGGCACGCTGCCAGTGCGATGCATCGGCCAGCGCCAGGGTGGCTGGATCGCCTTCGTTCGGAAATGCTGCAGGCATTGGCATGCCGGCAGCCGCAATCCAGCCTGCCCCATCCGGCACCCGGGCGAGATGAAGGTCATGCAGTGCGCTGGCCCTCATGCCGCCTCCGCCATGGCCTGAACCGGCTTTTGTCGCAATCCGCCCGCGTCGTAAAACGGCGTCGGTACCACGCGTGCCGCGACCATCCTGCCACCACTCGCCCGGATCCAGAACGGCGTGCCCTGTGCCGTAAGCGATGTGGCAAGCATTGCCAGGCCGATGTATTTGTTCAGGGTTGGACTCCATGCCACGCTGGTCACGCGGCCGGCAATAATGCCGTCAGTGATGATCAGATGGCATTCGCGCACGCCTTCCGCGCCTGGACCTTCCAGCTCGAAACCCGCCAGTTGCTGCCTGCGCGGTTGCTTGCGGATGATGGCAAGGCTGCGCTGGCCGACAAAAAAGGGCTTGTCCATTTTCACCGCCCAGCTGACCGCAGCTTCGTCCGGGGTGGTCAGGCCGTCGGTGTCCTGGCTGACGATGATGTGGCCTTTCTCCAGGCGGAGCAGGCGCTGTGCCTCGACACCGAATGGTCGCAGGCCAAAGGATTTGCCGATAGTCATCAGCGCATCCCACAGTACCGCCCCCTGATCGGCAGGGACATGGATTTCGTAGCCGAGCTCGCCGACAAAGCCGATGCGCAGCACGCGCGCCGCAATGCCGGCAACCTCGAATTCGCGCGCGGCGAGGTAGGGAAATGCCGCTTCGCTGAGATCGGAATGCGTCAGGCTCTGCAGCAATTTGCGTGAATTCGGGCCGGCCAGGTTCAGTGCGGCCTTGTGTCCGGTGACATTGACGATGCCGCAGTTCATGCGCCACAGCGTGTTCAGGCGGCCGAGTTCGCGATAGACCGTGGCCGAGCCGGAAGTCGTGGTGGTGAAGTAGTAGCGGCCTTCATCGAGGCGTGCCACCACGCCGTCATCAACGATGACTGCTGCTTCGTCCAGCATGACGCCATATCGCGTCGTCCCGGGGCGCATGTTTGCAAAGCGCCCGGTGTAGATACGCTCAAGGAATGCACCGGCATCCGGTCCGCTGATTTCGATCTTGCCCAGTGTGCCGACGTCGATCAGGCCCGCGCCCTTGCGCACGGCAAGTGCTTCGCCGCATATTGCCTGCTCGCGGGTCCGTCCCCGGATGGCGTAATACTCGGGACGCTGCCAGTTGCCCGCCGGCATCAGCACGGCGCCGGCTGCAACGTGGCGGCCATGCAATGGCGTTTCGCGCTCGGCAACAAAGCCCCGCCCTGCCAGATGCGACAGCGGCACCGGATGAAAAAACGGCCGCGAGGTTGTTGTGCCGATGGCATCAATCGGCTCGCCGCGCAGGCGGGCGAGGATGCGGACGGCGTTCATGCTGGAGTGCTTGCCCTGTGACGGGCCCATGCCCGCCGTGGTGTAGCGCTTCATGAGTTCGATGTTGTCGAAACCTTCCTGCACCGCGTTTTCGAAATCCTTCAACTGCAGGTCTTCGTCGAAATCGACGAAGTTCTTGCCCTGCGGGTGGGCAAAAACCGGCCAGGGGTGTGAGTGGCACGTGGTCTCCGGCGGAACGGCTGGGAGATTGCGTCGCGGAACCAGACCCAGGTGCATGGCTGCGGCCAAGCCGGCATGCGCGCCATCGGCCATTTTTCTGTCGATGCCGTGGATGCCATTGACCCGGCCGGCGGCAAAGATTCCGCTTGGCAGGTGGTCGGGCACGAATTGACCGACGGCTTCGTCAAAACGCATGCCGGCGCCGGCCTGATACAGCAGGGCAGCGGCTGGTGCCCAACCCACGCTCATGGCGACACCGTCGCAATCGATGTGAATTGCACGGCCGGGGTCGGTGTAGCCATCATCAAAGGGGACCGCGACGATGCTGCTGACGCGATCCAGGCCATTGGCTTCATGGATGCAATGACCGGTATGGATGGGAATGCCGCAAGCGGCGAGTTTCCGGGTGTTTTCAGTGGGCAATGCAGTGGCGCGGAGGTCCACAAGCGCCGCCACTTCAATGCCATGTGCGAGGAAATCCAGCGCGGCACGATAGCCGTCTTCATTGGCGGCAAGCACCACGACGCGATTGAACGGCTTGACTGCGTAACGATGGATCAGGCGCCGGGCGGCCGAGCCCAGCATCACCCCGGGCAGGTCATTGTTGCGGAACACCGCAGGCTGTTCGTAGGCGCCGGTGGAGATGATGACGGCGCGTGCACGCAGCTTGGTGATGCGTTCGTCGTCGACCAGCGGAATCCAGTGGTCGGCGTAGTAGCCGGCTGCCGTCGTGGCTGTCCGGATCTGGATCGAGGCATGTGCCGCGGCGCGTGCGCGCAGGGATTGCCACGCGTCACCGGCGGGCTGGCCTGCCAGGCCATAGGCAGCGCTTCCGCCAGCCTGGGCATTTTCATCGACGACAACGACACTGGCCCCGGCTTCTGCGGCAGCCAGTGCAGCGGACAACCCGGAAGCACCCGCGCCCACCACCAGCACGTCGCAGAAATCGTAGCGCTTGGCGGTGGTTAGGCGTTCAGCCTTGATATCAATTATTCCGAGACCACCTATGAATCGGATCAATGATTCCCATTTTGGGAATAATTGTTTTGTGTGGAACGCCTTGTAGTAGAAACCGACGGGTAGGAATCGCGACAGGTGATCGAGCAGCCGGCCCTTGTCTCGGGCCAGACTGCCATGCACGTTTACCGGCGTGAGTGCCATGCCATCGGTGAGCGGGGTGATGTCTGCACGAACGTTGGGCGTCGTTCCCCGCTGCACGATTATGTTGGCATCGTGGTTTGCAAAGGACAGGACTGAGCGGGGGCGGTGATATTTGAAACTCCGTCCCAGCACATCGATGCCGCTGGCCAGCAGCGCGCTGGTGATCGTGTCACCGGGAAAGCCCGCATAGCGGCGGCCTTCAAACGTGAAAGCCAGGGTCCGGTCACGTTGTATCCATTCACCGGAAACGGGCGGCAGGCGGCTCATTGCTGTTCCGCTTCCGGTGATGCGTGCAGCCAGGTGCGCAGCACTTCGTCCCGGATCGTGTCGCGCTCGGCGATGAACCAGGTGCCGCTGGGCGTGTGGTACCACCATTCCTTCTTGATGCCGGGCGCGCCGTTGCGGTTGAACACATAGTCTGCCCATGCGGCATCGTCACAACGATCCGGATCGGGCATGGGACGCACCTCGCCCCAATAGAAGAACTCGCTCACCGGGCGCAGACCGTTTACGGGACAGGGCATGAGCTTCATCGCCGGGTGTCCTCATCGACGCGGGGATCAGTGCCCGACACTGGCCGCCCCCTTTTCTCCGGTGAGCTGATAGCGCCCGAAGCGCGACAGGTTGAAGCCTTCGATCAGCGCATGATTCGCGTCGTGCGCAACCGTATGGGCCATGGTCTTGCCCGATACCGGTGTGGCCTTGAAGCCCCAGGTTCCCCAGCCCGCATCGAGGTAAAAACCCTCGACCGGTGTCTTGCCCATGATGGGCGCGAAGTCCGGGGTCATGTCGGCCATGCCGGCCCACTGCCGCACGACCTTGACGTCGGAGAGGAAAGGAAACATGTCCAGCATGTGCGCCGCGAGCCCCTCTGCGAAATCGAGCGTCGAGCGCGTCGAATGCAGTTCGTAGGGATCGAGCGACGCGCCCATGACCAGCTCGCCGCGGGCCGACTGACTGACATACACATGCAGGCTGCCAGAGACAATGATGGGATCGAGCCACGGCTTCACCGGCTCGCTCACCATGGCCTGCAGCGGATGGATGTAGATCGGTGTGCGCAGGCCGACCATCTCGGCGACGCGTGGTGTGGAACCGGCCACGGCGCACAGAACCTTGCGGGTGGCGATGCGGCCGCGCGTGGTGTTGACCCCAACGACGCCACTGTCGTTGATCTCAATGCCGGTGACTTCGGTCTGCTGGTGGATTTCCGCGCCGCGCTGATCGGCGCCGCGACCGTAGCCCCAGGCCACTGCGTCATGGCGCGCGATGGCGCCGGGCGCGTGATACAACGCGCCAAGCACCGGCGCATGTCCGGCGCAGCTCATGTCCATCATCGGAATGGCGGTTGCGACGGATTGCGCATCCACGAGTTCGCTGTCGACGCCGAGATGCTTGTTTACTTCGGCCCGCCAGCGCATGGTCCGCATGGCCGAATCGGTGTGGGCCAGCGTGAAATGTCCGCGGGTGGAATAGAACAGGTTGAGGTCGAACTCGGTGGACAGGTCCTGCCACAGGCGCACGCTTTCATCAAAGAACGCCACGCCTTCGACGGTCAGGTAGTTGGAACGGATGATCGTGGTGTTGCGGCCGGTGTTGCCACCGCCGATGTAGCCCTTTTCCAGCACGGCGACATTCGTGATGCCGTGGTCGCGGGCGAGGTAGTAGGCGGCCGCAAGGCCATGGCCTCCGGCACCGATGATCACCACGTCGTAGGCGGGCTTGAGCCGCGCCGGACGAGTGAACATCCTCGGTTCAGGGTGCGTACGACTCAACGCGAAGCGCAACAGACGCCAGGGCATGGGCTTGATCAGGTATGAACGGGATGGATCAGTAGGAAATTAAGTTTCTTCCCATGCTGATATTATGCATATCATGCATCTTTATTGCATGATTAGCAACATCGGCACGGTATGATCGGGT
Source organism: uncultured beta proteobacterium (assembly GCA_903928055.1). Lineage (GTDB taxonomy): Bacteria > Pseudomonadota > Gammaproteobacteria > Burkholderiales > SG8-39 > CAIYPG01. Next base: position 101,890 of record CAIYPG010000118.1, on the reverse strand, counting down.
CTTTTTCGCCTCAGGACTGACAAGGACGACGCCCATGGCCAACGTACGCAAGGCAACGGCAGCAACCAAAGGTGAAGCGGCGGCATCGCTGGAGCGCCATCTCGGGCTCGCGATACGTGAGCAGCGCCTGAAGAACCACCTCACGATTGCCGATGTGGCGAACCTTGCCGATATCAGCCGGGGAATGCTGTCACGCATCGAGAACGGCCAGACCTCAACCAGCCTGGATTCGCTATCGCGCATCGCCGGCGCGCTGGGAGTGTCGATCTCTTCGCTGTTTCGCGGCTTTGATGCGCCGGTGGGGGGCGCCCAACTGGTGAAGAGCGGAGAAGGCATGGAGGTCGTGCGACGCGGAACCAAGCAGGGCCACACCTATCACCTGCTCGCCTATGGCCAGGGGCCGAAAAAACATTTCGAGCCATTCCTGATTTCGATGGACGACGAGAGCGAGACCTTTCCCACGTTCGAGCATCCCGGGATCGAGTTCATCTACATGCTGGAAGGCGGAATCGAGTACCGGCACGGACAGCATACCTACGAGCTGGCACCGGGTGACGCGTTGACGTTTCGCGGTGAAGTTCCGCATGGTCCGGAGCGCCTGCTGAAACTGCCGATCCGTTTTCTGTCGGTCATCTACTACCCGGACGCATCCACTGACGAATGATCGGCCGGACTCGTGCTGCTTCCGGCTGTTTTCGCGGGCATAAAAAAAGGCGCCTGGTTAAGGCGCCTTGAAAGCTAAAGCCCTTTCGGGCTTCGCCCCTGCTCATTGGGACGGGGCAGGCCCCGTCCCGAAACGTTTTACAGGTGGTATGCGGACTCACCGTGGTAGTTCGTGTCCAGACCTTCGCGCTCTTCTTCCTCGCTGACACGCAGACCGATGATCAGGTCAACGATCTTGAAGGAGATGAATGCGACTACGGCCGACCATACGAGGGATGTGCCGACCGCCCAGGCCTGGCTGGTGACTTGAGCCATCATGTCGTAGTCGCCGACCTTGTTGGCCACATAGTCATACACACCGGTACCGCCGAGGCTCGGTGAGCAGAACACACCGGTCAGCAGCGCACCGACGATTCCCCCGACGCAGTGCACGCCGAATACGTCCAGCGAATCGTCCACACCGATGAGCTTCTTCAGACCATTGACACCCCACAGGCAGATCGCACCGGCAATCACGCCGAGAGCAATGGCTCCCATCGGACCGACGAAGCCGCATGCCGGCGTGATCGCAACCAGGCCTGCAACGGCACCGGAGGCGATACCGACCATGCTGGGCTTGCCCTTGAACATCCACTCGAGGAACATCCAGGCCAGAGCGGCTGCGGCGGTTGCCACGAAGGTGTTTATGAAGGCCAGAGCTGCGGCGCCGTTGGCTTCCAGGTTGGAGCCGACGTTGAACCCGAACCAACCCACCCACAGCAGGGATGCGCCGATCATGGTCATCGTCACGCTGTGCGGCGTCATGGCTTCCTTGCCGAAGCCGATGCGCTTGCCCAGCACGATGGCGCCCACCAGGCCCGCGATACCGGCGTTGATGTGCACCACGGTTCCGCCCGCGAAGTCGATCGCGCCCTTCTGGAACAGGAAGCCGGCATGCGATGCGGCCAGTTCGGCTGCCTTGGCATCCGGGTAGGCGTCAGGGCCGTCCCAGTACCAGACCATGTGCGCGATGGGCAGGTAGGAGAACGTGAACCACAACACCATGAACAGCATCACAGCCGAGAACTTGATGCGTTCTGCGAATGCGCCAATGATCAGGGCGGGTGTGATGGCCGCAAAGGTCATCTGGAACACCACGTAGATGTATTCCGGAATGTATTGACCCTTGCTGAAGGTCGCGACCTTGCTGTCCGGCGTTATTCCCGACATGAAGATCTTCGAGAAGCCCCCGAAGAACGCATTGCCCTCGGTGAAGGCGACACTGTAGCCATACAGGGCCCACAGTACTGCAAGCAGCGAGAATGTCGCGAAAACCTGCATCAGAATGGACAGCATGTTCTTGGTGCGCACGAGGCCACCGTAGAACAGCGCCAGACCCGGGATGGTCATCAATATCACGAACGCAGTGGCGACGATCATCCAGGCGGTGTCACCCTTGTCGACCTTCTGCTCCGGTGCTGCAGCTGCCGGTGCGGCTTCCGCAGCTGCAGGAGCAGCGGCAGCCGGTGCAGCGGCCGCTGGTGCGGCTGCTGCTGGCGTGGCCTCAGCGGCCGGTTTGTCGTCGGCCCACGTCGGCGTCGCGATGGACATCGCGCCGAATATCGCGAGCAATGCAAATAGCTTTCTCATTACGGTTCTCCCTTACAGGGCCTCCGCGCCGGTCTCACCGGTGCGGATGCGGATGGCTTGTTCAAGTTCGAACACGAAGATCTTGCCGTCACCGATCTTGCCGGTGTTGGCAGACTTCTCGATCGCTTCGATGACCTGATCGAGCATTTCGCTCTTGATCGCAGCCTCGATCTTCACCTTGGGCAGGAAGTCGACGACATACTCGGCGCCCCGGTAGAGTTCGGTGTGGCCCTTCTGCCGTCCAAAGCCTTTGACTTCGGTGACTGTGATGCCTTGCACGCCAATCGCGGACAGGGCTTCGCGCACCTCGTCAAGCTTGAACGGCTTGATGATTGCCGTAACGAGTTTCATGAAAAAAGCTCCCTAAGATTTCAAAAAAGAAAGGGCCGCCAATTTTGGTTGGCGGCCCTCCCGCCTGAATGGCGTTAGAACGTCTTGCCGAATGTTGCGGAAAGGCGGTCTTTACCGGCCTGATACGTAGAACCACTGGTGTTGACAAAGCAGTAGTCCTCACCGGCCGAGCAACTTTCCTTGGCATCGGTCGAGGTGTAGGCCAGCCCAACGGTGCCGAATCCGACGTCCTTGGTCACACCAAGCTTGTAGTCGGTGTAGCTGGCGCTGCTGCGGCCCTTGACGGTCTGATGTCCGACATGCGCCACCAGGCCAAAGCCGCTGCCCAGATCCCAGGTTCCGGTCACGTCGAGGTAGCCGCTGCCTGAGGTTTTGCCGCCGCCGGTTGTCTTGGTCCATCCGAACAGGCTGCCAGTGGTTTGCGAATACTTCGCAGACAGCCATTGGTAGGTCAGTGCGCCGTAGATTTCGGTCGTGTCCGGCTTGCCAGCACCGGTCGGCAGGCCCGAACCGGGATAGTTGTAGGTCAACACGCCAACGTCGAATCCGAGGTCACCCGAGATCGCACCCTTGTAACCGCCGTAGACATCCATTTCCAGGCTGGAACTGGCGCCGATCGTTGCATCGCTGAGCCAGCTGATGCTGGAAGCCCAGGTACCCAGATAGAGGCCGCTGGAGTGCGAATAGTCAAAGCCGCCCTGGAGTGCCGGCTTGCCGCGCGTTTGCGCGATGCCGCGATACAGGTATTCTGATGCCAGCGTCATGTTGCCCGTAAACGTGTGCGGGGAAGCAGGAGCTGCAGCAGGGGCTGCCTGTGCCATCGCGGCGGTGGGTGCCGCGAATGCAGCAGCAACAGCCGAAGCGAGGAGAAGTTTTTTCATTTGAGTACCTTATAGGGTTAAAAATAGACACCGCTCACAAATTGCGGTGTATCCCAGTTTATTGCAGAGCACGGCCCATGCCAGGTTTTTTCGTTATACTAATCATGTGTTTATGAGCAGTGTCGTAAGGATGCAACATTCCATACGCACCAAATTCAAGCATTCTGGAAAATTCAGCACCGTCGTGGTGCGAGACGATGGGCGCCATGACTGTTCAATGCTTTTGCTGTGTTAGATTGTGAAATATGTCCCAATCCAAACTATTTGATGATCTGAGCCTGCGCGTCCGGGAAATGCTTGCGGCAACGCCGGCAAAGGATGTGGAGAAGAACCTCCGTACTTTGCTGTCCGGATTCTTCGCGAGATTGGATTTGGTGAGTCGCGAGGAATTTGATGCGCAGGCGAAAGTTCTGGCCCGAACCCGCGAGAAACTTACTGCGCTTGAAGCGCGTGTCGCGGAAATGGAAAAACAGCCTGGTCGCTGATTTTCCCGGCATTGACGGCCACTGTAGAGTTAATGCTGGCCGGGATGCTGATTTCTCGGTGATTCCGTAATCTGCTTCAGTGGCTTGCAGAACCTATTGCGGCTTTGAGCCTTGCACTCAAAGCGAATGTCTCCAGATTCGATTGCCTGCACCAATCAGGCTTTTTCCGGCCCAGTCTGCTCGATTACGCAGGCCTGCTGTAGAGGCCGTATGACCGGCCTCCACCTTGCAGTGCGACAGATCAACCCAGTGTTGCCAGTGCCGCGTTGAACGTCGCGCTTGGGCGCATCGCCCGTGAAGCCTTTTCGGGGTCGAAGCGGTAATAACACCCGACGTCGACGGGCTTGCCTTGCGCGGCAATCAATTCCTGACTGATCTTCGCCTCGTTCTCGGTAAGCCTTTTGGCGATGGGGGCGAACTGCGCCTGTAATGCCTTGTCCTTCGTCTGCGCGGCCAGTGCCTGCGCCCAGTACAGGGCCAGATAAAAGTGACTGCCGCGGTTATCGATCTGCCCCAGTTTGCGTGCGGGTGATTTGTTGTTCTTGAGGATCTGGCCGTTCGCCTGATCCAGCGTGTCTGCGAGAACTTGCGCCTTCGGGTTGTTGAAAACACGCGCCAGATGCTCAAGCGACGCGGCAAGTGCCAGGAACTCACCCAGCGAATCCCAGCGCAGATATCCTTCCTCCTGGAACTGTTGAACGTGCTTCGGAGCCGTGCCACCGGCGCCCGTTTCAAACATGCCGCCACCGTTCATCAGCGGAACGATCGACAGCATTTTTGCGCTTGTGCCGAGTTCCATGATTGGAAAGAAATCCGTGAGGTAGTCGCGCAACGCATTGCCCGTGACCGAGATGGTGTCCTTGCCTGCGCGGATGCGATCGAGTGAGAACTGCATCGCATCCTCGGGCGTCATGATCCTGATCTCCAGGCCGCTGGTATCGTGGTCCTTGAGGAAGCGTTCGACTTTTGCAATGATCTGTGCGTCGTGACCGCGGTTCTTGTCCAGCCAGAATACTGCCGGAGTGCCGCTGATGCGGGCGCGTGAGACCGCGAGCTTTACCCAGTCCTGTACTGGCGCGTCCTTGGTCTGACACATGCGGAATATGTCGCCCTGCTCGACGTTCTGTTCCAGCAGCACTTTGCCGGCCGCGTCCACCGCGCGAATCGTACCGTTGCCGGGAGCTTCGAATGTCTTGTCATGCGAGCCGTACTCCTCCGCCGCCTGGGCCATCAGGCCGACGTTCGGGACAGTGCCCATTGTTTTGGGATCGAACGCACCGTTTTTCTTGCAGTCATTGATGGCCACCTGGTAAATGCGGGCATAGCAGCGGTCCGGAATGACTGCCTTTGTCTCGTATGCCTTGCCGTCGGGGCCCCACATCCTGCCGGATTCGCGGATCATGGCGGGCATTGAGGCATCAATGATCACGTCGCTTGACACGTGGAGGTTGGTAATTCCCTTGTCCGAGTTCACCATGGCAAGCCTCGGCCGGGCCTTATAGCAGGTTTCGATGTCCTTCTCGATCTCTGCCTGCTTGGCGGCGGGCAGCGAAGCGAGCTTGCTGTAGAGGTCGCCGATGCCGTTGTTCGGGTTGAAACCCAGTTCTTTCAACGTGGCGGCGTGCATCTCGAGCACGTCCTTGTAATACACGGATACCGCGTGACCAAAGATGATGGGATCGGAAATCTTCATCATCGTGGCCTTGAGGTGTAGCGAGAAGAGCAGGTCCTGCTCCTTCGCGTCTTCGATCTGCTGCTCGAGAAATTCCCGCAGTTGCCGGCGGCTCATCACGGTTGCGTCGATCACCTCGCCGGCCTTGAGCGCGAGCTTCTCCTTGAGCACGCTGCTGTTGCCGTTCGCGCCCTTGAATTCGATTCGCAGGGTGGTGGGGACGCTGACGGTGACCGATTTTTCGCTGCCATAGAAATCACCACTGTTCATGTGCGCAACGTGCGTCTTGCAGTCGCGCGTCCAGGCACCCATGCGATGCGGGTTGTCCCGGGCGTACTGTTTCACCGACGCAGGGGCACGGCGATCGGAATTCCCTTCGCGGAGCACCGGGTTGACTGCGCTCCCGAGCACTTTGCCGTAGCGTGTCTTGATCTCTTTTTCAGCATCGGTTTTCGGATCGTCCGGATAATCCGGAACCTTGTAGCCTGTGGACTGAAGTTCCTTGATTGTGGACTTGAGCTGGGGCACAGAGGCGCTGATGTTGGGCAGCTTGATGATGTTTGCTTCCGGGCTTTCTGTAAGCTTTCCCAGTTCAGCCAAATGGTCGCCGATGCGCTGTCCAGGCTGCAGGTTTTCAGGAAAATTTGCGATGATTCTGCCCCCGAGCGAGATGTCCCGCGTCTCCACGGTGATGCCGGCTGTCTTTGTGAACGCCTGCACGATGGGGAGCAGGGAGTAAGTCGCCAGTGCCGGTGCTTCGTCAACCTCGGTGTAGATTATTTTCGGGGTGGTCATATTGTTTGTTTTCCTGTATGTCTGCGGACCCAACTGGGCTTATGCACGTGGATTGCGTGCCGACGGCAGGTGTTGCTCCTCGCAACTGGCTTGCCGTGGCGTCAAGGAGTTCTTGGACGCATATGTAATTTTACCGTTAATTCAGGCTATACCCACCGCCTCCGGTCAGGCTTGCCAAATTTTGCGCTGCAATAATGCATGTCCCAAAGTGGTGTATTGACTCCAGGCTGCATTGTGGAGGCATCGTTTGAGCTGATTTTGCTTCGGACGTGCCACGGTCAACTTTTTGTGTAGCGGCGCGTTGTTTCATGGGCGATTCGCCTTGACCTGTTACGACAGCCGTCATCATGTCCCTTGCTGTTCTGCACAGTCGCGCGCTTTCCGGCATGGAGGCACCGCCGGTCACGGTGGAAGTCGATCTCTCCAATGGATTGCCGGCATTCAGCATTGTCGGCTTGCCTGAAGCAGAGGTACGTGAAAGTCGCGAGCGAGTACGTGCGGCCTTGAATAATTGCCGTTTCGATCTTCCTGCCCGTCGCATTACTGTCAATCTGGCGCCGGCCGAATTGCCCAAGGAAAGCGGTCGTTTTGATCTGCCAATTGCGCTCGGAATTCTTGCGGCTTCAGGCCAGATTCCGCAGGAGGCCCTCGGTCGCTACGAGTTTGCCGGTGAACTTTCCCTGACAGGTGAACTGCGTCCAGTACGTGGTGCACTGGCGATGGCGTTCGGTGCGGCCAACAGCGAACGCATTTTCATTCTGCCGCATGCCAGTGCGGGTGAAGCGTCGTTAGTCAGACGAACCGAAATCCTTGAAGCTTCATCCCTGCTGGATGTCTGCGCACATTTACTTGGGCGACAGTCGCTGGCAAGGCCTTCGAGTACAGTTGCCTTGCCGGTCAATACGCCGCTGGACCTCAGGGACGTCCGCGGACAGACGCACGCCAAGCGTGCACTTGAGGTGGCTGCCGCGGGGGGGCACAGCATCCTCATGGTCGGACCACCTGGAACCGGCAAATCCATGCTCGCTGCCCGCCTTCCGGGATTATTGCCATCAATGACAGAAACGGAGGCGCTTGAATCAGCGGCTTTGCAGTCTTTGGGCAGCCGCGGGTTCAGTTCTGCGAATTGGCAACAGAGGCCGTTTCGGGCTCCTCATCATTCTGCGTCCAGCGTGGCCATTGTCGGTGGCGGAAGCAATCCGCGGCCAGGCGAGATTTCGCTGGCACACAACGGGGTGTTGTTCATGGATGAATTGCCGGAGTTTGACCGGCGCGTGCTGGAAGTGTTGCGTGAGCCCCTTGAATCCGGTCGAGTCGCCATCTCCCGGGCCGCAAGACAGGTCGAATTTCCGGCGCGATTTCAACTGGCTGCGGCGATGAACCCGTGTCCGTGTGGCTATCTCGGTCATCCCGGTGGACGCTGCCGGTGCACGCCTGACCAAGTTGCGCGCTATCGAGGCAAGCTCTCCGGCCCGCTCATGGATCGTCTGGACATTCAGATTGAAGTGCCGTCCCTGAAAGAAAGTGAACTGGTCGTGCAGGCACATGGAGATTCGACCGAGATCGTGCGGGCCCGGGTGGAGTGTGCGCGTAACCGCCAGCTTGAGCGTCAAGGGATGAGCAATGGACAGCTGGCTGGCAGCGAAATTGACGAACACTGCCGCATTGATGAAGTCGGCGCCAACCTAGTGAAACAAGCTATCGTCAGACTCAACCTGTCTGCACGCGGGTATCACCGGATACTCAAGCTGGCCAGAACGATTGCGGATCTTTCCGGCAATCCAGTCATCAGCCCCGCAGATCTTGCGGAGGCCATTCAATACCGCCGGCTTGACCGCGCCTACTGAGTCATTTCCCTCTGACCAATGCCTTAAGCGGGCGCTGCGTTGAAAACGTTCGTGAGCGTTCCCGTTTGTTCACAGTGCTTGAGAAGGGCGATCCAAATTCTGCCGGATGGAAGATGGAGTACATCCATCATCGGCTACGGCCATTCTCTTTGTCGGAAAACGGGCCGGCAAAAAGCGAAGCATCAATACCAATGGCATGAGATGAATGAGGCTGCGCATGTCATCAAAATTCACTTGTGCCTGTCCAGAATTCCCTACATAAATCTCATACATGCTTGTGCTACTTTACAGATAGCAAATACAACATACGTACCGGCTCCACGGCAGTTTGCTTGAACCCACGGGAGGGGCGCCTTATGTACCGGAACAAATCGTCGTGCGGTCATTGTTCTGCATGAACCTGACGAATGCTGAAATCTTGTCAGAGCGTTGCTTTGTATTCTCTGCAAAGTTAGCGTCCGCATTTTGGCCGTTGCAAACTTCACCGACGTTTTCGGTAACGGGGTTTTCAATGTTGTCAATGTGTCACTAGCCCAGATATCCGATGTCCCGGGGCTGAAATAATGCATCTGATCACAAAGCTGTTTTCTGATAAGAGCGGCTTGCCGTCTATCGGGAAAACATTGGCGCCTTGGATTGCTTTGGTGACCGGCGTCCTGCTTTCATTTCTCGTCTTCGAGGTAATCCGAGGCGACATAGAGCGCGCCGCCGGGTTGAGATTCGATCGCTATGCGAGTGACGCAAAGCATGTCATGGAATCAAGGATTCATTCTTATACCGATGTCCTGTATAGCGTCAGGGGAGCTTTTGTATCTAGCAAGGAGCTAAACCGGGTTGAATTTCGCCGCCTTTTCGAATCTCTTGATCTGAAGCGCAGATATCCCGGGTTTGAAGTGATTAACTTTGCCACTTATGTTTCAGCGAAAAACAGGAAAATTTTCGAAGATACGGTACGCAGGGATACCAGTTTAAATTCTGAAGGTTACCCAGACTTTGCGATCAAGCCTCCCGGAGAGCGGCCCGAATATCATGTCATTGTTTACCTGGAGCCAATGGAGTCCAACAAATTTGCATTCGGGCTTGATCTCGGTGCAAGCCCATTTGCGTCGGTAGGCCCGAAAGCTCTTGAGGCATTGCAATTCTCAGCGCGCGACTCCGGACAAGTGACTGCATCTGGGCAGCGTATTCGAATTAAAAGCGGTAGAGAATTTGTAGGGTTGGCTATGAGGCTGGCCGTCTATAGAAATGGTGCCCCTGTATCCACCGTTCCAGAGAGAAGGGCTGCGTACTTAGGTTCGGTTGGCGCAGGTTTTAATGTTGAAAATCTGATGCAGGGCTTGTTCGACAGTACGGTAGCGAAATATATGCAAGTCTGGCTGACGGACATTGGGCCTGCGTTTGCGGAGCCGGCTTCCACGAGCAGCGAAAGGCGCCTGCTCTTCTCAACAGATTCCTACGATGCATCACCCGTCAATTCCGCGGATCGAGAGTTTTTTACGAGGGCCTTGCAGACTGAGGTGGGCGGCCGACTCTGGGAAGTTCGGTTCGCTGCCAGAAAGAGCGCCATTATCGATCGTGTAGATGCCACCCTACCTTGGTTGGTATTGTCAGTCGGACTTTTATGCAGTGTTTTATTGTTTGGCATGTTTTACGCGCTGTCTTCTTCGCGCATGCGGGCTTTGAGAATTGCAGGAACCATTGCTAAGGAATTGCAGGAACGCGAAGCTGATCTTGCAAATGCCCAACACATTGCGCAATTCGGAAACTGGTTGTTGAATCCGGATACGGGAAGCATGTCTCTGTCGGCAGAGACGCAACGCATCTTCGGGCTTTCCTCTGAAGCCCCAACGTTCTCCTATTCTGATTTCCTGCAACGTGTTCATGAGAAGGACCGCCGCACTTTTGAGGAAGCACTCCGCCAGTCCATGGAGAACAAGCAGGACTGCGAGCTTGATCACAGGATCTTCTGGAGCGACGGTATTCTTCGATGGGTACGTACGGTCGCTAGGCCTACTTTGCATGCTGGTACAGCCCTTCTGTCTGGCACGAGCAAGGATATAACGGAGAAGAAACTTTCAGCGATGCGGCTGGAGGTTGAGCACAGAGTTACCCAGCTGGCCGCCTCCGCCAATGACCTGACCAAAGCAATGCCCGAGATCATTCAGGCAATGGTCAAGGGCTTCGCGGCTGAATGCGGAACTTATTGGACACTGGACAAGGAGAGCAACCTCTTGAGGTGTGCCGCGACTTGGGGAATAGGCACTCCCAAGCTGAAGGCGTTTCTGACGTTGACGGAAAAATTATCGACTCCTTCAAACGTTGATGTGCCGGGGCGGGTCTGGTTCGAGCGAAAACCCCTTTTTGTTCAGGACCTGGTTGCAGAACAAAGCTTCAGTCGCATGCCTGCGGCATCGGAGGCCAAATTGCATTCTGCAATTGCCTTTCCAATCATGTCTGCTACCCAATTCTTCGGTGTGATTGAGATATTTAGCCGGGAATTGCCGCAGCCCGATGAAACCTTTCTACATCTGCTTCAGTCGATCAGCAGCTATCTCGGGCAATATTGCCAGCGTAACCATGCCGAGCAGGCGTTGCGCCACCTGGCAGGTCATGATCCGCTGACGGAGTTGTCGAATCGAAATTTCTTCAGCGAGCGACTGGGCCATGCACTAAGTCAGTCCTCGCGTCACAACCGCGGGCTTTCCCTGTTGTTTGTGGATATAGACCGTTTCAAGATCGTCAACGATACCCTGGGACATAACGCGGGTGATCGGGTACTGCAGGAATGCGCCATTCGTCTCACTGCTGCGCTGCGTGACAGTGATGGCATCTCGCGTCTTGGCGGAGATGAATTCGTGGTTACCTTGGAGAACATGGCCCAACCACGTGATGCCATCCCGGTCGCCCAGAAGATCCTTGCCAGTTTGGCGAAGCCATTTATCGTTGACCATCAGGAATTTCAGCTATCGGCCAGCATTGGTATCAGTGTTTTCCCCGAGGATGGCGCTGATGTCGAAACGCTGCTGCAGAATGCCGACGCAGCGATGTATCGCGCGAAGGGACAGGGCGGAAATATCTATCATTTTTACTCTGCGGAGATGAACAAGCACACGTTCGAGCGCGTTGCGCTCGAATCCAGTCTGCGTCATGCGATTGAGAGGGACCAACTGTTGCTGCACTACCAGCCCAAGGTGGACATGCGCACGGGACGGATCACAGGTGTCGAAGCGCTAATTCGCTGGCAGCATCCGGACCTCGGCATTGTTTCTCCGGTGCAATTCATTCCGCTGGCGGAGGAAACCGGTTTGATTGTTCCAATCGGCGAATGGGTGTTGACCACCGCTTGCCAGCAGTGCCGTGCTTGGCAACAAATGGGCTTGCCGGCACCGCGGATTGCAATCAATCTGTCAGCTCGCCAATTCGCCAACGACAAGTTTCTTTCGGATATCACGAGGATCATCAGCGCTTCGGGAGTCCGTGCCGAAGACTTGGAGTTTGAAATTACCGAAAGCATGGTTATCCAAAATCCCGAGCATGCCGTTCGGTTGCTTGGTGATCTGAAGGCAATCGGAAGTTATCTCTCGCTGGACGATTTTGGCACGGGGTACTCGTCGCTTGCCTACCTGAAGCGTTTTCCGATCGACTGCGTGAAGATCGATCGGACATTCATTACAGACATTCCCAAGGAAGTGGACGATATGGCGCTTACCCGGGGAATTATTGCGCTTGCGCATAGTCTTCGTATGAAGGTCGTTGCCGAAGGAGTTGAGACTGCTGAACAGTCTGATTTTCTGTCGGCGAATGATTGTGATGAATTCCAGGGGTTTTATTTCAGCAAGCCGCTGGCTGCAGATGAATTGGTGAAATTTTTGAAGAATCACACTCCAAAACCTCATCTCTCAGTAATCAAGTCACGAGGATCAGTCTAATCAGCCCCGTGAATTTGTGCCCAATGCCGCTTATGTCATCAACAAGCCGTAAGACGGCATTTTTTTGAATGCAACCTCAGACTGGAGAACATGATGCAAGGAAATTTTGTAACAGAATCCGTAGATCAGGTGATAGAACTCATCCAGAAGCTTGATCTTGAATCAATTAAATTGAAGATAATGGACCCAGAGTTGGGCGCGGGGTGGACTACGGAACGGGTGGGCAGCGCTGAATGTGAATATAGAGAATTCTTGGTCATGCTCTTGAAGTATCCCGAGCAGGCAGAACGGATCGTAATAAGCAAAGACGCCGACGAATTCTGGCACCAGCACATTATGCATACCCGGAAATATCATGAAGATTGCCAGCGTCTGTTCGGGGGGTACTTGCACCATAGTCCTCATATCGGTATTCGTACGCAGGCGGATCGCGAAAAGCAAGCGACACTAATGGAAAATACGCGCAGGCTTTATCAAGAGGTATTTGAGAAGCGGACAGCCAATAGTGTGGCTTGGTGTAGTGCTGCCGTTGAAGGTAAGAAAGCTGCGTGGTGTAGCGCTACGATTGAAACGAAGACGGCAGCCTGGTGTAGTGCGGCCATTGAGGATAAAAGTACAGCTTGGTGCAGCGCGGCTATCGAAGGCAAGAAAGCTGCGTGGTGCAGCGCTTCAATTGAAAGAAAGGCTGCAATTGTCAAAGAGAAAGGTGCAGCCTGGTGCAGTGCCACCATTAAAGACGAGAATGCTGCGTGGTGTAGTGCTGCAATCGAACAAAAACCTTTGGCGTGATCAAATTACTTTATTCGGGGAAATTAGCTGCCGAAATGTTTTAGGTTGATTTTCTGAAATACTAGGGAATAGCTGAACAGCACATATGTCGATGTCGAAAATAAAGCTGGGTTCCCCGGCTTTATTTTTGATATCTTGCAGTAACAGATTTTCAATCGTGGCCTGTTATTCCGCGACGGCTACTAAACTTAGCTTTTGCTCAAGAAGCTTATTTTTTGGTTCCCAATGGCAACTTACGCAATCGGCGACGTTCAAGGCTGCTTTGATGAACTGCTACAACTGGTCGCCAAAATCGAATTCAAACCCGGAGCAGACCGCCTGTGGTTTGTGGGAGATCTGGTCAACCGCGGACCTCAGTCGCTTGAAGTCCTGCGATATGTGAAAGATCTGGGTGAAAGTGCTGTTGTGGTTTTGGGCAACCATGACCTGCATTTGCTGGCGGTTGCTGAGGGATTTGCCAGTCAGCACAACGACGACACCCTGAATGCCGTATTGTCGGCCCCGGATTGCAGAGAACTGCTTTCGTGGCTACGCGGCCTTCCAATGCTATACCGCGAAGAAAACCGTGTTTTGGTGCACGCCGGGCTGTTGCCGCAATGGACCACCTGCATGGCGGCTCGGCTCGCCGCCGAGGTGGAGGAGGAACTGGGTGGTTCGCGGTATCGGGAGTTTCTCTCCCGGTTGTATGGCAGCAAACCGGATCACTGGTCTGATGATCTGCGGGGTGCTGATCGCTGGCGGGTGATCGTGAATGCGATGACCAGGATGCGGTTTTGCAGTACCGATGGCGTTATGGAATTTGCGACCAAGGGCGAAGTGGACGTGGCGCCGGCTGGGTTTATCCCTTGGTTTGATGTGCCTGCCCGCAAGACCAAGGATGACGTCATCGTATGCGGTCACTGGTCTGCAATGGGCCTCAAGATTTCCCCCGGGCTGCTTGGAATCGACACCGGCTGTGTCTGGGGCAGGCGTCTTACCGCCATCAGGCTTGAGGATCGACGCCTTTTTCAGGTTGGTTGCCGTCCTGCTTCAGGGCCAGCGCTACGGCAATAGCGGCATGTGCGTCGGCAGCCAGAGCACGCCGTTCCCGGCCTGCTGAATTTATTGGTTTCAGAAACTGCAGATCCGCAACAATATGCGGCTCAGCGGTTGTGTGCCAAAGTGACTGCATGAAGGTCGTTTCGCCGACAAAATTCGGTGCGCTGCAGTAATTGCCCCTGCTATCGGTATAGCGCAGCGACATGGGCAGGATCATTGCTCCGGAATCAATGGCAGGCTGGAACAGGGCGGCGTGAAAATGCGCCAGATTTTTTCCGTCGGTGGTCGTTCCTTCAGGATAAATGCTCACGAGATTGCCTGCCTCAACGGCGGCTGCAATGGTCGTGTTGGTTCTCCTTGCTGACGATGATCTGCCGCGTTCGATAAACAATGTTCCGGTTTGCTCACACAGCCCCCCAACCAGTGGCCAGCGCCTGATTTCCGACTTCGCGACGAATACCGCCGGATAGTTTGCCGCCAGGACAAAGATATCAATCCAGGAGACGTGATTGCTGACGATGATGCATCGCGATGGCATGACGTGATGCCGGTCTTTGGCTGGCACGGTCACGGACAGGATGGACAATAGCTTGTTTGACCACTGGCGCATGGCGGCGCGCCGTTGCGCGAGGGACCACGATGGATAGCGGAACCTGACTGTTGTCAATCCCTCCAGCAGATGCCATGCAAGGCGGGTTATCCGCGAGCATCGCTTCAGGAAAGGGGTAGTCCGGTGGGCGCGTGAATAATGTGTCAAGCGGGTGTGGCCCGGAAGCTCAAGTGCGTATCGCGCCGCTGAAACAGAATTCCCCTAAGGACAATATGCCAGTCATATTGTCCGGGGCCATTTCAACCTAGTGCGTAACCCGGGTGACTCCACCGCCGGAAACCAGACGCACGCGCTCGCCGGATCGGAATGTCTCATCGGCTTCTTGGACAATGGCCCGCAATTCGCCGTTTTCCAGTCGCACGGTGATTTCCAGGCCCTTTTTCTGTGTGACATTGCGCTCAATGGCCTGGCCCGCTACACCACCGGCTACCGCGCCAAGAATCGAACCGATCGTGGAGCCGCGTCCGCCCCCAACATTGGCTCCGGCAATGCCGCCGACCGCACCGCCAGCAATGGTGCCAACGGGGCCTTTCGAGCCTTCAATGGTGACTTCCCGGACGGACTCAACGACGCCCATGCGGATGGTTTGTTCCTGGCGGGCCTGCTGTGGTGAATACACGCTGCCGGAACTGCTCTGGGTGGCGCAGCCGGAAACAACGCCGGCCCCGATGATGGCTGCAGCAGAAAGGAGGGAAAAGTGCTTTCCGGTCATGGTCATTCCTTTCAGAGTTCTGTTCCAAAATGCTTGCGGTATGCGCTGGTGATTGCGGCGCGGTCTGCCACGTGGTTCTGACCGCCGCGCGAACTGATCTTCAGAGCGCCCATCAGTGACGCCAACTGGCCTGTGGTCTTCCAGTCACGTCCTGTGGCTATACCGTACAGCAATCCGGCACGGTAGGCATCACCGCAGCCGGTGGGATCGACCACTTCGCTTGCTGTAACACACGGAATATCAAACTGTTGCCCCAAGGCGTGTATGGTTGATCCCGCAGCGCCTCTGGTAACAATTAGAGCTTCGACAAGCGTGGAGAGTTCAATCAAGGAGCGGCCAGTGCGCTCTTCGAGAAGCTTGCCCTCATAGTCATTGACCGCGACATAAGTCGCTTTGGCAATGAAATCGAGCAACTCTTCACCCGAAAACATCGGCAGTCCCTGGCCGGGGTCGAAAACGAACGGAATGTTCAGGGCAGCCAGTTCACGGGCATGCTGCAGCATGCCTTCGCGACCGTCCGGTGCAACGATGCCGAGCTTTGTACCCAGACTGGAAGTCACGTTATTCAGGTGGGAGTGGTTCATCGCGCCCGGGTGGAAGGCGGTGATCTGGTTATCGTCCAGGTCGGTGGTAATGAATGCCTGCGCAGTCAGCGCTTCGGGAACTTCGCGAACACATTTCCGCGAGATACCCAGTGAGTCCAGTCGAGAAACGTAGGGTGCCGCATCCGAGCCCACCGTAGCCATGATGAGAGGGTCACCGCCCAGCATCTTTAGGTTATAAGCGATGTTGCCGGCACAACCGCCGAACTCCCTCCGTAACTGCGGCACCAGAAAGGCCACGTTGAGGATGTGAATTTGTTCGGGAAGGATGTGATCCTTGAACCTGCCCTGAAACACCATGATGTTGTCGTAGGCAATGGAACCGCAGATGAGAATGGACATGGAATTCAGGACTGTCAGAAAGGAGATGCGATATGGGTCTGCAGTGATTTGCTGCAGACGGCCGGGGCGGTCTCAGCGGGCTATTTCAGCGCTGCCAGGGCAGCATCATAGTCGGGCTCGGTCTTGATTTCCGGCACGAGCTGCGAGTGAAGCACTTTGTTGTTTTCGTCCAGCACCACGACGGCTCGCGCGGCGACTCCCGCCAGTGGGCCGTCCATGATCTCAACGCCATAGTTTTTCAGAAAATCGCGCCCGCGCATGACCGATAACGGCACGACGTTTTCGATGCCTTCAGTGGTGCAAAAACGGCCCATGGCGAATGGCAGGTCGGCTGAAATGGAAAACACGACAGTATTGCCCAACCCAGCAGCCCGCTCATTGAACTTGCGGGTAGAGGTGGCGCAGATGGCGGTGTCCAGGCTGGGCACGATGTTCAAGACCTTGCGCTTGCCGGCGAAATCCTTGAGCGAGACATCCTTCAGGTCCTTTCCAACCAGCTTGAAATCGGGCGCTGACTGGCCTTTTTGCGGGAAGGTGCCGGCGACGGTGATCGGGTTGCCGCCCAGGGTGACGTTAGCCATTGGTTTTCTCCTGTTGGGTTGTGCGGTTCAGGGTGCGAAGAATAACGTAAATATCGCGGCCTCGGCTCAGGGATAAAACAGATACAGGCGATATCCGGTAGCTTTTACCGAGGGTGCTTCAAAATACACCCTGACGGGTACCTCGGTGCTGGCCGGGAACCGGTTGCCTTCAACCGTCCCGACAGCTGTTCCACGGGCAATATATTGCGCCGTACTCAGTACCCGCCGCGCCACCGGCTGATCCTGAAGATCCGTCAGTGTCAGTTCAAGGGCCGGGGGAGTTTGAGCGAAAGGTGCGCGATTGCGCAAGGTTGCAGACAAGACCATGACGCCCGGATTCGAGGTATCGGCCTGGAGATCTGAAGACTCGATACTCATCATCTCCGGCTTTCGCGGCAGTGGCAGATCGCAGCCGATAGCAATACACAATTCCTCGGCATAAGGTTTGATATCAGGAAACAGCAGAGCAATGTCCCCACGCAGGTGGAAAACGATTTGTGCCGCCAGCAGTAAAACAAGTACCGCCAGCCCTGGCCATCCTATCCAGGGCGATATCGTTGGTGCGGCTGTGCGTACCTTTCTCCCGAAATCCAATTCCAGGCTGGGCGCGACTGCTTCGATCGCAGCCATGTTTTCGAATCTTGGCCGATCATCTTCCGGTTTGAGAAGGTCTCCTATGGGCGCCGGGGCAAGAATGAACGACTCCGTCTCCGGAGTCATTGCCTCATTCAAGGCATGCTCCCGTGCCTCGATCTTGAATGACGGTTCAGTCGGTGTCGTGGGAGGTTCGGGAATTGCTGGTGATTCTGCCGGAACCACCAGATGTGCTCTGGCATCGAATACGTTTGCACAGCGACCGCATCGTACTTGTCCGTCGCGAGCGGCGATTTGTACTTCGCTCACGCGGAATGCCGTGGCACATGCAGGGCAGCGGGCAATTACGGCGTCCTTGTTCATGGCGCCCCGTAAACTGTCATGTCACTCGGTGTGGTGGCCATTATCGCCCCGACTTGCGCCGGCCGGACAGGCATACCCAGCCATCATCCTCTACGCCGGGTTCGAAGTCGAACCACGGAGAATAGATGGCTTCGACCTCAGTGAACTGCGCACTCAATACGCCTGACAACGCGATCCGGCCTTCGGGGCGAGTGTGGCTCGCAAGCAGCGGAGCAAGCATTTTCAGGGGATTGGCAAGAATATTTGCAACCACCAGGTCTGCTTCCATTGCAAGCGAAGAACCTGCGTCGAGAAATTCGGCCGTCACATTGTTGCGTGCGGCGTTATCTCGCGCTGACGCGACTGCCGCCGGGTCGATGTCCACGCCGGTGATTCGGGCTGCGCCCATTTTCGCTGCAGCGATGGCCAATATACCCGAACCGCAGCCGTAATCGAGGACCGTCTCCCCACCCTTTACATGAGTCTCCAGCCAGCGCAGGCAAAGCTTGGTAGTGGGATGGCTGCCGGTACCGAAGGCAATACCGGGATCTAGCGCAATGTTGATGGCCGAAGCGTCAGGCGCAACATGCCAGGAAGGAACGATCCACAGGCGTTCGGAAATCCTTATTGGTTCGAATTGCGCCTGGGTCTTGCGAACCCAATCGTCATCATCAACCGGCTCGATCGCGTACTCGGGCATGATTGCGAGGCCTGCTGCCGATACGGCCGCCGCCAGCACGATGTCCGCGGCAGGGCTTTGCGCCTTGCTGCCGTCATTGATCAGCGCTCGCAGCCTGAGTCGCGGCCATTGTTCGGCTTTACCGTCGTCATTCCAGCCGGGCTCGTCATACATCGGAACCTCGGCTGGCGTTCCGGCCAGCGGATCCTCCGAGCTGACCGACAAGGCCCCGGCCTCCAGCAGAGCGTCAGACAGACGATCCGCGTCGATTGCGTCAAGTTCTAGGACGAGGCTGATCAGTGCCATGCCACTAGGTGGCCGAGCCGGCCTTCTTCTGTTGGCTGAGCTTCTTTTCAACGTAATGGATGCTCACCCCGCCCTTGATCACGCGATTGTCGACCAGAAGTTCCTGATGCAGCGGAATATTGGTGAGGATGCCACCAACCACCATCTCGGACAGCGCAATCCGCATGCGTCGTATGGCCTGGTCGCGGTCCTTGCCATAGGCGATGATCTTCCCGACCATGGAGTCGTAGTTTGGAGGCACCGTATACCCGTGGTAGACATGGGAATCGACCCGGATGCCTGGCCCGCCGGGTGGGTGGTAGGAAGTTATTTTTCCGGGTGAAGGAACGAAGGTAAAGGGATGCTCGGCATTGATCCGACATTCGATGGCGTGACCGCGGAACTCGATATCACGCTGGCGGAATGCCAGCTTCTCTCCGGCGGCGACGCGGATCTGTTCCTGGACGATGTCCACGCCGGTGATCATTTCCGTTACAGGGTGCTCGACCTGAATGCGGGTGTTCATCTCGATGAAGTAGAACTCCCCGTCCTCATACAGGAACTCGAAGGTGCCGGCACCGCGATAACCGATGCGTTTGCAGGCGTCCACGCAGCGATCGCCGATGCGGGCGCGCAAACGCGGGGTAATGTCGGGCGCCGGTGCTTCTTCAATGATTTTCTGATGTCGGCGCTGCATGGAGCAATCCCGCTCGCCCAGGTAAATTACATTCTTGTGCTCGTCGGCGAGAACCTGCACTTCAATATGACGCGGGTTCTCGAGATATTTTTCCATGTACAGCATCGGGTTACCGAATGCCGCCTGTGCCTCGGAGCGGGTCAGCGCCACGGCATTTTTGAGCGCGGCTTCGGTGTGCACGACGCGCATTCCCCGTCCACCGCCGCCGCCCGATGCCTTGACGATGACCGGATAGCCGATCTTGCGGGCGAGTTTGACCAGTTCCGCCGGGTCGTCAGGAAGTGCCCCTTCAGAACCGGGAACGCACGGGACGCCGGCCTTGATCATGGTCTGTTTGGCGGTCACCTTGTCACCCATCATCCGGATGGTTTCGGGCCGGGGGCCAATGAACACAAAACCGCTTTTTTCCACTCGCTCGGCAAAGTCGGCGTTCTCGGACAGAAATCCATATCCGGGATGGATGGCTTCGGCGTCGGTCACCTCGGCTGCACTGATGATGGCCGGTACGTTCAGGTAGCTGGCAGACGAAGCCGCGGGGCCGATGCACACCGATTCGTCGGCGAGCTTTACATATTTTGCTTCGCTGTCGGCTTCGGAATGCACGACGACGGTTTTGATGCCGAGATCACGGCATGCACGCTGTATGCGCAGGGCGATCTCTCCGCGATTGGCAATCAGGATTTTTTCAAACATCTCGAGGGAGTCAGAATTGAGGGATGAAGCAGCAAAAATTGGCCTGGCTCGAAAGCAAGCTGCCTGCCTCTAGCCAATCACGATGAGAGGTTCGCCGTATTCCACCGGCTGGCCGTTCTCGACGAGGACGGCTTTGACCACGCCGTCAGCGTCGGACTCGATTTCATTCATGAGCTTCATGGCCTCGATGATGCATATCGGCTGGCCCTTCTTCACGGTGTCGCCGACTTCAACGAAGGCTTTGGCGCCAGGGGATGCAGCCCGGTAGAAACTGCCTACCATCGGGGATTTCACGACGTGCCCTTCCGGTTCAGCAGGCGTCGCAGGTGCTGGCGCGGGTGCTGGTGCTACTGGCGCAGCTACCACGGCCGGCGCTGCAGCCGGGATGGCTACCGACGTCTCGACGGCGGCGCGCCCGGTTTTCACGATGCGTACTTTTTCCTCGCCTTCGGTCACTTCAAGTTCGGCGATGCCGGACTCCTCGACCAGGTCGATCAATTTCTTCAGCTTGCGTAAATCCATGTTTCTGCCTCCTCTGCCGGGAGTGAATGCCGCCGGGCTGCTGACGGACAATCCTGCCCGGGGTTAAGGTCTTGGTTGAAGGGCGAACTGCAGGGCCAGGTCGTAGCCACTGCTGCCCAAGCCAGAGATGGTTCCTATTGCCACGTCCGAAAAATAGGAGTGGTGACGGAAAGACTCGCGACTATAGATATTGGAGAGATGCACCTCGATAAACGGAATCTTGACCGCTACCAGTGCATCACGAAGCGAAACGCTGGTATGAGTCAACCCTGCAGGATTTATGATGATGAACGAAGATCGCTGCAATTTCGCAGCATGTACCCGCTCAATGAGGGCACCTTCGTGATTGCTTTGGAAAGTTTCGACTTGGGCACCAAGACGCTGGCCGGTCAGGGATAACCTCCGGTTGATGTCTTCGAGGCTTTCGCTGCCATAAATTTCAGGTTCGCGGGTTCCCAGGAGATTCAGGTTGGGTCCGTGCAGAACAAGTATGGACGGCTTCTTTTTGCCTGCCAATTGCGGGCGTGCCCGGGTGTTCTTAGGCTTCGTCATGCTGCAAGTTTGCCGCAAATAGCGTCAACTTGTCCACTTTTTCATGAATTTGGGCGAATCTACCTTTGATTAGAGTATTTCGGAGAGCAATTTTTCCAGCTCGATTTCGGTAAATCCGCCTAGGTGTGAGGTGATGACGTTTCCCCCTCGGCCAATGATCACGGTATACGGCAAACTCCCGGCCGTGTTTCCGAGCTTTTTCAATAGCTCAATCACTTCATAGCCGGCAATGAGCAACGGATAGTTTATTTTGAATTTTAGAGAAAAATCGATGACTTTATCTGCAGAATCGACGGAGATGCCGACGATTTGAAGTCCTTTTCCCGCATGGACTGACTGCATCTTGACCAAGGCCGGAATTTCATCGCGGCAAGGTTCGCACCAGGTTGCCCAGAAATTGACCAGCAAGATTCTGTCATTCCATTGCGCGAGGCTTTGTGATTTTCCGGTCAAGTCTGGCAATGAAAGCAGGCGCAGGTTTTTTGAAATGGTATCGGGGACGGATCGGCACAGGTGGCGGGCTGCAAACCCGGCCGCGCCGGCTGCAATTGCGGCGATGGCTAGCAGAGCCGCCCGACGGGAATCAGCCATGGTTAGGGTCATTCTGTTGCGGTGCATTCGTTGAATGCAGATAAGAGAGCGTCTGCTCGTCATCGGTCCGCAGGAGTTCCCGGACCTTTGCAAGGTTGGCACGTTCGGAAAGGTGGCTGGATCCGGCCGTTCTTAGAGCAATGCGTTCATCATTGGCCGGATGGATTGCCAGGCTGAGGGGAATGCCGTCCCAGTTCATCTCAAGCAGGGTGATGGTGCGCATCTGGCCACCTGCCTGCCGCCGCTGTTCAAACGTCTCGTAATGGACATTGCGATTGAGGAAATACATTTCGACGGATTTGCCATCGTCCGTAAAGAGTTGCAGGTCAATTGTGCTGTTGCGACCTGCCGTCCCCTTCAATACGGATCCGCACAGGTAAGGGCGCCAAGTCGCGAGGGCCTCCATGGCGGTCAGGGCCATTCGACGCAAAATCTGAATTCGTTCGCGTTGTTCCGCTTCCTGATAGAGGGACTGGTGGGCGCGAAGCGCTTCTTCGACTTCAGTGTTGTCTGGCAGTGCATGGGTGCTTTCCGCGCCGAGCTGGCGGGCAGCCTTGCGCTTGGCCAGGGCGAAATCCTCAACGCCGTCTTCGGCCATGATGCGCGCAGCTACTGCAGCGATGCGCGATCGCATTTGCTGCTGTTTGAGTCGGGTGTCCTTGGGCATATTCAGATTCCCGAGGCCGGGCTTCCTGATTGGGAGTTTAGCCGTGCGCACCCGCAAGGCGGGTTTGGCGCATGAAACGGGATATTGGAAGAAGTACACGGCACAACTGCTAGAATTCTAACGCCTTCCCCGCGCGTTCGCGGCAGGATTGCGAGCGAAGATCATGCACATTCATATTCTCGGCATTTGCGGCACATTCATGGGCGGGCTGGCGGTCATTGCCCGCGAGGCCGGGCATCGCGTCACCGGTTGTGATGCCAATGTCTATCCCCCCATGAGCACACAACTCGAGCAGGCTGGGATCAAGCTCATTCAGGGCTTTGGCGAAGAGCAATTGACGCTGGCGCCGGACTTGTGGGTCATCGGAAACGTCGTTACCCGAGGCAACCCGCTGATGGAAGCGATCCTAGATCGCGGGGATGCTTATGTTTCCGGGCCGCAATGGCTGTCCGAGCATATTTTGGCCGGTAAGTGGGTGCTCGCAGTTGCAGGAACCCACGGCAAGACAACCACTGCCTCATTGCTTGCCTGGCTCCTTGAGGCGGGAGGCAAGCGGCCGGGATTCCTGATTGGCGGGGTTCCTGAGAATTTTGGAATCTCGGCCAGACTGACCGACAGTCCTTACTTTGTCATCGAGGCGGATGAGTACGATACGGCGTTTTTCGACAAGCGCTCCAAATTTGTGCATTACCGGCCACGGACGGCCATCCTGAATAATCTCGAGTTCGATCATGCGGACATCTTCGCCGATCTTGCGGCCATTGAAACTCAATTCCACCATTTCGTGCGCATTGTGCCGCGATCTGGCCTTATCGTGACAAATGGTGCAGAGCGCTCTTTGGAAAGGGTGCTGGCGCGAGGTTGCTGGTCTGCAGTCGAGCGCTTCGGGGTTGCGGATGGTTGGTCTGCAGTCGGGGTGGGTGGCAATGGATTTGATGTGCGGCACACAGGATCAGCGTTGGGGCGCGTGCAGTGGGAGTTACTGGGCGAACACAATCGCATGAATGCGCTTGCGGCTATTGCCGCGGCCAAACACGCCGGCGTTGACTCGCAGGTCTCAATCCCGGCGCTGTCGCGTTTTGCCAACGTCAAGCGCCGCATGGAAGTTCGCGGTCAGGTTCGCGGTGTGACCGTCTACGATGATTTCGCCCATCACCCGACGGCGATAGCTACCACGCTGGAAGGTCTGAGAAAGAAGATGGGCCCGGGCCAGCGCATCCTCGCAGTGCTGGAGCCGCGGTCCAATACCATGAAACTTGGCGTGATGAAAGACCGCCTTGCGGCGAGCCTGAAGGCTGCGGATCACGTGTTCTGCTACACGCAGGGACTGGGCTGGGACGCGCAGGTGGTGCTCACCCCGCTGGGGGCGCTGGTGCGGTGCGAGGATGACCTTGGCCGGCTGGTGGGCGCGATCGTGGCGGAGGCCCGCGCTGGCGACCACGTGCTGGTCATGTCCAACGGCGGATTTGGCGGGGTTCATCAGCGCATTCTGGATGGGCTGGGTGCATCGATTCCGGCATGAGCGTATCGGCCATGATCATCTATCTCCACGGTTTCAATTCCTCGCCGCATTCGATCAAGGCCCGCCAGTTCGGGCATTACCTCCAGGATCACGGATTGGGGGACAAATGGCTCTGTCCCGCCCTGACTCCGCGCGGCGATGAGGCGATTGCGATCGTCGAGCGCACGATTGCGCCGTATCTTTCAGGCGAGCTCACCTTTGTGGGCAGTTCACTGGGCGGTTTCTACGCGACCTGGCTGGCAGAGAAATACAAGGCGCGTGCCGTGCTGATCAATCCGGCGATCACGCCGCATCTCGGATTGCGCGATTACCTTGGTGAACAATCCAATATGTACACCGGAGAGCGTTACCAGCTCACCGAAGCGCATCTGCAGCAATGGGAAAATTTGTTTGTCGCGGCCATAACGCCTTCGCGCTACATGCTGTTGGTCGAAACCGGCGACGAGTTGCTGGACTATCGTGAAGCCGTGGCTCGGTATGCTGGCGCACGCCAGGTCGTAGTCGAGGGTGGCGACCACAGCCTGCAGAGTTTTCCTCGCCATATTCCGGTCATTCTGGAATTTGCCGGATTGCCTTCCCGAGCTTCGCGCATCTGATCCAGCGGATTCATCCACCGCAACCCGGAAGATGGAGATGGGCGCGGGATATAATCGGGATTGTCAGCGGCAACGCGAGAAGCGGTAGCAAAAGTGGTCGCAGCGCGAGAATTCCGCCGACGCCCTTCCCTTTCATTTCCCGGCAGTTCCATGCACGTCCTCCATGAAGAAAACGGCGGTTTCAAAGTCGGGACCGTGCTGGCAGCCTCCGATGCCGCCCTGCAGGTGGAATCGCCCCACGGCAAGCGCAGCAAGGTCAAGGCCAATGCGGTATTGCTGCGGTTCGATGCTCCCGCGCCGACAGAACTGCTGACCCAGGCCGAGGCGCTGGCTGCGGACATCGATATTGATTTCCTGTGGCAATGCTGCGGCGAACTGGAATTCGGATTCACCGATCTGGCGCGGGAATATTTCGGACGCACGGCGACCGCCAGCGAATCCGCAGGAATATTGCTCAAGCTGCATTCGGCGCCCATGTATTTCTATCGCAAAGGCAAGGGGCGCTACCGGGCGGCACCGGCGGACATCCTGAAAGCGGCGCTCGAAGGCCAGGAGAAGAGGCGGCTGATCCAGGTGCGCATCGATGCTTGGGTGGAAGAACTGGTCTCTGGCACATTTCCGGAAGTGCTGCGGCCGATTGTCCAGGAACTGTTGTACAACCCTGATCGCAACCAACCCGAAACCAAGGCGCTTGAGCGTGCCTGTGAACAGACCGGATTGTCCGTGCCGCGGCTGCTGGAAAAGTGCGGCGCACTTCCCTCCAGTCACGATTATCACCTCGGACGTTTTCTGTTCGAGTGTTTTCCGAAGGGATTGGGCTTTCCCTCGGACCTGAAATTTTCGATGCCTGCCGAATTGCCGCGGGCCGATGTCGCGGCATTCAGCCTTGATGATGCAGATACCACCGAAATCGACGACGCATTCTCGGTGTCCTCGCCATCGCCGGGCCGCTTGCGTATTGGCATACACATCGCTGCGCCAGGACTGGGCTTTGCGCCCGGCTCAACGCTCGATGCAGTGGCGCGCAACCGGCTGTCCACAGCCTACTTCCCCGGCAGCAAGATCACCATGCTGCCGCCGGAGGCGATTGCAGCTTTTTCCCTGGCCGAAGGCGATGCCCGTCCGGCCCTGTCCCTGTATCTCGATGTTCGCGAGGACGGATTCGAAATCGAGAATCGCCACACCGCAATTGAACTTGTCCCGATCGCGGCCAATCTGCGCCATCACAATACCGAAAAACTCGATACAGCCTTTCCTGCGGGCGAGGTGCCGGCAGACGTGCCGTTCTCCCGCGAGTTGCATGTGCTGTGGCGCTTTGCCTTGACCCTTGAGGCGGCGCGCGGCAAGCAACCTGTTTTACGCGAGCGGCCGGAATACACATTCCGCGTTGAGAATGATCGTGTCGAGATCATCGCCCGGCGGCGCGGTGAACCACTCGACAAACTGGTCGCCGAACTGATGATCCTGGCCAACAGTACCTGGGGAAAGCTGCTGGACGAAAACGACGTCCCGGCAATCTACCGGGTGCAGGCCAATGGCAAGGTGCGCATGACCACCGGCGCCGCGGCCCATCAGGGCCTGGGGGTCAGCCACTATGCGTGGTCCAGCTCGCCGTTGCGCCGTTACGTTGATCTGGTCAACCAGTGGCAATTGCTTGCCCTGACGGCGGGCAAGGCCACGCCATTCAGGAAGAACGCCTCCGAACTGCTCTCGGCCGTATCGGACTTCGAGGCGACCTACGCCACTTACGATGAATTTCAGCGTCGCATGGAGCGTTATTGGTGCCTGCGCTGGCTGCATCAGGAGGGCATTGAATTGATGACCGGTGAAGTGCTCCGGGAAAACCTTGTCCGGCTGGACAAGCTTCCCCTGGTCGTGCGCGTGCCATCCTTGCCGGAGGTCACGCCCGGGATTCGCGTGGAACTCGGCATTGGTGAAATAGACTTCATCGATAACGAGCTGAAGTGCACTTTTATCGGCCTGCATGAAACGGCGGCTCCCGTCTGATGGGCCGCTTTGAAGCGTGCCAAAACGCGTAAAATCGGGCCATTCGGATTTGAGGCGTGGTGTTATCGCTTGAGCGCGTTCCCGAGATCGTTTGGTACATCGGTTTCCGGCCTGTTTCGATGGTCCGAGCTGACATGGGGGCCGTTTGCCGCAATGGATCCTCCGCAACGCGTATTCACCGTTGCGCTGGGGCTTTCCATTCTGTTGCATGCGATCGTGCTGTCCATTCATTTCCGCTTTCCCGATGTCATGCGCAAGTTCACCGCAGCCCAGCCCCTGGAAGTGGTGCTGGTGAACTCCAAGAGCCGTAGCCGTCCGGTCAAGCCGGACGTGCTGGCCCAGGCCAACCTCGATGGCGGCGGCAACACCGATGACAATCGCCGGGCCAAGACTCCGCTGCCCGTGACCCAGAGCGTTCAGCCCGGCGACGATTTGCAGCGGGCCACGCGGCGGGTGCAGGAACTCGAGGCCCAGCAACGGCAATTGCTGGCGCAGATCCAGCCATCGAAGACGCCCTCGTCGGCCAGTGTCAGTACGCCGACCCCGAATGATCCGCAGATATCAGGCGCGGACCTGATGTCGCGCTCACTTGCGCTCATGCGCTTTGAGGCCGAGATTGCCCGCAATGTTGATGAGTACAACAAGCGGCCGCGCAAACAGTTTGTCGGAGCGCGCGCGGCGGAGTTTCGCTTTGCCCAGTACACGGAGAATTACCGCCAGAAGGTGGAGCGGATCGGCAACCTCAATTATCCCCAGGAGGCGCGGGGCAAGATCTATGGCAGCCTGCAGCTTTCCGTGAGCATCGGTCCAGACGGAAGTGTGGTATCAGTGGAGGTTCTCCAGCCTTCAGGCTTTCCCGTGCTGGATCGCGCCGCCGAGCTCATTGTCAGGATGGCTGCTCCGTACGGTGAATTTCCGCCCGACATCCGCAAGGACACCGACATTCTGGTCATTACCCGAACCTGGCGTTTTGTCGCCGGAGACAGGTTGTCCGGGGAGTAACGGGCCGCGGTCTATGCGCGGTCTAGAAAATGCGGAAGCGTGTTTCCACATACTCCGCCAGCCGGCTGACGCAGGAATCAATGCCAAGTTGTGCGGTGTCCAGGTTCAGTTCGGGTGTATGCGGCGCCTCGTAGGGGGCACTGACCCCGGTGAAATCCCTGAGTTCACCCTTGCGCGCGCGCATACATGCCCTTCGGGTCGCGGGCTTCGCAAATGGATAGTGGTGTGGACAGCCAGATTTCGTGAAACAGTGCACCCTGTCTGGTTCGCAGACGGTCACGGTCCTCGCGGTAAGGGGAAATGAAGGCGGCGATCACGATGGTTCCGGTACCCGCAAACAATGCGGCGACTTCCCCTGCACGTCGGATATTCTCGCGACGATCCTCTTCTGAATAACCCAGATCCGAGTTCAGGGTCCTGCGTAGAATATCCCCATCAAGCACGAAGGTACGATAGCCCCGATTCCGCAGTTCTTCATTCAGATGCGTTGACAGTGTCGTCTTGCCCGAACCCGGCAGGCCGGTCATCCAGAGAATACCGCCTGAGTGTCCCAGAAACTTGCTGCTCAAGGACCGCATTCCATGGCGTGAAGCCTGGCCCGTCGCTTCCTGTCGTCTCGATCCTCCAAGGGGATAGTGCTCGGACGAGTACGGCAATTTCTCCGGTTTGTTCATGTCGAGAATGCTCCCAATGAACGGGGTTGCGGTTGGTCGGCCGCTTCCTGCGCGGTGCTCCTTGTGAAGCGTTTTTTGCGGGGAACATAGGCAGGGGCCGGACCATCGTGTGCCGAATACCCCAGCAGTGCGGTTTCGGGCATGGCGGAGAACAGGGTCCTTGATGCCTCATCCAGATGCCGGCGGGATTGTCCGGTCTTGTCAGAGAGCTTTTGTGCCGTTTGCCAGGCCCGGAACGCACCGTGTTCGATGCGAGGCGGCTCTTGTCGGGGCAGGCCGCCGTAATACTGGATCGGTGCATAGCGCGATTCCGTTTCCAGCATTTCGTCGCGCCAATCCAGTCCCATCCAGGCCATGGCCTGCTGCAGCACATTGAAGTTCCGGGCGAACAGATCCTCGTAACGGATCTTGAAATGCCGGTCGCTGACCGGCTTGTCCAGAAAGTACCGGGCGTACGCCTGCCAGGCATCGGGGCGGTGGTTGTCCGGCAAAACATCACCAAAGCGCAGTCGCAAGGAACCGAAAACATCAAACGGGTTTCGGATGATGTAGATGATCCGGTCGGCATTGGTCCGGTGCTCGACGTCGTGAAATGGCCACTTGAATACGATATTCTCCTTGCCGCGATAACGCCCGGTGAGCATTCTCGCCAAGCGGGCCAAGCGGCTGCTTTCCCGGTAGGAAACGATCTCGCGCTCGTGGTAATCCAGAATCCGTGGGTGGTTGCCGATGATTTTTCTGAGGATGCTCGTTCCCGAGTGAGGGAAGCCGGCGATCAGTATCCGCATGTGAGTTCCTGTTATTGGTGCGGTTGATGTAGTTGACCCGGTACCATTTCCTGCACAATCCGGACTTGCGATCCGTTGCCGAAATGCTCCCAACCGGGCTTGAAAATTGTGGTGTAGCGCATCGTGGGGTTCCAAATGATCTTCAGATGGCCGTCAGAATTTAGTGGGATTTAGCGTTTATGCACAGTGAATATTTGTTACTCCATGTAAATATCTGAGATAGCCAGTACCCACTCTGTTGGGGCGGCGATATGATCGACCAAGAAATTTTTTGAGAACCATTCTCAACATTGTGTGGTATTCCCCTTGTTTGCCTGAGGAATTGCATGTCCGTCCCGGCTGTTCCGCAATCGTCAAACCTCCCGGCCATATCGCATGACTGAGCGCTATGCCGTGATCGGCAATCCAGTAGACCATTCCCGGTCGCCGGAAATTCAATCGGCATTTGCGCGTGCCACGCGGCAGGACATTGAATATGGGCGGCTGCTGGCGCCGCGGGACGGGTTTGCCGAGACGGTGCGGCGTTTTCGCAGTGAGGGCGGGCGGGGGGCCAATGTCACCGTCCCATTCAAGGAGCAAGCCTTTCGCCTGGCAGACAGCCTGTCCGTTCGGGCGCAGGCTGCACAGGCCGTCAATACCCTGAGGTTCGATGCCTCGGGCATCTTCGGTGACAACACTGATGGCGCGGGCCTGGTTGCCGATTTGAAGTGCAACCTGGGAATTTCGCTGGCCGGGCGGCGCATCCTGTTGCTCGGCGCCGGCGGCGCGGCGCGCGGCGTGCTGCATCCGCTGCTGGCTGAACACCCGGCCGCACTTATGCTGGTCAATCGCACGCCGGAAAAGGCGCGTGCACTCGCGGCCGCCGTATCCCCGCTCCTCAGGGCAGGTGCTTTTGATGACCTGCGGGGCGAACGTTTCGATGTGGTGGTGAATGCCACCGCCGCCAGCCTGGCTGGCGAAGCGCCGCGCCTGCCCGCAGACATCTTCGTATCAGGCGCACTGGCCTACGACATGATGTACGCCGCCAATGACACGCCGTTCATGGCCTGGGCACGGGCGCATGGGGCAGCACAGATTGTCGATGGCCTGGGCATGCTGGTCGAGCAGGCGGCGGAATCGTTTTTTCTCTGGCGTGGCGTCCGCCCGGAAACCGCCCCCGTTCTGGCCATGCTGCGCAATGCCCGCTAGTTGCAACGCTGACCCATGAGAGTCCTGGCGCGGGTGTGGAAGCTGTTCAGTTACACCCTGGGTGCGCTTGTGCTGGCATTTCTGCTGGTGCAAGCATGGTTCCTGCTCCATATCGTTTACTGGAAATACCAGGCGCCGGGCAGCACCAGCTTCATGGAAGCGCGCCTTGACCAGTTGCGCGAGAAGGATCCCAAAGCGGCCTTGACGTACAACTGGGCCGACTATTCCCGCATCTCGGGCCAGCTCAAACGCGCCATTGTGGCTGCCGAGGACATGAAGTTCGTCGACCACGAGGGCTTTGACTGGGAAGGCATACAGCGCGCCATGGAGAAGAACCAGAAAAAGGGCAAGGCTGTGGCCGGCGGATCCACGATCACCCAGCAACTGGCGAAAAACCTTTTCCTGTCCGGCTCGCGCAGCTACATCCGCAAGGGCGAGGAGGCGATCATCACGCTCATGCTCGAAGCGGTTCTCGACAAGCGGCGCATCCTCGAGCTGTATCTGAATGTCGCCGAATGGGGCAACGGTGTTTTCGGCGCGGAAGCGGCGGCACGCCACTATTACGGCGCCAGCGCCGCATCACTGGGCCCGGAGCAGGCGGCACGGCTTGCGGCCATGCTGCCGCGACCGCAATTCTATGACCGCAATCGCGGATCGGAGTATCTGGCCGGCTATGCGGATCGCATACTCGGACGCATGGGCGATGCGCAGATTCCCTGATCGATACAGCACCTATATTATTATCAATTTCAAATAATAAGTATTATCTGAAGCAGATTTTCATACAAATTGATATCAGCCAGTAAAATTACATAGAGACTGCGGCGGGCCGGCGCTGTTCAGGGCCGCCCAGGTTCTATTGCCAGCAGCTTCTCAAGCGCCCGGTCCAGGGTTTCATTCTTCTTGCCGAAACAGAAACGCACCACGTGATGCTCGTCCGCTTTGCCGTAGAAGGCCGAGGTCGGGATGGCCGCCACGCCGTGTTCCGTGGTCAGCCAGCGGGCGAACATCTCTTCGGATTTATCGCTGATGGCCGAGTAATCGACCAGCTGGAAATAGGTGCCGGGGCAGGGAAGCAGTTTGAAGGCCGAGGTTGCCAGGCCGGCGCGGAAGCGATCGCGCTTGGCCTCATAGAATGCCGGCAGGGTTGCGTAGGGTTCGGGATCGCGCAGGTAGGCGGCCAGCGCGTACTGCATCGGCGAGGAAACTGCGAACACGTTGAACTGGTGCACCTTGCGGAACTCCGTACTGAGTTCACGCGGGGCGCAGCAATAGCCGATTTTCCAGCCGGTGGTATGGAAGGTCTTGCCAAAGGAGGACACCACGAAAGCTCGGTCGGCCAGCGTCGTGCGCCGCGCCACGCTCTGGTGTTGCGCACCATCGAACACAATGTGTTCGTAGACTTCATCGGACAGCAGCAGTAGGTCGAAGTCCCGCACCAGCGCTTCCAGCGCGTCCAGGTCGGTCGCCGAAAATACCGCCCCGCTGGGATTGTTCGGTGAGTTGACGATCAGCAGTCGCGTTTTCGGTGTGACCGCGGCCCGCACCGTATCCCAGGGAACTGCGTAGTCGCCTTCGCGCAACTGCACGGCAACCGGCACGCCGCCCGCGAGCCGGATCGCCGGCACATAGCTATCGTACGCCGGTTCGAGCACGATGACCTCGTCGCCGGGATGCACCACCGCCAGAATCGCCGTCATCAGCGCCTGGGTGGCACCGGCAGTCACGGTGATTTCGCTGCCGGGATCGTAGGCGTGTCCGTAGAGACGGGCGGTTTTGTCCGCAATGGCCTGGCGCAAGGCCGGCACACCGGCCATGGGCGCGTACTGATTGTGGCCGGCGCGCATGGCGTCGGTCACCAGTGCCTGCAACTGCGGGTCGCAGTCAAAATCCGGGAAGCCCTGCCCGAGATTCACGGCACCGAGTTCCGTGGCCAGTTGTGACATCACGGTGAAAATCGTGGTGCCCACATCGGGCAGTCTGGAGACGAGGGGGCGTTTCATGGTTGTCCGGTTTCGCTTTCAACGGGCAGGGTTGCGGATCGCCGGCCGCGTTCCACATCGACACTGAACAGGATGATCAGCCCGATGACAAAGAATCCGCCGGTGACCAGCATGGCGAGGCGGTGGTCGCCGCCCGAAATCCAGCTGACCGCACCATAGGTCAGCGGACCGAGAATCGACGAGAGCTTTACTGCCAGGCCCCACAGCCCGAAGAATTCGGCGTGCCGGCCTGCCGGGCTGAGATAGCCTACCAGCGCGCGTCCCGCCGATTGCGATGAGCCGAGGCAGACACCGGCGAGGTTGGCGGCGATCCAGAACGTGCCCCGTCCCTCCGATTGCCAGGCGATGAGTGTCATTGCGATCCAGCCGGCGAGGGTCAGTGCAATGGTGGGTATGTGGCCGAGCCTGTCCTGGGCCAGACCGAAGGCGAATGCGCCAACTGCGGCAGTGACATTGACCACCAGGATCAGGACGATCGTGTCCTGGGTGGAAAACTCCAATGCCTGCTGGGCATAGATCGCGGCCAGTGCAATCACCGTCTGAATCCCGGCCTGGTAGAACACGAGGCAGACCAGAAAGCGCCGCAGGTCGCGGTAGCGCACGGCCTGGCGCAGCGTTTCGCCGACCCGGGCATACGCGGTGGATAGCGTGCCCTGCAGTTGCGCCGCCGGGATGGGGACCGCGCGTTCCCTCAGGAACAGGAAGGTGGGCAGGCTGGCGAGCGCAAACAGCGCGGCGGTGATCAGCAGTGTCACGGGGACGAACTGCGCCGCCGTCTGGCCGGCGGACTGGGCGTGGTTGACCCAGACGAGGCAGGCGCCCAGTGACAGCAGGCCGCCGAGGTAGCCCAGACTCCAGCCCCAACCGGACACCTTGCCCAGGGCACGGCCGTGTGCCAGTTCGGGCAAAAATGCCGCGATCACGTTCTCGCCGGTACCGAAGAAGAAATTCGACAACACGATCAGCATTACCGCGAGCGCCACGTCTCCCGGGCCTGCCAGCGCGAGTGCCGCCGTGAACGCAATGCAGCCCACGGTGGTCCATGCCAGCACGCGCTTCTTCGCCGCATGTGCGTCGGCCCAGGCACCGATCAGCGGTGCAGTCAGCATGATCGCGAGATAGGAGGCCGATAGCGCCGCGGTCCAGGCGAAGGTTGCCCAGGGCGCGTTGCCGGCAATGCCCGATACGAACCAGGCATTGAAGATTGCGGTGATAACCACAGTTGTATAGCCGGAGTTCGCGAAGTCATACATCGCCCAGCCGATGACTTCGCGTACCGCGACGTTATCGGCGAGGCTGGATGACGGATTCAATTCGGCATTGGCCATTGGAGGAATGCGGGGAATTTTTCTTTCGAGATGATACAGCCCGAGGGTACAATCGCCGCAGTTGCGGCGGCTTGCGTCATTTGTGCGCATGAGAATGGTCAAACCCTTCTCAATGTCATGCTGCCTGATGTGATGCAGCAATACCTTATTCAGCGAGAAGAACTTGGAGCAGACCCAAAACTCGGATCTAGACCGGCTGACCGGGCATCTGAACGAGGTGCAACGCCTGCTCTCCCGGCACCGGCTGGTCGAGAATCTGGTTAACCGCCAGGAAATGCCCAAGCACCGGCTGGTCGAGAACATCGTCAACAAGCAGCATCTGGGTGAACTCAGCCAGTTGCTCAACAGTCTCGACCCCGTTGACGCAGCCCGCATTCTTGAGGCCCTGTCGCAGGAAGACCGTCTGGTGGCATGGGAGCAGATCAGGGTGGATCGCCTCGACGGCATTCTTCTCCTGCTGCTCGACGATGTGCGCGAGGAACTGGTCAATGCCTCCAGCCACCAGAGCCACAAGGTTTCCCTGAACGTCTTCGAACTGCATGAAGGCCGGCTGCGCCAGGTGAAGGTTGCAAACAAGGCCGACCTTGCCGGCATCAGGCCGATGTGGGTGGACCTGGTGGCGCCCTCGGCTGAAATGCGCTATTGGGTTGGTGAGTTTTTCGGCCTTGATCTGCCTGATCCCGACAGCCTTACCGATCTTGAAGCCAGTGCGCGGTTCTATGTCGAGGACAATGGCGAGATCCATCTGCATTCAGACTTCCTTCTCGATGCCGACAACGAGGCGCAGAACATTGCGGTCGCCTTCATATTGCACAAGGACATCCTGTTCTCGGTGCGCAAGGAGGAACTGCCGGTATTCCGCCTGCAGCGGCTGCGTGCACGCACGCTTCCAGGCTACGTCACCGAAGGCAAGGATGTCCTCCTCGACCTTTACGCCGCTGATGCCGAGTATTCGGCGGATGCGCTGGAGGATGTGTATGCGGAACTCGAGAATGTGGGTAAAAGGGTTCTGAACCCGCAAGTGACCGATGATGCAGCAGCGCAGATCCTTTCGGAAATTGCGCGCGGCGAGGATCTGAACGGACGCATCCGACGCAATGTCCTTGATACCCGGCGTGCACTGTCCTTCCTGATGCGCGGAAAATCCCTTTCGCCCAGGCAGCACGAGGAGGCGCGCGAGATCGTGCGGGACATCGAGTCGCTGGATGGTCACACCACCTTCCTGTTCGGAAAAATCAACTTCCTGATGGATGCCACGGTGGGTTTCATCAACATCAACCAGAACAAGCGCGTGTCCAAGCTGACCAGCATCAGCATTATTTTCATGCCCATCAACATTCTGGCCGGCATCGGCGGAATGTCGGAGTTTTCCATGATGACCAAGGATTTTAATATCGGGTGGCCGGTCGCCTATGGTGGATTTCTGATTGGTTCAGCCATCATCGGATGGGGAACCTATCACGTGCTGAAGCATTTCGAGGCGCGCGCAACCCGGCGCGCCCTTGAAACGAAGAGCCCATAAAAGATTCAGGCATTTCAAGAGGAGATAGCTATGCTCAAGGAATTCAAGCAATTTGCCATGCGCGGCAACGTCGTTGATCTGGCCGTCGGCGTGATCATCGGCGCCGCCTTTGGCAAGATCGTCGACTCGCTGGTCAAGGATGTGATCATGCCACCCATCGGCCTGATTCTGGGCAAGGTCGACTTTTCCAACCTGTTTCTCGTGTTGCGTGAAGGCGCCAGCCAGGCCGGCCCCTACCTCACCGTGGATGCGGCGCAAAAAGCCGGCGCAGTGACGCTGAACTACGGCCTGTTCATCAATGTCATGATCTCGTTCGTGATCGTGGCCTGGGCGGTGTTCCTGATGATCAAGCTGATGAACCGGCTCAAAAACGAAGAGGTGGCTCCGCCGCCGCCCGCTGAACCGCCCGAGGAAGTGAAGCTGCTGCGGGAAATCCGCGATTCACTGAAGAAGAACTAGCACCTCGCAGGACGCTAGTCGGACGAAAAGATCTTCAGGCCGACAATGCCGGCCACGACGAGCGCAATGCAGGCGAGTCGCAGCGGCTCGCGGGACTCGCCCAGCAGCAGAATGCCCAGCGCGGCCGTGCCGACTGCGCCGATGCCGGTCCATACCGCATAACCGGTGCCCACCGGGATCACTTTCAGCGACTGGGCCAGCAACGCCACCGACAGCACCATGGCCGTGATCGTCGCGGCTGTCGGCCACAGGCGGCTGAAACCGTCGGTATATTTGAGCCCGATGGCCCAACCGACCTCCATCAGGCCGGCAACGACGAGCAGGGCCCAGGCCTGCGTGATGCTCACGGCATCATCTCCTTTACGCTTTGCTCGAGAGCGCCGCAAATACCGTATCAGCGGCGGCGAGGGTCTCTGCAAGTTCCTGTGCACCGTGTGCTGCGCTGACAAACCCGGCTTCGAATGCCGAGGGCGCAAAGTAGATGCCCTTGTCCAGCATGGCGTGGAAAAAACGGTTGAAGGCTGGCACGTCGCACTGCATCACCTCGACGAAGCGGGTTGGTGGCTGGTCGCGGAAATACAGGCCGAACATGCCGCCCACGCTTTGCCCCGAGAACCGGATGCCGTGCTTTTTTGCAGAGGTGGACAAGCCTTCGACAAGCGCACGGGTGGTGGCGGTCACCGATTCGTAAAAGCCCGGCGCCTGCAGTGCGCGCAGTGTTGTCAGTCCTGCGGCCATTGCCACCGGATTGCCTGACAGCGTGCCTGCCTGATAGACACCGCCCAGCGGGGCGATGCAGTCCATGATGTCGCGGCGCCCGCCGAAGGCGCCCACCGGCATGCCGCCGCCAATGACCTTGCCCAGCGTCACCAGGTCTGCGGTGATGCCGTAGAGCCCCTGTGCACCTTTGGGGCCGACACGAAAGCCGGTCATCACTTCATCGAAGATCAGCACGGCGCCATGGCGCGTGCACAGCGCGCGCAAGGCATGCAGGAAGGCCGGATCCGGAGCCACCAGGTTCATGTTGCCGGCCACGGGTTCGACGATTACCGCTGCGATCTTGTCGCCCATCTCGGCGAAGGTGTGCTCGATCTCTTCGCAATCGTTGTATGTCCGGACCAGCGTGTGCTGCGCCGTCTCCGGCGGCACGCCGGACGATGACGGCTGCCCGAGCGTCAAGGCGCCCGAGCCGGCTTTCACCAGCAGGCTGTCGGCGTGACCGTGATAGCAGCCCTCGAACTTGACGAACAGGCTGCGCCCGGTGAATCCGCGTGCCAGCCGGATCGCGCTCATCGTGGCTTCGGTGCCCGAGCTGACCATGCGCACGCGCTCAAGACCCGGCAGCAGACTGACCAGCAGTTCTGCCATCTCGATTTCGACCTCGGTGGGGGCACCGAAGGACAGGCCGTTTGCCGCCGACGCCTGCACTGCTTGCACCACGTCGGGATGGGCATGCCCGAGCAGCAGCGGCCCCCAGGAACCGACGTAATCGATATAGCACTGTCCGTCGGCGTCCCAGGCCCGGGCGCCCTTGCCGCGCACGAAAAAGCGCGGCGTTCCACCGACTGACTTGAAAGCGCGGACGGGAGAGTTAACGCCGCCGGGAATGCTGAGCTGGGCGCGGGCGAAAAGTGATTCGTTCTTGGAAGTCATATGCAATGATCAGATTGACTGAAGTGGGGGATATACAAGGGGGCGTGCCCCCTTGTTCCCTTGGGGACCGCCGGGAATGCTGAGCTGGGCGCGAGCGAAAAGCGATTCGTTTTTGGAAGTCATGATGGGTCAGTTGAAGAGTGAAGCAAACGAAGCGGCCTTTTGTTCGGCATCCGATGCATCGAACAAGGCGGTGATCACTGCAATGGCATCCACGCCTGCCGCAATCAGCGAAGGGGCATTGTCCATGGTGATGCCGCCGATCGCGATGACCGGCAGGCCGATTTCGGCAGCGGCGCGGCGATAGAGGTCAAGGGGGGCATGCACTGCGGCGGGCTTGGTGGGCGACGCAAATGCAGCACCGAAGGCAACGTGATCGGCACCCGCGGCTTTTGCCGCAACCGCCAGTTCCATGCGGTTGTAGCAGGAGGCGCCGAGCAGTTTCCCCGGGCCGATGCGCCGCCGCGCCTCTGCCAGGTCGCCATCTTCGCCACCCAGGTGAACGCCATCGGCGTCGACCTCCAGCGCCAGCGCGACATCGTCGTTGACGATGAATGTTGCCGAGTGCGAGTGGCAGAGCGCTGCCAGTGCTGCGGCCTGTTGCCGTTTCAGCGATGCATTCGCGGTTTTGTTGCGGTATTGCAGCACGCTTGCTCCGCCGCGCAGCGCACATGCAACCTTGTCCAAGAGAACGCCGGTATCGGACTCATCTGGCGTGATGGCGTACAGACCCCGAATCACTTCAGCGCTTTTCACCCTGCCCCCGTCACGTCAGTCCCTGCGTCCTTCATCCAGTTCCCGGGCCCAGAAAAAACGATCCGGAATGGACTGGCCCATCCCCGGGCGGAAGCCCGCGGCCAGAGTCTGCCAGGTGTATTCCTGGGCCTCACGCACGGCTTCCGGAATGTCCAGGCCATTGGCCAGCGTTGCGGCAATCGCCGAGGCGAGCGTGCAGCCTGAGCCATGGTAGCTGCCGGGGAGGCGCTCCCATTCGTCGGCGCGGATGACGCCGCCATCGCCATAGAGGGTGTTGATGACCTGCGGCGTGTTCTCGTGTGTACCGGTGATCAGCACGTACTCGCAGCCCATGCGCAGCAGGCGGGTTGCGCATTCGGCGAGGGCGGGATCGTCTTCCTCGGACTCGTCGTCCTCCAAGGATTGCGCACGCGCCAGCCGCCGGGCTTCCTGGCTGTTGGGCGTGATGATCGTGGTCTGCGGCAGCAGCAGCTCGGTTAGTGCCGCGATCATGTCCTCTGAGGCGAGCTCATCGCCGCGGCCGGAGGCCAGGACCGGATCGAGGATCAGCGGAATGTCCGGGTAATCGGCAACCACCTCGGCAATGGCCGCAATGTTCTCCACGCTGCCCACCATGCCGACCTTGAACGCGGCCACGGGCATGTCTTCGAGCAGCGCCCGGGCCTGGTCTGCAACCCAGTCCGAATCAATCGCGAGGATGTCCTCCACGCCGGCCGTGTCCTGCACCGTGATCGCGGTGATCACCGACAGGGCATAGCAGCCCATTGAGGACAGCGTGAGCAGGTCGGCCTGAATGCCGGCGCCTCCGGTCGGGTCGGAGCCGGCGAAGGCCAACACGATGGCAGGCGGGGTGGGAGAAGGGGCGGAAGACGACATAAACGGTTGTTGTTAGCGGGTTTTTTAGGTGGCGGCCCGCCGGTCAACCGGGTAAGATGCGGGCGATCATTGTAACCCAAGCACCTGAATCGCATGATGGAAACCGCCCAGACTTACAAAACGTGGATGTGCCTGATTTGCGGATGGATTTATGACGAAGCAACAGGCCTGCCGGAAGACGGCATTGCCCCGGGAACCCGCTGGGACGACGTCCCAATGAACTGGACCTGCCCGGAATGCGGTGCCCGCAAGGAAGACTTCGAAATGGTCGCCATCTGACATCCGGCGACGCCCGCTGCGCACCCCGGCGCGGCGCGCCTCGGGATGTCCAGCCGGGATCGTGGCAAAGCTGCGGTTTTGGCGGCCTTGCGTTCGGCGGTATAGTCGTTTTACTCCGGTCGCGTGCCCTGGGAGGGGTGTCGCAAGGCAATGCCGGAACATGCACATCGGGCCTGTGCGGGGAGTAGAAAAGTGAGTGATGCGGAGAAGCTTTCCGGCGTAAAGGTCATGGTGATCGACGATTCGAACACCATACGCCGCAGCGCCGAGATTTTCCTGGTGCAGTCAGGTTGCACCGTCATCCTGGCGGAGGACGGGTTCGACGCGCTCGCCAAGATCACGGACCATCAGCCCGACATTATTTTCTGCGACATCATCATGCCGCGACTGGATGGTTACCAGACCTGCGCGCTGATCAAGAAGAATGCGCGTTTTTCGGACACGCCGGTGGTCATGTTGTCCTCCAAGGACGGCCTTTTCGACCGGGCCCGCGGCCGCATGGTCGGTTCCGATGAATACCTCACCAAACCCTTTACCCGGGAATCCCTGCTGAAGACGGTCGGCGACCACGCCGTCGCGCGGTTCTGAGGGCGGCGGACGGCGGCAATGTCGGTCAAAAAAGTCCTTATCGTCGACGACTCGCCCACCGAGCGGCAGTTCATGCTCGAGACGCTGTCGCGCCAGGGCTATACCTGCGTGATTGCGACCAATGGCGAGGAGGCGGTGGCGAAATCCAAGGCCGAGTTGCCCGACCTCATCCTCATGGACGTTGTCATGCCCGGCACGAACGGCTTCCAGGCCACGCGGACAATTGCGCGCGACGCGGCCACCCAGCACATTCCGGTGATTCTGTGCACCACCAAGTCCCAGGAAACCGACAAGGTCTGGGGCATGCGCCAAGGCGCCAGGGATTACCTGGTCAAGCCGATCAACGCAAAGGAGCTGCTGGCAAAAATTGTCGCGATGCCCTGATTCCCGCGAATTCATGCGGTGAAAGCGGCGCTGCCGGCACGATGCCAACCTCATTGACCATGGCCAATCATTTCAGCTTGCGGACGTTTCAGGAATCGCTTGCGCAGCGCCTCAGGGAGGCGTCGGCGGGACCTGCGCCCACGTCCCGTCTGGGCGTGCAGTCCGGCGGCGACTACTGGTTGCTCAGGCTGGACGAAGTCGGTGAAATCCTTCCCCTGTCGGACGTCGCCGGGCGCATGGCTCCGGTTCCCCTGACGAAGTCGTGGTATCTGGGCGTCGCCAACGTGCGCGGCAACCTGGTCGGGGTGGTGGATCTGTCGCTGTTCACCAGTGGGGTCCCGGCATCCCGTACCGCGGCATCGCGCCTGGTGCTGGTGGCCGGACGGCTTCAGGCGCATTGCGCCCTGCTGGTCGATCGCATGATCGGACTGCGCAACCTGGAGCGGCTGCAAGCCATGGATGTCGAGAACACGTCCGGCGGCATGCCGGTTTCGTGGCAGGGCGCGGGGCTGCGCGACAGCAATGGGCAGGCGTGGCGGGAGCTGGATGTTACGGCACTGGTTGCCGATGAAAATTTTCTGCACGCGGGTCGCGATGGTGCGACTGCCGGCGCAGCAGCTTGAGGATGGAGTAAGTCATGGCAATCAAATTGTCCGGTGGCAAGGCTGCCGCAGCGAAGTCAGCGTCGAAGCCCGGACGCGATGCGGTCAAACCGCTGCCAGTGATCGGCGAACTGCCGGTTGCACGCCAGTATCTGGTGCTCGGCACGCTGCTGCTCCTGCTGGTCGCCGTCGCCGGCATTCTCGTGGTGCTGGACTATCGCGAAGGCACTTATGGCGCGAGCTATGTCTCGACTGCCGCCGACATGCGCATGCTGACCCAGCGCATCCCCAAGGCGACCCAGGGCGGCCTGTCCGGCAATGCCCAGGCCTTCCGCCAGTTGCAGGAATCGCGCGACCAGTTCGTGGCCGCATTGACCTTGCTGATCCAGGGCGGCGAAATCGAGGGGCGGCGCATTCCGCCGAGTCCGGACGCCGTACAACCCCTGCTCGACACCCTGTCCCGGGAGTGGGAGAAGACCGAACACAACCTCACGCTCATATTGCCGCAGCAGAAGAACCTGGCCGGCCTGGGTGCTGCTGCGCGCTCGCTGAACAACAACAATCCGGCGCTGCTGGACCTGACCGAAAAGGTGCAGGCGCTCAAGGCCCAGGCCGGCGCACCGCCGCGGGAGCTGGCCGCAGCCGGACAACTGGTGACCCTGACCCAACGCATGGCGCGCAGTGCCGCCACGCTGCTTGGCAGCGAAGAAGCGGAACCGGAAAGCGCCGCACAGATGACGCGCGATGCCGAAGCCTTCGGCACGGTGCTCGCCAGCCTGCGCCGCGCGGGCGACACGCCGGGCGTGCTGTCGCCGCGCGAAACGGAAATCCAGGCGCGGCTCTCGGAACTGGAGCGGGTCTATCGCGATTACCAGGGTGCGGCATCGGCCATCCTCACGAATCTCGCGCCGCTGGCTGCGGCCAAGAATGCCGCGCAGCGTGTGGTGGACGATTCCGAAACACTGCTGGCTGCGACTGGTCGGGGCCTACGAGCAGCAACTGGCGGCGCGCTCGAAGAACTTCATCGTCCTTGCCGTGCTGGTGCTGCTGGCCGCCGGTGCGATCTGGGCGATGGTGCAGGTCTACGTCAATGATGAGCGCATGCGCTCGGCGGAAACCGAACGCCAGCGCCAGGAAAGCGTGCGCCAGAACAAGGCCAATGAAGACGCGATCCTGAAGCTCATGAACGAGATGGGCCAACTGGCCGACGGCGATCTGCGCGTGCGGGCGACGGTCAGCGAGGAGATCACCGGCGCGATTGCCGATTCGGTGAATTTCACGATCGAGGAGCTCTCCAAGCTTGTGGGGCGCATCAATGACGCAGCCGCGCAGGTGACCCAGGCCACCGAGGCGGCCCAGCAGACTTCAAGCCGCCTGCTGGCCGCGGCCGAATACCAGTCGCGGGAAATTCAGCAGACGACCGGCTCGGTACTCAACATGGCGCGGACCATGACCCAGATCTCGCAGAGTGCGTCGCAGTCCGAGGGCGTTGCCAGCCAGTCCCTGGATGCCGCACAGAAGGGCGCGCGTGCCGTGCACAACTCCATTGCCGGCATGAACGAAATCCGCGGCCAGATCCAGGAGACCGCCAAGCGCATCAAGCGCCTTGGTGAATCCTCACAGGAGATCGGCGAGATCGTGGAACTGATTTCCGACATTACCGAGCAGACCAATGTGCTGGCCCTGAATGCCGCGATCCAGGCTGCGAGCGCCGGCGAGGCGGGACGAGGATTTGCCGTCGTGGCCGAAGAAGTGCAGCGTCTCGCGGAGCGTTCCGCCGAGGCGACCAAGCAGATCGGTGCCATCGTGAAAACGATTCAGACCGATACCCAGGATGCGGTGTCGGCGATGGAAAAGAGCACCCAGGGCGTGGTGGAGGGCACCAAGCTCTCCGATGCCGCAGGCCAGGCACTGGGAGAAATCGGCGAGGTGTCGAAGAAACTCGCCGGCCTCATCGCCGAAATCACTGCAAATACCAAGGCACAGTCGCAGGCGGCCGCGGCCGCGGCCAGCAACATGGCCGACATCTACAAGATTACCGAACAAACCACCCAGGGCACGCAGCAGACCGCCGTATCGATTACCGAGATCGCCGGACTGGCCCAGGAGCTGAAGAATTCGGTATCCAACTTCAAGATCGGTTGACCGGCGTTGCCGGCATCTGACTCCCGACTGCACGCCACCATGAACCGCCGCGCCGAATTCGATACCGGGCCGCTATCGTGGGTGAAGGGCGAGATTGACCTGTCCATGCGGCGCGGGTTGGAAGCCCTGCGAGCCTTTGCCGCGGGCGATGTCGCGCAGATCAAGGCCAGCCACGGCCATCTGCATCAGGCGCACGGCGCGCTGCAGATCGTCGGCCTTGATGGCGTCACGCGCCTCACTGACGAACTCGAGGGTCTGCTCGATGACATCGGCCGCGGTGATGTGCACGTTGCAGATGCGGTGGCGGCAGCCGAGCACGGCTTTGCCGGCATTGCCGCCTATCTGGATGCCATCATGGCGGGCACC
Source organism: uncultured beta proteobacterium (assembly GCA_903928055.1). Taxonomy (GTDB): domain Bacteria; phylum Pseudomonadota; class Gammaproteobacteria; order Burkholderiales; family SG8-39; genus CAIYPG01. The sequence goes on along the minus strand of CAIYPG010000118.1, from coordinate 58,604 downwards.
GCGAATCAGCCGCTGCGCCTGTATCCGCTGTACCGCGAGCTGCGCGCGGCCCGCGCTCACAGGGCAGGAGGCGCAGGATTGCCCGCGGCGGATCCCATAGACCTCTACTTCCCGAACCTGACGTTCCATCCACCGTGGCGTGATCGTGCACCCGTGCAATTGCATTCGGAGGAAGCTCCGAAGTACTTCCGCGACCAGCGCACGCGTTTCCAGCGCGGCCTGTTGGCCTGGCTGAAGGGCGGGCACTCCGGCGCCGAAGAAATGCTCGCGGCCATCGACGCCGCGGAACAGGCCCAGGGTGCTGTGCCACAGCGCGCTTTCTGGTGGGCGGCCACCGCCTGCTTCGATGCCATCGCGCGCGATGCCCTGCCTGCGGACCTGGCTGAACGCGGCGTGGAATTGCGGCGCTTCTGCAATCGCGTTGAGGGCCAGATGCGGCGCCTTACCGAGGGCGCGCCTGTCATCGACGAGCGGCTGATGCGTGAAATGCTGTATTGCATTGCGCTGGCGCGGCCTGAGAGCGACCTCATCCGGCTGGTTCGGGAAACCTGCCAGCTGGCGAAGACCATCCCGAGCGGCGATGAGGCAGCGGCAATTCCGGCCGAGTCGCCGCAACTCAAGGCCACGCGCGAACACCTGGGGCAGGCCAAGGAAGCGTGGAGCCGCTATGCCGCAGACACCGCGGGTGGCGCCGAAGCATTGGCGGCATTTGTTGCAGCGGCCAGGGCGCATGCGCAGTCCAGCACGGGCCTGGGCAATGCCGATGTCGAAGCACTAGCCGCACAGATTGCCAAAGTCGGCGACGCGCTGGCCGCCGCTCCGGAGAAAATGAGCGAGGCGGTTGCGCTGGAAACGGCAACGGCGCTGCTGCTTGCGGAAAACGCGCTGGAAAGCCTCGTGGCCGATCCGGCATCGCTGGGCGAGGCTTTTGGCGAGCAAAGCCGCTTCCTCTGCACGCGCCTGGAGGGCGCCATTGCCGGCAGCCTGCTGCGCACCGCACCGGACATTCCGCTGCTCGACGAGATGTCGCGCCAGGCGCAGGAACGTCTGGTGATCGAGCAGGTTGTGGCTGAAATGCAGGCCAACCTGCGCAGCATCGAACAGGTTCTCGACGCCTTCTTCCGCGATGCTTCGCAGCGCGATGCACTGGCATCGGTTGCCGCGAACATGCATCAGCTCACCGGCGCTCTGGAGATGCTGGGCGAAACGCGCGCGCGCGATGCACTGGCTGCGAGCGAAGCGGTGATCGCGCGACTTGCCGATGCCCGGTATGCGCCGCGCCACGAGGATTTCGAGGCGGTGGCCCAGACGCTTTCGGGGCTGGGTTTCTACATTGCCGCAATGGCGCGCAACGAGCCGGCTGACTTTGACACACTGATGAAACCGGCCCAGCCGCCACAGGAGGCGTCGCAGGAAGCATCTCCGGAGGTGTCGGCCGCGGTGTCGTCACCCGTTGTCACAGAGCAGGTACCGGCGGGTCCGGCGCCGGTGACACCCAAAGCGGTTGTTGCTGATGCCGACAATGTCGAAGCGGAACTGCTTGGCATCTATCTCGAAGAGGCCGAAGAAGTCCTTGCAAACATTGCAGCGCATCTGGCGCGACTGCGCAGCAATGATGCAGACCAGGAGGCGCTCGTTACAATACGACGCGGCTTCCATACGCTGAAAGGCAGCGGCCGCATGGTTGGTTTGAACCGCCTGGGCGAGGCGGCATGGATGGTGGAACAGGCGCTCAACTGGTGGCTGCAGGATACCCGTCCGGCCGCGCCTGTCGTGCTGGAACTCATCGCGCAGGCCGCCCGCTATTTTTCCGAGAACGTGGCCGCGCTCAAGTCGGGCGGGCCTCAGACCGCAGATGCCGCGCCGCTGGCGGCTCTGGCCGAGGCCGTGAGGGCCGGCAGACCGGTTGCCGTCGCCATGACCACTTCTGAGCCGGTCCCGGTTGAAACGCCTGAAGCGGCGGCGGAAGCGCAGGTGCCCGAGCTGCCTGCGTCGTTCGCGGAAGTGCATGCCGATGTGGCGGCAATTGCTGAAGCTGCAGCAGCCGGACAGCCTGCGCCAGAAGAGGATGACTACGTTCAGCTTGGCGATGCGCGCATCACGACCACGGTGTTCACGCTGTTCAGCGGCGAGGCGCATGCGCTCATCGGCACGCTGCGCGCCGAACATGAGATCCTGAACCAGCATGGCATCGTCACCGATGAAATGCTGCGCGCAGTGCACACCCTTGCCGGCATTGCCGGCACGGTCGAATTGTCTTCATTGCGCGAACTGGGCCATGCCCTTGAAGGCGCACTGGAGCAGTTCTCCAGGGACACGCTGGACGAGCACGCACAGGTGCTGGTGACAGAGGCCATCGAGGCGCTGGCCACGATGGTGGAAAGCGCCGTGGGTTTCCAACTGCCCGATCCCGAGCCGGGACTGGTGGCGCGCCTGGAGCAGGCGGCACTGCCGCCGGTGCCCGAGCTTGCCCCGCCGACGGTTTTCGAGCCCGATCCGGATGCGCTGTTGCCCGAAGAAGAGGGCTCGCTCGCGTTGACGAGCCGGCCATCCCCAACGTTGCAACCCTTGCGGTATTGCATGAGCCGCGAATGCCGGATGGACCGCCCGGACCTACGGCACCGGAACCGGCATCAGGCACACCACCGCAGCGGCGCGAGCAACGCCTGCAGGATGAACTCGACCCGCAATTGCTGCCCCTGTTCGTCGAAGAGGCCGGCGAACTGGTGCCGGCAATCAGCGAAGGCCTGCGCACCTGGCGCAGGTCGGATGGCGACAAGTCGGGCTTTGTTGCCGCCGGCCAGGCATTGCAGCGCAGCCTGCATACCCTGAAAGGCAGCGCGCGCATGACCGGCGCCATGGCGGTGGGCGAGATCACCCACCACATGGAGTCCAGGGTCGAGGCTGCGCTGGCGGCGGGCCATGCGCAAGCCAATCTGCACGATGAACTGGAGGCCTCGTTTGACCGCGCCGTCCGCCTGCTCGACAACCTTCGCCAGCCGGTCTCGGCCGATGTCCCCGGCGCGGCGACTGCAGGGCCCGAGGCGCCGGCGCAGGCCGCCCCGCGTGATGACGCATTGGCCGCCGCCATGCTGCGCGTGCGCGCCGACGTGGTGGACCGCATGGTCAACCAGACCGGCGAAATCGCGATTGCGCGCAGCCGCATCGAAGGCGAGCTGCGCCTGCTGAAGGCCGCCATGCAGGAATTGACCGACAACGTTGTGCGCCTGCGCGGCCAGTTGCGTGAAATCGAAATCCAGGCCGAATCGCAGATGCAGTCGGTTGCGGCCGATGCGCACAACAAGGAAGGTTTCGATCCGCTCGAGTTCGACCGCTTCACGCGCTTCCAGGAACTCACCCGCATGATGGCCGAGTCGGTGAACGACGTGCAGAGCGTTCACCAGAACCTTAACCGCGCCGTGGACGGCACCGATGCGGCGCTGGCGGCGCAGGGCCGCCTGAATCGTGAATTGCAGCAGGACCTGATGCGCGTGCGCATGGTGGCCTTCAGCACGCTGTCCGAGCGCCTGTACCGCATCGTGCGCCAGACCGCGAAGGACGCGGGCAAGCGTGCCAACCTCGACATACGCGGCGGCGGCGTTGAACTGGATCGCGCGGTGCTCGAACGCATCACCGCACCGGTGGAGCACATGCTGCGCAATGCCATTGTCCACGGCATCGAATCGCCGCAGGTGCGCGCCGAGCATGGCAAGGCGGACATCGGCGAGATACGCATCGAAGTGTCGCAGGAAGGCAGCGAAATGCGCCTTGCGCTCTCCGACGACGGCGCGGGGCTCGATCTGGCCCGCGTCCGCGCCAAGGCCATCGAGAAGGGCCTGCTCGCTGAAAACGTTGAACTGCCACCCGAGGAACTGGCCGACCTGGTGTTCCTGCCCGGATTTTCGACCGCGGATGAACTCACGCAGTCGGCCGGTCGCGGCGTGGGCATGGACGTGGTGCGCAACGAAGTGGCCTCATTGGGCGGGCGCGCCGAACTGGTGACCGAACCGGGCAAGGGCATGCGCGTGGTGATCTACCTGCCGTTGACCCTGGCGGTGACCCAGGTGGTGCTGGTGCACGCGGGCGAGCGCCTGCTGGCGTTGCCAGCGGTAATCGTGGAGCAGGTCATGCAGTACCGGCCTGAGCAACTGGCCGAGCTGTATGCCGCGCGCCAGGTGGAGTGGCGCGGGCGGCGCTATGCGCTGCATTACTTCCCGCACCTGCTCGGCGATTTGCAGGCCGTGCCGCAGGCGAAGCGCCTCGCTGCTATGATGCTGTTGCGCAGTGGCGCAAGCGCCCTCGCGCTGCACGTCGATGACATCGTGGGCGGCAACCAGGAAGTGGTGGTGAAGGCGATCGGCCCGCAGTTGCGCAATGTCGCCGGCGTGGCCGGGGCGACGGTGCTGGGTTCCGGCGACATCGTGCTCATCATGAATCCGGTGGCACTGGCGGCCCGCGCGGCCATTGCCGGCAACGCGGTTGCAGCGGCAGCCCCGACCGCTCCGACCGCGGTTCCCCTGCCCGCGACCGTGATGGTGGTCGACGATTCGCTCACGGTGCGCAAGATCACCAGCCGCCTGCTGGAGCGCAACGGCTATGCGGTGGTCGTGGCCAAGGATGGCGTTGAGGCACTGGAAAAGCTCCAGGAAGCGGTGCCCGACGTGATGCTCGTGGACATCGAGATGCCGCGCATGGACGGCTTTGACCTGACGCGCAATGTGCGCGCCGATGCGCGCCTGGCCGGAATACCGATTGTGATGATCAGTTCGCGCACTGCAGACAAGCACCAGAACTATGCGCGTGACATCGGCGCAAACGTGTTTCTCGGGAAGCCCTACCGCGAGGACGAATTGCTCGACCACATCGCCGGTTTCGTGAAAAGCGCCGGCTCCCACGGCGCTTAGTTTCGACATTGTTTCGACATTGTTGCGCCATCAGGCACGACAGGGCGGGCAACCCTCCCGAAAATTTCGATTGACATTGTTCCGCGGCGGGCGCAGAGTCCGCCCGCAATCTCTACGTCTTGCCTGTCTTCTTCAGCTACCCAGCCGGTCCCGGCTGGTTCCTACCAAGTCAATCACTACGCTAAGGTTGTTCGCTACCGCGCCCGAGTTGTGCGCGGACTATGAACCTGTCGCGTTGTCATCAAAGCTGCGGTGGGTTTGCTCAAGGAGGCCAATATGGCTATCGGTACAGTAAAGTGGTTCAACAGCACCAAGGGTTTCGGATTCATCCAGCCCGAAGGTGGTGCAAAAGACGTATTCGTTCATATCAGCGCGGTCGAGAAGGCCGGCATGAGCACGCTGAATGAAAACCAGCGCGTCAGCTTCGACGTGCTGACAGAGCGCGGCAAGCAGGCTGCCGGCAATCTGAAAGCGGTCTGATCCCCGTTGCGGAGGCCGCGAGGCCTCTGTGCAAGGACACTGAAACGGCTCCCGGGGCAACCCGCGGGCCGTTTCTTTTTTTGCGGGTTCTGGTTTATGTTTCCTCTCATTGATCGGGGGAAACATGAAGGCCAGGACCATCATCCTGTCGCTGCTGGGCTTGAGCATCGTGGCTTTTGTCGCCGCGGCAGTCTGGCTCTACAGTTCAATGGACATGCTGGTCAAGACGGCCATTGAAACCTATGGGCCGGAGATCACGCAGGTCCCGGTCAGGGTGGGCGCCGTCAGACTCGCCCCGGTGGACGGCCAGGGCGAAATCAGGGATCTGATGCTCGGCAACCCCAGGGGATTCACCGCCCCTGCGGCGATCAAGGCCGGCGTCATCAGCCTGCGTGTCGATCCCGCATCGCTGACGCGTGACGTGATCCTGGTCCGGGAAGTGGTGATCCAGTCGCCGGATGTCAGTTATGAGACCTTGTCCAGCGGCAACAACCTGGAAACCATACAGAAGAATATCGAAGCCTATGTGGCCCGTCTGACCGGCGGCAAACAGGACACCTCCGGCCCGAAGAAGAAATTCATCATCGAAGACGTCTACATCCGCGGCGGCCACGTCAGCATCACCACGCCTTACACGGCCGGCCGGACATTGTCTTCCAGCCTGCCTGACCTGCATCTGCGCGACGTGGGCAAACACACGAACGGTGCGACTGCCGGTGATGTAGCGCGACAGATCTGGGATGCCCTGCTCAAGAGCGCAGCCAATTCGGCCAGCCGGTTGGGCGGCGCCATCAGCAGCGGAACCCGGAGTGCCGTCGACAGTATCAGGAAGCTGTTCAAGTAGCTTCGCGCGATGTCTTTGCTTTTCCGTAACGCTCCAGCGTGATCCGCCGGGCGTTGTCGTGGTCCACGACCGGCGCGGGATAGTCGCGGCCGACCACGCATCCGGCAGCCTGCTGTTCCAGCGGACCCATGCCCCAGGGCGCGTGAATGTGTTTTGCCGGCACGCTCGCCAGTTCCGGCACATAGCGCCGGATGAATTTCCCTTCCGGATCGAATTTCTGCGATTGCGTCACCGGATTGAAGATGCGGAAGTAGGGTTGCGCGTCGCAGCCGGTGGAAGCAGCCCATTGCCAGCCGCCGTTGTTCGCCGACAGGTCGAAGTCGTTCAACTGGTCGGCAAAGTATTTTTCGCCCAGGCGCCAGTCCACATGCAGGTCTTTCACCAGGAACGAGGCGGCCACCATGCGCAGGCGGTTGTGCATGTAGCCGGTGGCGTTGATCTGGCGCATGGCCGCGTCCACCAGCGGATAGCCGGTGCGGCCCTCGCACCAGGCCGCGAACAGCGCGGGGTCGTTGTCGAACACGACGCTGTCGTACTCCGGCTTGAAGGCGCGCTCCACGACCCGCGGATGGTGGTGCAGGATCTGGAAGTAGAAGTCGCGCCACACCAGTTCGGACAGCCAGACTTCCGCGCCCCGCCCCGCCTGGCGCTCGGCCGCTGCGGCGAGCTGGCGTATGGAAATCGTGCCAAAACGCAGGTGCACCGATAGATAGGACGGTCCCTTGAGCGCGGGAAAGTCGCGGGCCCGGTCGTATTCTGCCATGCGTTCCTGAAAATCGTCGAACAGTGCCGTGGCGCCCGACAGGCCGGGCCGGATCGGAATCTCCAGCAGATTGGTTTTGCCAAAGCCCAGATCTTTCAAGGTGGGCATGCGCACCATTCCCGCCGGCGGTTTTGCGAGCGCCCTGGCGTATTTCTCCACCGGGTAGGGCTTGAGATGGAAGGCCGGATCCAGCTTCTTGCGCCAGGCATTCTTGTAGGGCGTGAATACCGAGTACGGCGTGCCCGTGGCAGTGAGCACTTCGTCGCGCTCGAACACCACCTGGTCCTTGAAGGTTTCAAAGTCGATGTCGGCCTCGGCCAATGCCCGGGCAACCGTGGCGTCGCGCGCCACCGCCGCAGGTTCATAGTCGCGGTTGGCAAAGACCGCCCCGACCTTGAGCGCAGCGGCGAGTGCGGGGATTTCTGTGACAGCCCGGCCGTGGCGCACGATCAGGCCGCCGCCCTGCTCACGGAGGACTTCGTCCAGTTCCCGCAGCGAATGCCAGATGAACTCCACGCGGCGGTCGCTGCGCGAGGGCAGCGCATCGAGGATGTCGGTGTCGAAGACAAAGGCACACCATACCTGTCCGGCCCGGCGGCTGCGCTGCAGGGCGTGGCAGAGCGCGGCATGGTCGACAAAGCGCAGGTCGCGCCTGAACCAGACGAGGATTCCGCCGGGATCGGCGCTTTCGGGGTCGGACATTGCGGGGAAGAAAAAACCGGGAAAAGTCGGGGCCGCAAATTGTGCGGGGGCTCACCACGGATTACAATAGCGCCCCAGTGGCCCAAGTCAATCTCACCAACCACTTCCTGATCGCCATGCCCGGCATGGCTGATCCGAATTTCTCCCGTACCCTGACCTATATCTGCGAGCACAGCGCCGATGGCGCATTGGGCGTGGTGGTCAATCGTCCCATCGACCTGACGCTCGCGGCACTGTTCGACCGCCTCAACCTGTTGCTGGATTCCGAGCAGGTCGGCAAGGCCGCGGTGTATTTCGGCGGACCGGTGCAGACCGATTGTGGCTTCGTGCTGCACAACCCCGTCGGCGACTGGAAGTCCACGCTCGCGGTGAAGGAGGGCGTCGGCCTCACCACCACCAAGGATGTCCTCGAGGCGATCGGCCAGGGTGGCGGGCCGGAGAAATTCCTGGTGAGCCTGGGTTACTCGGGCTGGGGTGCGGGGCAACTGGAGAGCGAGCTGAAGCAGAACGCCTGGCTCACGGTCGAGGCGAAGGACGCCATCCTGTTCGACCTGCCCGCCGAGGCGCGACTGCCGGCGGCCATGGGTTTGCTGGGCGTGGATTACGCCTCGCTGTCCGATGAGGCGGGGCATGCATGAGCCCGGCCTCCATGCGGATCAGCGCCCGGGTGTACGGGTGACCTCAGTGAATCTTCCGCCGTCCTCTTCCGCGTTGCTTGCCTTCGATTTCGGCGAAAAGCATATCGGCGTGGCCGTCGGTGATGCCGATACCGGCCTCGCCCACGCGCTTGAGCACATCGCCGCCGAGGCGAACGCTGAACGTTTCTCCCGCATCGAGGCCCTGATCGGCGAATGGCGTCCGGCCCGGTTGGTCGTGGGGCTGCCGCTTGCCATGGATGGCAGTGAACACGACATGACGCGCCGTGCCCGGCGCTTCGCGCGCCAGCTCGAGGGCCGCTTCGGCCTGCCGGTGGAATTTGCCGACGAGCGGCTGTCGTCGGCAGCCGCCGAAGACCTGTTGCGCGAGCGCGGCCGTGGCGGCCGCGAGCACAAGCATGAATCCCATGCGCTGGCGGCGCAGATCATCCTGCAGGACTATCTGGACGGAAGTCGAACATGATTGCGCACATGACCACCCTTCCCGATGCCGAAAAGCTGTACGCGGAACTGCTGCGCCAGGTGCGCCCGCAGGTCACGCCCGACACCGGCGTCATCGGCATCATGACCGGTGGCGCGTGGCTGGCCGAGCGCCTGCACCGCGAACTGGGCATACAGCAGCCGCTGGGCGTACTCGACATCTCCTTTTACCGCGATGACTTCGACCAGACCGGCCTGTCGCGCAACGTCAAACCCTCGCAGGTACCCTTCGACGTGCAAGGGCGCCATGTGCTGCTGGTGGACGATGTGCTGCACACCGGCCGCACGGTGCGCGCCGCCATGAACGAGCTGTTCGATTACGGCCGTCCGGGCAAGATCGAACTCGCGGTGCTGGTCGATCGCGGCGGGCGCGAACTGCCCATCGCCGCGCAGTATCGCGGCGGCGAGTTTGCGGTGCCGAACGAGCACGTCCTGGTGCTGGACCGCGGCGACACCGGCAATTTCACCCTCACCCTGTCCGACCGCCACCGGGAGCGTAAATAAGCCATGAACAACCCGCAGCTCAACGCGCGCGGTGAACTGCAGCACCTGCTGTCGGTGGAAGGCCTGCCGCGCGAAACCCTGCTGCACATCCTCGCCACCGCCGACTCCTTCGTCGGCCTGACCGACCGCGATGTGAAGAAGGTGCCGCTGTTGCGCGGCAAGTCCGTGTTCAACCTGTTCTTCGAGAACTCGACGCGCACGCGCACCACGTTCGAGATCGCCGCCAAGCGCCTGTCGGCGGATGTCATCAACCTCAACATCAACACTTCGTCCACCTCCAAGGGCGAGTCGCTGCTCGACACTGTGGACAACCTCTCGGCCATGCATGCCGACATGTTCATCGTGCGCCATGCCTCGAGCGGCGCGCCCTACCAGATCGCCCGCCACGTCACGCCGCATCCGCACCTGCACGTGGTCAATGCCGGCGACGGGCGCCACGCGCATCCCACCCAGGGCCTGCTCGACCTGTACACGATCCGGCACTACAAGAAGGAATTCTCGCAACTGTCAGTGGCGGTGATCGGCGACGTGCTGCATTCGCGCGTGGCCCGTTCGCTGATCCACGGCCTCACCACGCTGGGTGTGCCCGACGTGCGCGTCATCGGCCCGAAGACGCTGCTGCCCGCCGGCGTGGAACAACTCGGCGTGAAGGTGTTCCATGACATGAACAAGGGAATGGCCGGCGTCGATGTCGTGGCCATGCTCCGGTTGCAGAACGAGCGCATGAACGGGCCGCTGCTGCCCTCGGCGCAGGAGTTCTTCAAGAGCTACGGGCTGACGCCGGAGAAGCTGGCACTGGCCAAGCCCGACGCAATCGTCATGCACCCTGGGCCGATGAACCGCGGCGTCGAGATCGATTCGGCGGTGGCTGACGGGCCGAGTTCGGTGATCCTGCCGCAGGTGACGTTCGGCATTGCCGTGCGCATGGCAGTCATGTCCATCCTGGCTGGAAACTGAGGCCGAGAACAATATGAAAATTCATATCAAGAACGGCCGCGTCGTCGATCCGAGAAGCGGTACCGATGCAATACAGGACGTGTATGTCGCCGCCGGCCGCGTTGTCGCCGTGGGTACGGCGGGCGCGGCGCCGGCCGACTTCAAGGCACAACGCACCATCGATGCCACCGGCCTGGTGGTTGCACCCGGCCTGGTTGATCTGTCGGCGCGGTTGCGCGAACCGGGCTTCGAATACAAGGCGACGCTGGAAACCGAAATGCATGCCGCGGTTGCCGGCGGCGTCACCAGCCTGGTGTGTCCGCCGGATACCGATCCGCCGCTGGACGAGCCCGGCCTTGTTGAAATGTTGAAGTACCGCGCCCGCAGCCTGAACCTCGCGCATGTGCATCCGCTGGGCGCGATGACCGTGCAACTGGCCGGCAAGCGCCTGACCGAGATGGTGCTGCTGCAGGAGGCCGGCTGCGTGGCCTTCTCGCAGGCCGATGCCCTGATGGCCGACACCCAGGTGCTGTGGCGCGCGCTGCAATATGCCTCGACCTTCGGCTTCGCGGTGTGGCTGCGCCCGCAGGACGGCTTCCTCGCGAAGGATGGCGTGGCGCACGACGGGCAGGTGGCCACGCGCCTCGGCCTCGCCGGCATCCCGGCTTCGGCCGAAATCATCGCCCTCACCACCATCCTGCAACTGGTGCGCGACACCGGCGCGCGCGTCCATCTGCAGCGACTGTCCACCGCGCGCGGCGTCGAACTGGTGCGACTGGCCAAGGCAGAGGGCCTGCCGGTGAGCTGCGACGTTTCAGCCCACCACGCGCACCTGTCGGAAATGGACATCGGTTACTTCGATCCGCATTGCCACCTGGTGCCACCGCTGCGTTCGGACCGGGATCGCGCGGCATTGCGCCAGGGACTGGCCGACGGAACGATCGATGCGTTGTGTTCGGACCATGCGCCGGTGGATGAAGATGCCAAGCAACTGCCGTTCTCCGAGTCCGAGCCCGGTGCAACGGGCCTGGAACTGCTGCTGCCGCTGGCGCTGAAGTGGGGTACCGAGATGAAGTTGCCGCTGGCCAGGGTGCTCGCCACTGTTACGAACAATCCGGCACGGATTATTGGCAACGGCGTTGGCACCCAGGCTGGCGTGCTGGCCGCAGGTGAAACCGCTGACCTCTGCATCTTCGATGCCAACACGATGCAGCGCATCAGTGCCGGCACCTTGAAGAGCCAGGGCAAGAACACACCCTTCCTTGGCTACGAGCTGCCGGGCAAGGTGCGCTACACGCTGGTGGGCGGGCTGGTCGTATACGAGGGCTGAGCGGAACCGCGGCAGCCGGATTTGCCGGAACGCATTGATAATAATTATAGTGTCAGTGCTCTTCGATTATCAGTTATAAATCAGAACTGATTATTTTTCCGGCGTTTCAAGCCGGGCCGGATCGGCCTCCACGTCGGCCACCCGCACGGTCTTTTCGCGGGAGGAAGTTCCCCGCTCCACGCTGACCTGGCGTTTCGGCACACCAAGCTGTCTGGCGAGAAAGGCGATCAGCGCTTCGTTGGCCTTGCCCTCCACCGGTGGTGCCGCGATGCGGATCTTCAGCGCATCGCCATGCATTCCGGAGGCTGAACTCTTCTTCGCGCCGGGTTGCACATGCAGCGACAGCAGCCAGCCGTCGGCGGTTTTTCGATACCAGCCCATTAATCAGTAAATCACTTAACTCGTCCTTCGACAGACTCAGGACGAACGGTGGTTGATTGATTCCGTTCGTGGTGAGCCCTGAGCCCGTCGAAGGATCGAACCATGAACGGAATCAACGTTTCGCGCGGCGCTTTAGAACGGCGATGCAACGAAATTGCGCAACTGCGCCAGCACGATCAGCACGACTTCGGCGGCGAGTATCAGGAACAGCGGCGACAGGTCGATGTTGCCCATCGCCGGTATGAAGCGGCGAAAGGGTCTGTAGAAAGGCCGCGTCAGCGCGTCCAGCACCGGCGCCAGCGGCGAGTAAGGCGCAATGAAGGACAGCAGTGCCTGCACGATGGCCGCGGCGATGAGGATCATCACCGACATGCGCATCAGTTCCACCGCCGAAAGCCCGGCCAGTACCGCGAAGGCAATGCCCGGCGCGCCGGCGAAATCGTAGCCGCGCAGCGACATCAGGATCGCCATCATCAGCGCCTGCACCAGCAAGGCCAGCATCAGACTGGCGAAGTCCAGCCCGAACAGTCCGGGCACGACGCGCCGCGCCGGCAGCACGCACCAGTTCGTGAGTCCGGCGACCATGTCGCCGGCGGGATTGCGGAACGGCGCGCGCAGCCACTGCATGTGAAAGCGCAGCAGCAGCAGATAGACGAGCAGCGTGCCGAGTGAGTCGACAATCAGCGTGATGATCTGGGAGAGCATCAGTGTCCTGTTCCGTAAATGGCTTCATAAAATGAAATCGATGATTTTCGCCGCCAGGCTAGGCGCGAGACCGCGCCATAGCGGGGACTACGGCAAGGTTGAGTAACGACGCATGGCGGCAAAAGGCGCGATTTCATGTGGAGTTCGTTTGCGGAACAGGACACTTAATCTTTTCCTAACATGTCGCCCAGTTCGCCGGCGCGCGCATTGGCGGCGCGCACCGCCTTGGCGATGGCGGCCTTCACCTGCCCCGCTTCCAGCGAGGCGAGCGCTGCTTCGGTGGTGCCACCCTTGGAGGTGACCTTGGCGCGCAGCGTGGCCGGGTCATCCGTCGAGCCGGCGGCGAGTTTCGCTGCACCGAGGAAGGTTTCCAGGGCAAGCGTGCGCGCTGCCGCCGCGTCGAGGCCGAGTTCGACGCCCGCCTGTTCCAGCGCTTCGATGAAATAGAACACGTAGGCCGGGCCGCTGCCGGACACCGCGGTCACCGGGTCGAGCAACTGTTCCGATTTCACCCAGATGAGTTTGCCCATGGTGGCCAGCACCTGTTCGGCATTGCCTGTTTCGATGGCGCTGACGGCGGAGGTGGCATAGGCCGCGGTGATTCCCGCGCCGATCAGTGCCGGCGTGTTCGGCATGCAGCGGATCAGCTTCGCGTGGCCGCCCAGCCAGCGTGACAGGTCGGTGAGGCGTATGCCGGCGGCAATCGTCAGCACGACCTGCTCCGGCCCGAGGCCGGGCACGAGGGACAGCGCCGCTTCGCGCATCTGCTGCGGCTTGACTGCCATGACGATGAGGTCACCGAACGGTGCGGTGTCGGGCGCGGTGACCACGGCGGCGACGTCGAATTCTCGAGCGAGTTTTGCGCGTGTCTCGGCCATCGGGTCGGCGACCTTGATGTCCTTCGCGTCAAAGCCACCGCGGCGCAGCCCGCCGATGATGGCCTGCGCCATGTTGCCGCCGCCGATGAATGTGATTTTCATGGAAATCCCAATTTCAAGATTCTTGGTCCCTAGTTCTTAGCCAATGTCATCCCCGCGAAGGCGGGGATCCAGTCGTTTCTTCATTTATTGTCAACACAGCTGGATTCCCGCCTTCGCGGGAATGACGGTGCTAGTTTGCATTGTGTCGTTCTCCAAAAATCGCCGTGCCCACCCGCACCATGGTAGCGCCTTCGGCAATGGCCGCTTCGAGGTCGGCGGACATGCCCATGGACAATGTGTCGAGCGCAAGCCCGTCGTGTTCCAGTGCGGCCTTGAGTTCGCGCAGCGTGGCGAAGCGCCGGCGTTGCACATCCATGTCTTCGGTCGGTTCCGGAATCGCCATCAGGCCGCGCAGCTTCAGGCGCGGCAGCGCGGCGACGATCCGTGCGAGTGCAGGAACATCTGCGGGGGCCACACCGCTTTTGGTGGCCTCGCCACTGACATTGACCTCGATACACACATTGAGCGGCGCCCGCGCTTCCGGACGCTGCTCAGACAGGCGGCGCGCGATTTTCTCGCGGTCCACGGTGTGCGCCCAGTCGAAGCGTTCGGCGATCGGGCGGGTCTTGTTACTCTGGATCGGCCCTATGAAATGCCATATCAATGGCAGATCGGCAGTTTGATCGAGCTTGTCCAGCGCTTCCTGCAGGTAGTTCTCGCCGAAATCGCGCTGTCCGGCCGCCGCGGCCTCGCGTACCGAGGCGGCCGGAAAGGTCTTGGAGACCGCGACCAGGCACACCGATTCCACCGGCCTGCGAACAGCCGCGCATGCGTCCGTGATGCGTTCACGAACCGCTGAAAGCCTTGCTTGCAAGGTGGTCGGGATTGTTGCCATAATCAAGACATAACAAGACGTTAAAGTCAGGCAGGCGTTAGAGTCAGGGCATTCAAGAATTCAACGCGGAACCCGGTACGGGGTCCGGTACCGGGCAGCGGGCAATCGGCACGCTGTGGCCAATCTTCAGGGAAGCGCAACGATTATATATGGATATCTCCGAACTTCTGGCCTTCGTCGTCAAGAACAAAGCCTCTGACCTGCATTTGTCCGCAGGCGTGCCGCCCATGATCCGGGTGCACGGCAACATCAAGCGCATCAACCTGCCGCCCATGGACCACAAGGACGTGCACGGGATGATCTACGACATCATGAACGACGGTCAGCGCAAGTTCTACGAAGAGAACCTCGAGTGCGACTTCTCGTTTGCGATTCCCGGCCTGGCGCGTTTCCGGGTCAATGCCTTCGTGCAGAACCGCGGCGCGGCCGCGGTGATGCGGACCATTCCCTCCAAGATCCTCTCGCTGGAGGATTTGAAGGCGCCAAAGATTTTCGAGCAGATCGCCGACCAGCCGCGCGGCGTGGTGCTGGTGACCGGCCCGACGGGCTCGGGCAAATCCACGACCCTCGCAGCCATGGTGAACCACAAGAATGAAACCGAGGAAGGCCACATCCTCACGATCGAGGACCCGATCGAATTCGTGCATGAGTCCAAGAAGTGCCTGATCAACCAGCGCGAGGTCGGCCCGCACACGCTGTCGTTCAACAACGCGCTGCGTTCCGCGCTGCGCGAAGACCCGGATGTGATTCTGGTCGGCGAAATGCGCGACCTGGAAACCATCCGCCTGGCGCTGTCCGGCGCGGAAACCGGCCACCTGGTGTTCGGCACGCTGCATACCTCGTCCGCCGCAAAGACCATCGACCGTATCGTCGACGTGTTCCCGGCGGCGGAAAAGGACATGATCCGCGCCATGATCTCGACGTCGCTGAAAGCCATCATTGCGCAGACGCTGCTCAGGACCAAGGACGGCAACGGTCGCGTCGCAGCGCATGAAATCATGATCGGCACGCCGGCCATCAACAACCTGATCCGCGAAAACAAGATCGCACAGATGTACTCGGCGATCCAGACCGGCCAGCAGTTCGGCATGCAGACCCTGGACCAGAACCTGCAGGCGCTGGTGCAGCGCAATGTGGTGTCGATGGACGAGGCACGCTCCAAGGCAGCGAACAAGGACAACTTCAAGTAGCACTTGCCGGACCGGCAGAACCGCCACTTTTCAGAATACGAGGCATACGATGGAACGCGAACAGGCAACAAAATTCATGTACGACCTGCTGCGGCTGCTGATCTCGAAAAAGGGGTCGGACCTGTTCATCACCGTGGGCTTCCCGCCGGCCATGAAGATCGACGGCAAGATGACGCCGGTGTCGAACCAGCCGCTCACCGCGCAACACACCGCCGACTTGTCGCGCTCCATCATGAACGACAAGCAGGCCGCTTCGTTTGAAGCCACCAAGGAGTGCAACTTCGCGATTGCGCCGGGCGGCATCGGGCGCTTCCGCGTCAACGCATTCGTGCAGCAGGGCAATGTCGGACTGGTGCTGCGCGTGATCACCACCAGCATCCCGAAATTCGACGAGCTCAGGATTCCGCCGGTTCTGAAGGACGTGATCATGACCAAGCGCGGCCTGGTCATCATGGTGGGTGGCACAGGCTCGGGAAAATCGACCACGCTCGCGGCCATGATCGGCTACCGCAACGAAAACCACTACGGCCACATCATCACGATCGAGGATCCGATCGAATACACCCACCCGCACATCAAGAGCCTGATCACGCAGCGTGAAGTGGGCGTGGACACCGACTCCTGGGAAAACGCCCTGCACAACACACTGCGCCAGGCGCCCGATGTGATCCTGATCGGCGAAATCCGTTCCAAGGAAACGATGGAACACGCCGTGGCCTTCGCCGAAACCGGCCACCTGGCGCTCGGCACGCTGCACGCCAACAGCGCCAACCAGGCGCTGGACCGGATCATCAACTTCTTCCCGGAAGAGCGCCGCGCCCAGTTGCTGATGGACCTGTCGCTGAACCTGCGCGCGCTGGTCGCCCAGCGGCTGATTCCGCTGAAGGAGGGCAAGGGCCGCGCCGCCGCGGTGGAAATCATGCTGAACTCGCCGCTGATCGCCGACCTGATCTTCAAGGGCGACGTGCACGAGATCAAGGAAATCATGAAGAAGTCGCGCGAACTGGGCATGCAGACCTTTGACCAGGCGCTGTTCGACCTGTATGAGGAAGGGCGCATCGGTTACGAAGACGCGCTGCGCAACGCCGACTCGGTGAACGACCTGCGACTGATGATCAAGCTGCATTCCAAGGAGTCCAAGAACAAGGACATCACTGCGGGCATCGATCACCTCAACATCGTGTAATTCCGGGCACCTTCGGTGCCGGATTACATCCACGCGATGGAAGCGAATTGGCGCTTCATCGCGTGGGGCTTAAAACACCCGGGTTCTTTATTATCGAATTCTGAAACAGGCCACTGATTCAAGCGCATCAAGGAAAAAATTGTAATCATGGTCAATTCCCTGCCAAGGCTTGAGCAGATCTGGATCAAGCGCGCGCATCGCGGCGTGATGGATGCTGCAGCCACCGCTGAGCTCGTGGTCGCGCGCGGCATTGCCGGCAATGCCAACCAGGGCGGCAAACGCCAGGTCACGCTGATCGAGCGCGAGGTCTGGGATGCGCTGATGCAAAAACTCGGAGGCGCATTGCCCGCGTCCGCGCGCCGCGCGAACCTGGTGGTGAGCGGCCTGCGCGTTCAGGGCGAGCCTGGCCTGGTGCGCACGCGCGGCCGGGTGCTGGCGATCCGGTCGGCCACCGGCGATTGCTGCCTGCGCATCCTCGGGGAAACCAAGCCCTGCGAACGCATGGATGAAGCGCTGCCCGGCCTGACTGCGGCCATGTATGCAGACTGGGGTGGCGGCGCGTTTGCCGAGGTCATCACCGGCGGCAGCATCGCCGCAGGTGCGATGCTGGAATGGGTGCCGGATACTGCAATGCCAGCAATCCCCGATCCACAAGGCAGCCTCGCGCTGTAATCCATGGCCATTCCCGCGCCAACGCTGCCCGATCACCTGCTGACACTGAACCGCGTGGACGACATCACGCATGTCATCCAGCTCGCCGTCGCGCCGGTGTTCCTGCTCACCGCGGTGGGCACGCTGCTCGCCGTGCTGACGAACCGCCTGGGGCGCGCCGTGGATCGGGCACGTGTCCTGGAAAAGCTCTTTCCCGACATCCTTGCCGAGGCCCGGGCAGTGGAGCGTGCGGCGATCGAGGCTGAACTGCAGATCATCGAGCGGCGCGTCAAGCTGATCTATGCCGCCATCGTGCTGGCGGTGCTGTGTGCCCTCTGCATCTGCATGCTGATCGCGGTGGCCTTCATCGATGCCTTCCTCGCCATGAACCTGTCCAAGATGCTGGGCGTGCTGTTCATCGGCGCGATGATGGCGCTGATCGGCAGCCTGCTGATGTTCATGCGCGAGATTTTCATCGCCGTGACCACCGTCCGGCATGTTGCGCGCTGAGCACCGTGTCCGGCGTGCGCCTGCAACCGTGATATAAAACATTTCAATCTCCAACCTCCGAGTTTTTGCCATGCAACCTGCCAAACCCCTGAAGCCCTGCGAGTCATTGAATGAAGTGCGCATCAACATCGATCGCCTCGACAAGCTGATCGTGCCGCTGCTGGCCGAGCGCGAGGGCTATGTCCGGCAGGCGGCGCGATTCAAGAAGTCCGCCGAGGCCGTCGTGGTCCCGGCGCGCGTCGAGCAGATCATCGGTTTTGTCACCGCACAGGCGCGTGATGCCGGCGCCAGCCCGGCGGCCATGGAAAAGATCTACCGTGCCATCATCGATGCCATGACCGAACTGGAAGTGAGCGAACATCACACCCTGAGCCGCAAGGCCTAGGAGGATTTGAAGGAATTGATTCCGCTCAGGGTTCGACAGGCTCACCACGAACGGAATCAATCCCCGGCCGTTCGTTGCAGGAAAGGAAACATCGCATGACCACGCTGCATGAGTTCTCCGCCAACACGCTGGCCGGCAGGAAAACGGATTTGTCCGTCTACAAGGGCAAGGTGGTGCTGGTGGTGAACACCGCCAGCCGTTGCGGACTCACGCCGCAGTACGCCGGCCTTGAGACACTGCACCGCAACTTCAGCGGCAAGGGTCTTGTCGTGCTCGGATTCCCGTGCAACCAGTTCGGCGCGCAGGAACCCGGCAGCGCGGAGCAGATCGGCGAGTTCTGTGAAAAGAACTACGGCGTCACGTTTCCGATGTTCGAAAAAATTGAAGTCAACGGTGCAGGCGCACATCCGCTCTATCAGTGGCTGAAAAAGGAAGCCGGCGGCGCATCGGGCTCCGAGGACATCGAATGGAATTTTGCAAAATTCCCGGTCGGCCGCGATGGCCGGCTGATCCGGCGCCATGAACCCAAGGCGCGGCCCGAGGACGTCGCGGCAGACCTTGAGGCCTTGCCGGGGTGGCGTGACGTTGGCTCTCCTTCCACGCTTGTCCTTGCGCAGCATCGCGCTGCTGTGTTCGGCCTTGTTTGCCGTGGCGGCATTCCCTGCAGAAAAAAACGCCGGCTTCGCGCCCCTGCCTGCAGCGTCCAGCCTGCGCGACGGCTCATTGGCAGCGGTGCCCTTTGACCTGGAGACACTGAAGGCCGGCTGGCGCCAGCGCATACGGGCCGTGGCTGCATCGGGGAGGCTGCCCATCCTGGATATTGAATCGAGCTTCCCCGCAGGACGATTCGACCCCGCCCGCTATTCGCAGGACATGGACGAGCAGGGTGTCGCGCTCACGGTTTTTTCCGCACAGGCGCAGGGCAAATGGTCCGAATCCACGCGCCGCCTCATCGCCATCGATCCCTCGCGATACATTCCCGCCGGACAGGCCGGCGAGCAGGCGGCGTGGCTGGATACGCCACAGGCCATGCTCGAAGACAACGAGACCCGCCTGCTGCAGGAGGGCCATCCGATCATGGGCGAGTTCGAGATCCGGCACTATCCCTCGCCGCGCGAATTGCGCCGCAGTGGCCAGGACCGTGACGTGGATGTGCCCATCGATGGCGCTGTGGGCCACCGGCTGTTCCAGGCAGCCCGCAAAACCGGACGCCCTTTCGAAATCCATTACGAGATCGAAGACGCGCTGCTTGATCCGCTGGAAGGCATGCTCAGGCAGTATCCCGACGTGAAGGTGATCTGGTGCCATGTCGCGCAGATCCGCTTCCAGGCAAAGGCCACCCGTTACAACGCAGCGTATGTGCGCCGGCTGATCGAGACCTATCCCAACCTGTATTTCGACACCGCCTTTGGCGGCCCGGACAGCACCTACGGGCCGCGCGGCGAATACCACGCCCGCATCTGGGATCGTGAACACGGCGGCATCCAGGCCGAATGGGCGCAACTGATCAGGGACCACCCGTGGCGCTTCGTTGCCGCGCTCGACATCGGCGGTGACCGCATGGACCGCCTGTCCGAGTGGACCGCGACACTGCGCCGCTTCCTCGATGCGCTGCCGCCGGAGGCCCGCGAGATCGTGGCCTACAAGGCGGCCTGGAAGCTTTTGTTCAATGAGGATTTCTGAGGTGAACATCTGGGTCGATGCCGACGCCTGCCCCGGCGTGATCAAGGAAATCCTGTTCCGTGCCGCCGATCGCCTGCAGATCCGCACCACGCTGGTCGCGAACCAGATGCTGCGCACGCCGCCCTCGCCGTGGATACATGCCCTGCAGGTGCCCGATGGATTCGACGTGGCCGACAACGAAATCGTGGCGCGCGTCGAAGCCGGCGACGTGGTGGTGACCGCGGACATTCCGCTTGCAGCCAGCGTGCTGGACAAGGGTGGCCTCGTCATCACGCCGCACGGCGAGCGTTACACCGCCGACAACATCCGCGAGCGTCTGTCGATGCGCAGCTTCATGGATGAATTGCGTTCGGGCGGCGTCCAGACCGGCGGCCCGCCACCGTTCAGCATGGCCGATCGCCAGGCCTTCGCCAACGCGCTCGACCGGCTGCTGGCGGCTGCTTCGCGTTCCTAGAGCGGCCTGCGTTTGAACAAACGCGTTCCGTTCGTGGTGAGCTTGTCGAACCATGAACGGAATCCGCTTTTCGGCGGACTCGTCAGGGATGGGTATGGTTCTGTTAGCATGAACCGCATTCACAGCAACATCAGGAAACCACCATGGCCGCCCCCCAGGAAACCCGCAGCATGGCGCTGTTCTGCGACTTCGAGAACGTCGCCCTCGGCGTACGCGACGCCAAATACGCCAAGTTCGACATCAGCAAGGTGCTCGAGCGCCTGCTGCTGAAGGGCAGCATCGTCGTCAAGAAGGCCTACTGCGACTGGGAGCGCTACAAGGAGTTCAAGGCCGACATGCATGGCGCCTCCTTCGAGCTGATCGAAATCCCGCATGTGCGCCAGTCGGGCAAGAATTCCGCCGACATCCGCATGGTGGTCGATGCGCTCGACCTCTGCTACACCAAGGCGCATGTGGACACCTTTGTCATCATAAGCGGCGATTCGGACTTCTCGCCGCTGGTGTCCAAGCTGCGCGAGAACAACAAGGTGGTGATCGGCGTGGGGGTGAAGAACTCCACCTCCGACCTCTTGATCGCCAATTGCGACGAATTCATCTATTACGATGACCTGGCGCGCGAAGACGAAGCCAAGCGCCGCGCTGCAAAGAAGCGCAAGGACGCGCGGCCCGTGGTGGCCGGCGAATCCAAGGAAGCCGCCTCCGGCGAGGACAAAAAGCAGGAGGCCATGGACCTGGTGCTGGAGACCATCGAGGCGCTGCACGCCGAGCGCGGCGAGGACGAGAAGATCTGGGGCTCGATGGTGAAGCAGGCCCTGAAGCGCCGCCGGCCGAACTTTAACGAGTCCTACTACGGCTATCGCGCCTTCTCCGACCTGCTCGAAGAAGCCGCCAAGAAGAAACTCATCGTCATTGAGCGCGACGAGAAATCCGGCGGCTATGTGCTGAGGCTGGCGCGCAAGGACTAACCTCCCGCCCCACCGCGACTTCCTCCAACGCGGCACGCTGTCGGTGTCGTGTGGGCTTGCACGTTAAATTGCATTCCCTTATCGACGAGCGGTGCATCGGATGCAGAGTCGGTTGTCACGGCGGCCGTCAGCTTGAAGGCACGCGGGCCGGCTGCCCAACCCGAACCGGCCGAAGCGTGTAAAGTTGCCGCCTTCGACCATCATGGTGTCCGCATGAAGCCCTCGAACGAAGATCCCGCCGACACGCTGCGCGTCTTTGGCAATACTTCGCTGCTGGAAATGGCTCCGGTGCTGGTCGCCGCCAAGGACATCTACGCCGGCAAGGCGCTGGTCGAGCACGGCAGCGTAATGGCGCTGTGGGGCAAGGCGAGCGCTCTGGCCAGCCTCACCTCCGTCGGCCGGGCCGACATCGCGACGAATTCCGAAACGCAGACGCTGCTCGGCTCCGCGGCCGGCCCCGATCTGCGCGTCATCTTCACCGTCGCCGAATGTCCCTACCGCATCATCGCGCGCCGCCCGGCGGGCATCGCAACGCTCGCCGACCTTCGCGGCAAGCGCATCGCCACCCAGCTCAATTCTTCGGCCGCGTATTTTCTCGACTGCATGCTGCGTTCCGCAGGCCTGACGTCCGCGGACGTTACGAGCGTGCCGTTCGAGGCGCATACCGACAGGCCGCTCACCCTGGTGCCCGATGCCTTGCGCAAGGGCGAGATCGATGCCGTCGCGCTGTGGGAGCCGCAAGCAGAGCGCGCGAAAGTCGCGCTGGGCGCCAACGCCATCGAGCTTTACGATCCCGCGGTGTATACCGAGAAATTCAATCTTTCCACCACGCAGGCCAACCTCGACGATCCGGTGATGCGTCCGCGCATCGTCGCTTTCGTCCGCGCATTGGTCACCGCCGCCAAACGCCTGAAAGACGATCCGCAATCCGGCTGGAAGCTCGTCGCAGAGACGGCACAGCTCGACATCGACACCGTCAGCGGCGCATGGCCGCGCTTCAACTACCCGGGCACTCTGGCAGCGGATACGCTGGATATTTTTGTCCGGCAGGAGCCGTGGCTGGCGGGAATACAGAAACGCGCGCCTCGTGATCGCGCAACCCTGGCGAAACTCATCGATGGCAGTGTGTTGCGCGAAGCGCTGGCGCATTAGGAATTACTTCAATCATAAAAAGGAGGGATCATGTTTAGAGCATGCCTGTTCCTGTTGTCGATGCTGTTGAGCGGTTCTGTCCTGGCCCAGTCCTATCCGTCCAAGCCGGTGCGCATCATCGTGCCGTTTGCGCCGGGGGCGATCAATGATTACGTGGCCCGCGCCATCAGCCAGAAATTCCCGGAGGTGTTCGGCCAGACACTGATCACCGACAACCGTCCCGGCGGCGGCACCATCGTCGGCACCGAACTGGTGGTGCGCGGGGCGCCGGACGGGTACACGCTCCTGCTGGTATCGGTTGCGCACGCCATCAACCCTGCGCTGTTCGAGAAGCTGCCCTACGACGCGCAGACCGACCTGACGCATGTCACGCTGGTGGGGGCCGCGCCTTTTGTGCTGGTGGTGAACCCGGCGCTGCCGGCCAAGACCATGAAGGAATTCATTGCATTGGCCAAGTCGAAGCCCGGACAGTTGAACTATGGTTCATCCGGCACGGGCGGGGGTTCTCATCTCGCCACGGAGCTGCTGAATGCCATGGCGGGCATCGAACTCACACACGTTCCGTACAAGGGCGCCGCACCGGCCATCGTCGATGTGCTGGGCGGCCAGATCACCCTGACCCTTGCGACCATTACGGCGGTGGGAGGGCATCTCAAGAGCGGCAAGCTGCGGGCGCTCGCCGTATCGAGCAGAAAGCGCACGGGCGCGGCCCCCGACCTGCCGACCGTTGCCGAATCCTGCTGTGCAGGATACGAGGCCTCGGGATGGTGGAACATCGCCGTGACTGCGGCAACGCCCAAGCCCATCGTCGCGCAGCTCAACACCGGCGTCGTCAAGATCCTGCGCATGCCCGACGTCGTCAGCAGCTTTGCCGCCCAGGGCGTGGACCTCGTGGGCAGCACGCCCGAGGAGGCGCTGGCTCAACTCAAGGACGAGACCGTGCGCTGGGGCAAGGTGATCCGGGACAAGAACATCAAACCGGAGTGAGCGGCATTTGAGGCAGGGCGGCAACGGAGGCGGTCTGGAAATGCTGCCTGACTCCAATGGCGCCCGACTGCCTTGCGGCGGCGGGTGGACAGGCACCTTCGACGAATATCCGGAATCGAGCCCGCGCCATATTACAAATAACAATTGTTTTGTAAAATCCCATGAAATAAAGACTGATTTACCAGAATTGATAATAATAAATCCCCGGCCCCGGTGCCTTGCCGTGTGAACGGCGCCGTCACGGTTACAATGTCATTCGATGCGCCAATGTGGCGTGAACCTTTGATTCGACGGGGGCTTGATGAGCAACGGACACGACCACGATCACCACGATCACAATCACGACGAACCGGCCTGGAAACATCACGGCGTGCGTGTCGTGCATGCCAACGAACTGGACATCAACACGGCGCAGACGCCCGGCATGAATCGCGCAGCGGCGATCACGAACGCCAAGATGGGCGCGGAAAAGCTCTGGGCCGGCACGGTGGTCATCCATCCCAAGGCCAAGACCGGCGCCCACCACCACGGTCCGGTGGAGAGCGTGATCTACATCGTCAGCGGCAAGGCGCGCATGCGCTGGGGCGACCAGCTCGAGTTCACCGCAGAGGCCGGTCCCGGCGATTTCATCTACGTGCCGCCCTATGTGCCGCACCAGGAGATCAATGCCAACGACAACGAGCCGCTGTCCTGCGTGCTGGTGCGCAGCGGCCAGGAGCCGGTGGTCGTGAACCTCGACATCCCCATGGTCGAGAAGCCCGAGGAAGTGAGCTGGGTGGACAACATCCATCCGGATCCGAAGAAGGCCGGTTCCGGCAATGAACCCTGCGCGTGACCCATGAATAATCCATCCAGACATGCGGTGATGATGGCTCTGGCGGCGGCCCTGCTGGGCGCGCTGGCCGGTTGCCAAAAGAAGGAAGGTCCGGCGGAGCGGGCCGGCAAGGTCGTTGATCAGGTGGTGGAGAAGACCGGCCAGCAGATCGAGAAGGCCGGCGAGAAGATCCAGGACGTCGCCAAGGACGCAAAGAAGTAACCTTCAGTAACTTCGGACTGACATGCTCGAGTTGCTGACTGATCCGCAAGTCTGGCTCGCACTTCTGACACTGACCGTGCTCGAGCTGGTGCTCGGCATCGACAACGTCATTTTCATCTCCATCCTGGTGGACAAGCTGCCGGTGGCGCAGCGTGAAACGGCGCGCCGGCTGGGCCTGTTCCTCGCCATGTTCATGCGCATCGGCCTGCTGTTTGTGCTGTCCTGGCTGGTGGGCCTGACCGCGCCGCTGTTCAGCGTCATCGGCCGGGAGATTTCCGGCCGCGACCTGATCCTGATCGCAGGCGGCCTGTTCCTCATCTGGAAGAGCACCCGCGAAATCCACCAGCTGCTGGAAGGCGAGGAGGGTGAGGCGTCATCGACGGTGCGCGCCACGTTCTCCGCGATCATCGTGCAGATCATCCTGATCGACATCGTGTTCTCGCTGGATTCCATCATCACCGCCGTGGGCATGGTGAACGAGATCGCGGTGATGGTCGCCGCCGTGGTGCTGTCGGTCGGGCTGATGATGCTGTTCGCCGGCGGGATCGGCCGCTTCGTGTCCAGCCATCCGACCGTGAAAATGCTGGCGCTGGCCTTCCTGTTCGCGATCGGCCTGATGCTGGTGGCGGATGGCTTCGGGCACCATGTGCCCAAGGGCTACATCTACTTCGCCATGGCCTTCTCGGTGGGCGTGGAGACGCTCAACCTGGCCCTGCGCAGGAAGCCGGGCCATCCAACCAGACCAGTGGAACTGCGGGAACGTTATGTGCGCGACGATGCCGGGGAACTGGCGCGCGATTAGCTGCTTGTTATCCTGACTGACGATGAGGAAACCATGACTGCTGAAAACAAACCTGGGGCTGCCATCGCTGCGGCCATTGTTGCGGCTGATGCGCCGCTGCGCACCAAGCCGTCGAATTACCCGGAGCCTTTTTTTTCGCGCATGGCCGGCCGGCAGAAGCGGCCGCTCGGTGACCTGTTCGGCCTGGCGAATTTCGGCGTCAACCTGACGCGCCTGCCACCGGGTGCCATCTCGGCCCTGCGCCATGCACATTCGCGCCAGGACGAATTCATCTACATCCTCGAGGGCACGCCGACGCTGATTACCGACGCCGGCGAAACACTGCTCTCGCCGGGCATGTGCAGCGGGTTCAAGTCCGGCACGGGTGACGCGCACCATCTGGTCAATCGCACCGGGCAGGATGTGGTCTATCTGGAGGTCGGCGATCGATCCGCGGGTGATGCGGGCACCTATCCTGATGACGACCTCTGCGCCGTGTTCGGTGCCGACGGCAAGTGGCAGTTCACGCACAAGGACGGCACGCCCTACTGAGTGCTGATGGCAATTCAACCGACAGGAATGGCAATGGCGATCTGGTTCAAACCCTTCACGCTCGAGGAACTCAATGAGCGTACGAAAATGGGCATCGGCACGGCGCTGGGCATGGAGTTCACGGAAATCGGCGACGATTACCTCATCGCCACCATGCCGGTGGACGACCGTACCCGGCAGCCCTTCGGCATCCTGCATGGCGGTGCAAACGTGGTGCTCGCCGAAACCATCGCCTCGGTGGGCGCGGGGCGCAGCATCGATCGCACGAAGTATCGCGGCGTCGGCCTGGAAATCAACGCCAATCACCTGGCGCCGGCGAAGGATGGTTTCGTGACAGGCGTCGGCCGGCCGATCCACATCGGCAAGACCACGCAGGTGTGGGACATCCGCATCACGAATGCCGAGGGCAGGCTGAGCTGCATTTCACGCTGCACGATGGCGATACTGGAGACGCCGGGGAGGGGATGAGTTCCGGGTTTACCAACTCATTTATGCCGTCATCCCCGCACAAGTGGGAAAGAACGCAAAACCTGAGTCGTCATGCCGTCATTCCCGCGAAGGCGGGAATCCAGTGACGTTCATTCAAAAGACCCTGGATTCCCGCCTTCGCGGGAATGACGGTACGTAGACTGGAAGTTGCGCAGGCCGCCTTCGCGGGAATGACGGTACGTAGACCGGAAGTTGCGCAGGCCGCCTTCGCGGGAATGACAGTGCCTGGGCCGGAGATTGCGCAGGCCGTCTGCGCGGGGATGACAGTATTTAGACCTGAGGTTGCGGCGGCCGCTTGCGCGCGCTGCCTTCCTGCATCTTGTATTCGTACAGCCGGCATTCCAGCGGGCCGTTGAACAGCGGCGTGCGCTTCGAGGCCGACAGGCGGATCAGTTTTACGAAGTCCGGATCGGCTGACAGGAAGTAGCAGCGCCAGCCCGCAAATCGCGCCTTCAGCGCGTTGCCCAGTTTCGGATAGAACTCCGCGAGTTCGGAGGTATCGCCGAGGCGCACGCCGTAGGGCGGATTCGTCACCATGACGCCGGATGCGGCAGGCGAAGGCACCTCGAGGATGTCGCCCGGCGCGACCACCACTGCACCCAGCAGGCCGGCGGCTTCCAGGTTCTCGCGTGTACGCTCCACTTCGCGGGGGGACAGGTCGCTGCCGTAGATGTCCAGCGGATGCGGTGCCTGCGCGTGATCGAGCACCGATTGCCGCACGCCAGCCCAGCCGGCCGCATCATGGCCGGCGAGTTTCTCGAAACCGAATTGGCGCGCAAAGCCCGGCGGTATGCCGAGCGCAATCAGCGCGGCCTCGATCAGCAGCGTGCCGCTGCCGCACATCGGATCGTAGAACGGTTCCCTGCCGTCCCAGCCGGAGAGCAGGATCATGGCGGCGGCGAGGTTTTCCTTCAGCGGTGCCTCGCCGACGTCGCTGCGCCAGCCGCGCTTGTACAGCGGCTCCCCGGAGGTGTCGAGGTAGAGCGTGAAATGCGTGGCGTCAAGAAAGCCGTGGATGCGCACATCGGGTTCGCGCGTGTCCACGTCGGGCCGCTTGTCCAGTTTGGTGCGAAACAGGTCGCACACGGCATCCTTGATGCGCAGCGTGACGAAGTCCAGGCTTCTCAGCGGGCAGCGGATCGCATTCACATCGACGCGGATGGACTGCGTGACCGCGAACAGCGACGGCCAGTCGATGGCAAAGGTTGCCGCATAGATTTCGCGTTCGGTCTTGTAGGGCACATGGGCAAGGCGCATCAGGATGCGCGAGGCCAGCCGCGATTCGAGGTTCGCGCGCCAGCAGGTTTCCATGTCGCCGGTGAAGGCTGCGCCGCCAGGGGCCATCGTGACATTGGCGATATTGCCGCCGCCGATGCGCTTCAGCTCTTCAACGAGAAGGGCCTCGACGCCGCGCGGACAGGGGGCAAAAAAGGAAAGCGTGGGTTGCGGGTTCATGGCGATTGCCGGATCATCGCTGCAATGTGCAGTGGCGTATTCATCGAGGGCCCGAGACTACCATGAGCGACCCGGCCTCAGACCCGAGCTCGGACACGGTCGATGTGCTCTACCGGCACGCGCTCGCGGCCTACGATCAGAACGATCTGGCCGCCGCGGTCCCGCTGTTCGAGCAGGTGCTGGCGGTGTCGCCGGCGCATGTGGAGGCACGCTACAAGCTCGGCAATGCCTGCAAGGAACAGGGCCACTGGGATGCCGCGATGGCGCATTACCGTGAAGTGCTGCGACTTTCCCCTCGGCACGCCGAGGCCATGAACAACCTGGGCGCGGTCTGCCAGATGCGCGGATCATCGGGCGAGGCCGAGGACTGGTACCGGCAGGCGCTGCGCGCGCGGCCCGCATTGACGCAGCCCCATGTGAATCTCGGCCGCCTGCTGCAGTCCGCCGGACGGCATGCCGAAGCCCGCGACGTGTATGACGCAGCGCTGGCGCAGGGCGGCGATGCCGGTCTGTTCGGTCATTTGCGCGATGCGGCTACCACTACCCCATCGGACACTGCGAGCGCACGGGCTCCGGAGGCCTACGTGCGCGAGACCTTCGATGCCTTTGCCGGCGATTTCGATCGCCATCTGCAGGACGATCTCGGCTATCGCGTTCCCGCGCAACTGGTGGAGTTGCTGCACCGGCATTCCGCGGATTGCGCAGGAGCGGCGATGGATGTGCTGGACCTTGGCTGCGGCACCGGCCTCGTGGGTGATGCGCTGGGTTCCACGGCGCGTTCCCTGGTCGGCGTGGACCTGTCGGGCCGGATGCTCGAGGCGGCGCGTCGCAAGGGTCGATATGCCGCCTTGCATCAGGCTGACATCACCGCGTGGCTGGCGGCGGCCGGCACCGGCACTGCGGATTGCGTGATCGCGGCGGATGTTTTCATTTATCTGGGCGAGCTCGAAGCCATATTCCGGGAGGTGCAGCGCTGCCTGCGTCCGGGCGGGGGCTTTGCATTTTCCGTGGAGAGCTGTGAGGGGGACGGCTATCGCCTGCTGTCGTCGGGCCGCTATGCACAATCGCCCGCCTATGTGGAACGCCTCGGGGCGCACGGTGGTTTCGGGTTGCTCGCGAGGGAGGCGGTTTTCATCCGCCAGGGCGTGGAGGGGCTGCTCTATCTCTTTCAGCGGCGATAGGATTAAATAGCGTCTGCTGGGCCAAGCCGATCAAGAGCGCCGCCCAAAGACAGGGAAAACGACAAAAAATGAACAAATATCAATGGATCACGCTGATTGCTGCGGCGGTGAATCTGGCGCTGGTATGGCTGTTTCCGCCCTATGACTACATCTCCGCCACGCGCAACAATGTGCCGACCTTCGATGGCTTTCATTTCATGTTTTCCCAGCAGGGCTCCAATCTGCAGGTGAATTCGACTTTCCTGCAGCTGGAGTTCCTGGTGATCCTGCTGAATGCCGCGATTGCCTGGCTGCTGCTCAAGGGCCGCTCCGAAGCGGAAGGCAGTGGGAAGAAATCGGTGGACTGGCAGCGCATCGTGCTGATCGGTGTGGGCATCAACCTGCTGCTGGTGCTGCTGTTTCCGCCGATGGAGAACTTCTATGCCGTGACGCGCGCCGCTCTGCCGAGTTTTGACGGCTTTTATTTCATTTTCGGAGAACATGGCGCGCGCACCATCGTCACCCAACTGCTCTACCTGGAAGTGATGTTCGTGCTCGCCAACGGCGCCATCCTGTGGCTGCTGTTCCGCAAGACCAAGGCAGATGTGTCCGACGCGGTGCTCGCCGCGATGCTGAAAGGCAGCCGGCGCTGATCTGCCAAGCCGGCTGATTATTCAGCCAGTGGAGCCAGCCGCAGTTTTAGTCTGCCGGCGGAGCCGGCAATTGCCAATGCACATCGGCGATGCCGGGCCTGCGCAGTTCGCGCAGCATGCGCAAGGCCATTTCCCGTCCGCGGTAGTAGCCGGGAATATAGGCCGTCTCATTGAATCCGAGGGCATGGTAGAAGCGCCGTGCCGCCTGGTTGGAGGCGCGCAATTCCAGGTGGATGGCGGCAATGCCGGCGGTGCAGGCGGATTCGACCAGCCATTCCAGCATGCGCCGGCCCAGTCCCTGGCGGCGGCTTCTCGGTTGCACCGCCAGCAGCGCAAGGTGGGCGTGCTCGTCGCCGAACTGCATGATGGCGAATGCGACGATGGGTTCGCCGCCGCGATCCCGGTCGCAGGCCACCAGCGTCAGCGTGTCGCGCTGTCGCAGTGCCTGCATGACCCGCTCCGGGTTCCAGCTCCAGCCCAGGCCGGCCTCGATCAGGTCGCGCGACATGAATGCAATGCGCCGCGCATCGGAAGCCTGTGCCAGCCTAAGGGTGATGTTCTCGAGTGCCATGGTGCCCCCTGGAATGCATCTGCCTCCAGCTTAGCACTTGTCCTGCGCGACCAGAAGCGGCTCTGGTCAGAACGGCCGGACGATCACGAGAATGACAATCGCCAACAGGAACAGCACGGGGATTTCATTGAACCAGCGCAGCCAGACATGGCTGCGGGTATTGCGGTCGTTGCGGAAATCCGCCAGCAGTTTGCCGCACCACAGGTGATAGGCGACCAGCAGCGCCACCAGCGCAAGCTTGGCATGGAACCAGCTGCCGAGCGCGCCCTGCAGCCAGCCCAGCCACAGCCACAGGCCGAAAGTGATCGTGAGCGCTGCACCCGGCGCCATGATGCCGTAATACAGCTTGCGTTCCATGATCTTGAAACGCTCGATGCCGGCCTTGTCCGTGGCCGCGTCGCTCATGGCGTGATACACGAACAGCCGCGGCAGGTAGAAGAGGCCGGCGAACCAGGTGACCATGAAGATGATATGGAAAGCTTTGACCCAGAGCATGGTGGTTATGCCATCCGATTGACTGAATTAATTTGCTGTCATTCCCGCGAAAGCGGGAATCCAGGGGCTTTGGCATGAACGTCGCTGGATTCCCGCTTTCGCGGGAATGACGAATTTGGAGCAGGAAGCAAACCGGATTATTCCAGCAATTGCCTTCGTAAAGGTACTGCCGTTGTGCAAACCTGGCGCAGCACCGATATCCAGAGGCATGCTTTCAATGCCACTGGCTTTTAATGATGGACTTGATCTCGGCCAGTTTGCGATGGAAGAAATGGTCCGCTTCGGGAATGATGTTGACTTCGATGTGCTGCGTCTTTGCCCATGCGGCCACGTTGGCAAGCGGTACGGTCTCGTCACGCTCGCCATGGATCAGGATGGTGTCGGCGGGGACGCCGCCAGTATCGTAATTGCGGTCCGAGGTGACGCGGCCCACGGCGAGGCCGACCAGCACCATGCGTTCCGGCGGCAAGCCCTGCGCGGTGAGTTGATGTGCGACGCGCACCTGCACATAGGCGCCGAACGAGAAGCCGGCCAGCACGACGGGCAGTTCGCCATAGCGCTGCCTTGCGTAGGCCAGCACCGCCAGCATGTCGCCGGTTTCGCCCTCGCCCTTGTCATGCTCGCCTTCAGAGGCCCCGACGCCGCGGAAATTCGGGCGCAGCGCGACATAGCCCAGTTCGGCGAAGGTGCGTGCCAGCGTCTGCACCACCTTGTTGTCGAGTGTGCCGCCGTAGAGCGGATGGGGATGCGCGGTGAGTGCGATGCCGCGCGGGGCTGCGCCTGATGCGGGGGCGTCAATCAGGGTTTCGATGTTTCCGGCGGCACCGGCAATCAGTACCTGCCCGGCGCCGCCCCTGCCCGGAAAAGCCATGGTGGTGGCCGGCGTGGCGATGTGGCTAGATCTTCAGCCGTTCGACGACGCGGCCGTGCTGCAGGTGTTCGGAGACGATCTCGTCGATGTCTTCCTTGTCAACGTAGGTGTACCAGGTCTCTTCGGGATAGACCACGATTACCGGGCCTTCCTCGCAGCGGTCCAGGCAGCCGGCCATGTTGATGCGCACCTTGCCCTCGCCGGAGAGGCCCAGTTCCTTCACCTTCTTCTTGGCATAGTCGCGCAGTTCGGTGGCGCCATGGGCGTTGCAGCAGGCCTCGCCGTTCTGGCGCTGGTTGCAGCAGAAGAATACGTGGTGCGAGAAATGGCTCATATTGCGGAATCCTGAAGGTGTTTTTTGACTTTTCATTATACGCGGCCATGCAAGCCCCCCTGCTGTGCCTGGGACTGGTCAGCGTCCCCCGCTGGCATGCTGGCGGTCACCGGCCAGTGACAGCAGCCAGGCCATGGCGACGAACGGCCACAGGGCCGAGACGACTCGTGTCAGGCCGGTGAAATTGAGGAAATGTCCCTGGCGCCACTCGGCAAGGAATACGGTGAGATAGGGATTTTCCGGGGCAAGGTTGACAATGGCCGTTGCCACCATGAGTGCGATTCCCGCCAGTGCAACGCGCGCCGGCTGTGGAAATGCCACGGCAATGACCGCCGTCAGCGCCCCGATGGCCACGCCGAAGATGGCCCCCGGCGTGGCCCACAACAGGATGTCCTCCGAACTGAACAGCAGGCCGTAGGCGAAACTGCGCGTCACCAGTGCCGCGGCAATCAGGCCGAGCATGACCATGCGCGGTGCCTGGCCGCGCCGCATCAGCGTGGTGGCGAGCAGGCCCGCTGCAAGCGTATTGGCTGCTGCAACCGCGGCCTCGGTGCGGATGAACACCTCGGCGGGATAGTGTTCTCCCACCGCTGTGTGGAACAGCACACGCAGGTCGCCATTGCCGAACAGCAGCGTTTCGGGGTTGAGTTGCGAGAGCAGCCACAACCCGAGCAGCACCAGGCCGAGGTCGGTTCGTCCGCCGGGCTGGAACAGCCGGTAGCGCAGGGCCTGCAGCCCGGCGTCGCGCAGCAGCACGCGCGCGGCGAGCGTCGCGATGAACGCGCCCGCCAGAGCGCCGAGCGCATTGCTGATGACATCGACGTTGGAGGGAATGCGCGTTGGGAGGTAGGTCTGCAGCGCTTCCATGGAAAGGCTGAGCAGGAAGGCGGCTGAAAGCGCCAGGGCCGTCGCCAATGCGCCGCGCGCGACCGGATACAGCGCGAGCACCGCAAGAAAGCCCAGCGGCATGTAGCCGATGACGTTGGCGGCCAGGTCAAAACCGGTGATGTAGCGCGGCAGCGGCGCCGTGAGAAAGGCAAACGGTGCCACGCCGGTGTCGCTCCAGCCGGAAAACGGATGCAGGCTGGCATAGATCACCAGCAGTGCATAGGCGGCGAACAGGTAGCGTGCCAGGCTGGAGGGGGATTCCCGCATCGACATGCGGGCATTCTCGCATGCCCGCATGCCGCACGGCCATGCACACAACCCACGTTAATGCTTCAGGCGAGGGGGTCTCCGGCGAGCAGGCCCTCATAGGCGGCCAGCAGATCGCCGCCAAACAGGGCGAAGGTGATCTCGATGGCGCCGCCTTCGCGAATGAAACGCCGGCATTCCGCGACCGCAATGCGCGCGGCCGCCTCAATGGGGTAGCCATAGACGCCGCAACTGATGGCCGGGAAGGCGATGCTGGCAAGGTCGTGCTCGCGGGCAAGACGCAGGCTTTCCCGATAGCAGGATGCGAGCAGCTCCGGCTCACCGTGGCCACCGCCCTGCCATACCGGGCCGACGGTGTGGATCACATGCTTTGCCGGCAGCCGGTGGCCGCGCGTGATCCTGGCCTGCCCGGTGGGGCATCCACCGAGCGCGCGGCACTCATCGAGCAGCGCCGGGCCGGCAGCACGGTGTATTGCGCCATCCACACCGCCGCCGCCCAGCAGCGATTCATTGGCGGCATTGACGATGGCATCCACGCTGAGCGTGGTGATGTCGGCGCGCAGCGCGATCAGCATGGCCCGGCAGGAAAATTGCAGATCATCGTGATAATAATCATTTTTCAAGTTCGCTTTGAATAATGATTAATCATCAGAAGAGATAACAATATATCCGGCTCTCCGACCGGTGGAACTCAGTGCGTGGCGGTATGGTGATGAGCCGCCGCATGCGCAGGGGCTTCGCGCTTCAGCAGCGAACCGACCAGCATGCCGGCAAGGCTCATGCCAAAGCCCGCCAGCTGCGGCGGCACGAGTCCTTCGGGATTGATGATCTCGAGGTTGATCCAGGTCGCGAGGCCCAGCACCACCGCGAGCATTGCACCCAGCGTGGTGGCGCGCCTCCAGTACAGGCCGAATACCAGCGGCACGAAGGAGGACACCAGCGTCACCTTGTAGGCGTTCTCCACCATCTTGTAGATGCTCAGGTCGGAATTGAGCGCAAAGGTCGTCACCATGGCCGTGAAGCACAGCACCACGGCGCGCATGGCGAACAGGAACTGCTTGTCGGTCCAGTGGCGGAACGCGCCGCGCAGGATGTTTTCGGTGAAGGTCACGGAGGGCGCAAGCAGCGTCGCGCTGGCGCAGCTCTTGATTGCGGACAGCAGCGCGCCAAAGAACATCACCTGCGCGAACACCGGCATGTGCTGCATGATCAGCGTGGGCAGGATCAGCTGCGAATCGGTGTCGATCAGCCCTTCCACCATTTTCGGATCGATCAGCGTTGCCGAATAGGCGAGGAACATGGGGACAAAGGCGAACAGGAAGTAGAGCACGCCGCCGGTGACCGAGGCGGTGCCGGCGATCTGCTCGTTCTTCGAAGAGGCCACTCGCTGGAACACGTCCTGCTGTGGAATCGAGCCGAGCATCATGGTGATCCATGCGGCCGTGAACCACAGCACGTCCTTCAGTTCCAGGGCCGGGAAGAAGGCCAGCTTGCCGGCGTCGGCGGCGTGGCTGACGACCGTGCCCACGCCACCGACCATGCCGCTCACCTCGGCACCGATGTACACCATGCCCACCAGGATCACGATCATCTGGATGAAGTCGGTGATGGCCACCGACCACATGCCGCCGAACAGCGTGTAGATCAGCACGCTGGCCGCGCCGACGATCATGCCGGTCTCCTGCGACATCGAACCCTGCGACACGACGTTGAACACCAGGCCGAGCGCCTTGATCTGTGCCGCCACCCAGCCGAGGTAGGAGATGACGATGCACAGCGTGGTGAGGACCTCGATCGTGCGGTTGTAGCGCTTGCGGTAATAGTCGCCGATGGTCAGCAGCTTCATGCGGTACAGCGGGCGCGCGAAAAACAGGCCGACCAGGATGAGGCACATCGAGGAGCCGAACGGATCGGCGACAACGCCCGACAGGCCTTCCTTGACAAACGTGGCCGAGATGCCGAGCACGGTTTCCGAGCCGAACCAGGTTGCGAACACGGTGGCGGTGACGATGTAGAAGGGCAGGCTGCGCCCGGCGACTGCATAGTCCGCGGAGGTCTTGACGCGCCGTGCAGCCCAAAGGCCGATGCCGATGGAGATGATCCAGTAGATGATGACGAACCAGAGCAGCATGGCGGGCCTTTGACCTTTTGCCGGAAGGGGACGCCCGCATTATAGCGAGCGATCGACGGTGGAAAAGCCGCGCGTGCCGCGCCGTCAGGCGGCGTTCAGGTCAGGCACCGTTCAGAAGTACCACAGCAATGCGGCGTAGGCGGTCAGCCCGGTCATCATCAGCACCGCGATGGCAGCCAGCAGACGGTTGCGTGAACGCTCCTGGTGCAGCAGTTGCTGCAGGATGGTGCGCAGTTCGGCGGTGTCGTCCCGCATCAGCCGTTCATGCACCAGGCGTGGCAGTTGCGGCAGCAGGGTTGCCCACTGCGGCGCTTCGCGCTTGAGGTGGTCGATCAAGCCGCGCCAGCCCAGTTGCTCATTCATCCAGCGCTCGAGGTAGGGCTTGGCGGTTTTCCAGAGATCGAGTTCGGGGTCGAGTTCGCGGCCCAGCCCCTCGATGTTGAGCAGGGTCTTCTGCAGCATGACCAGTTGCGGCTGGATTTCCACGCCGAAGCGGCGCGAGGTCTGGAACAGGCGCAACAGCACATGCCCGAAACGGATTTCGCGCAGCGGCCGGTCGAAAATCGGCTCGCACACCGCGCGGATCGCGGTTTCCAGTTCATCGACGCGCGTGGTCGGGGGCACCCAGCCGGACTCGAGGTGCACTTCTGCGACGCGCTTGTAGTCGCGCTTGAAAAACGCGAGGAAATTCTGCGCCAGGTAATTCTTGTCGATCTCGGTGAGCGTGCCCATGATGCCGAAATCGAGCGCCACGTAGCGTCCCTTGTTCGGCCCGGAGGACTCGACCAGGATGTTGCCCGGATGCATGTCGGCGTGGAAGAAGCCGTCGCGGAACACCTGGGTGAAGAATATCTCCACGCCGGCGCGCGCCAGCGCCGGGATGTCCACGCCCGCAGCACGCAGTGCATCCACATGGCTGATCGGCAGGCCGTGCATGCGTTGCATGGTCATGACGGTGGTGGTGCAGTAGTCCCAGTAGATTTCCGGCACTACGAGCAGCGGTGAATTGAGGAAGTTGCGCCGCAACTGGCTGGAGTTTGCCGCTTCGCGCATCAGGTCGAGTTCGTCGTTCAGGTGCCGCGCGAATTCGGCGACGACCTCGCGCGGTTTCAGGCGTTTGCCGTCGGCCCACAGTTTTTCGATCAGTCCGGCGGCGGTGTCGAGCAGCGCCAGGTCGCGCGCGATGACCGGTTCCATTCCGGGGCGCAGGATCTTGACCGCAGCCTCGGTGCCGTCAGCGAGGATGGCGAAGTGCACCTGGGCGATGGAGGCGCTGGCCACCGGCTCGGCTTCAAATTGCGCAAACACCTGTTCCACCGGACGGCCGAAGGCGCGTTCGATCTCGATGCGCGCCATGCCCGCGGAAAACGGCGGCACCTGGTCCTGCAATTTCGCCAGTTCATCGGCAATGTCGGTGGGCAGGAGGTCGCGGCGCGTGGAAAGCACCTGGCCGAACTTGACGAAGATCGGCCCCAGGGTTTCCAGCGTGCGGCGCAGGCGCTCGGCGCGCGGCGCGGTGGTGCGCGCCCTGCCGCCGAGCGCGCGAGAAATCCGCAAGAGGCCGGCCCAGCGTCCGCCGCCGGCGGCCAGCGCAAGCTCGTCAAGGCCGAAGCGCCAGGCAACGGAAAAGATGCGGATCAGGCGAAAGAAGCGGGACACGGACAGCTCATTTCAGGCGCACCGCAGGCATCCGGACCGCCGCGGCGCAATGTGTGGGGTGAAGGGCGAAGTTGACAGGCAATCGGTGACTAGCAACAGGTGACGGGCAATGTACCAGATTTGCCGTGAGCACCCACCCTGAGGGATGGCCCGTCCGGGCGGGCGAAGCGCCAGGTCAGCCCGGCGTGCGCTGCTGCAGTTTTTCGATGCGTTTTTCCAGGCGTTCAGTGTCGTCGCGGGTGCGCTCGACTTCGCGGGTGAACCGGGCCACGTCCTCGTGCCGCGCGATCATGGGATCTTCCTCGGTCCAGTATTCAGCGAAGTTCTGCGCCAGGCGCAGGCCTGCGTTGCGCTGCCAGCCGATCAGGTCGCGGGCCATGCCGGCCATGCGGTGGGCCGCAATATCGCCGAAAACCCGCGACAGGTCTTCCTCGAAATCCCATTCGAGCTCGCGGAACAATTGCTGCACCACCTGTGCAAGATCGGCGGAGCCGGTAATTTCGATTTCGCGCATGATCGTTTCGTCGCGGAGCAGGAGGTAGGGCAGGGCCGAGGGCTTGATATTGACGACAAGGTCGGGCACGGCTTCCCCGCCGGCTTCCGCCACCTGTCCGTCCGCGGCGATGGTCAGACGCAGGTCGGGCAGCGGCGGCAGGCGGAATTCCACAACACGACCGGCATGCGGAATGAGACGCTGCCGCGCCCAGGCGTGCTGTGCGAGTACATGATGGATGCCATGAAGGCCGGCGCGATTCAACATGCCGTCATTTCAACATGGCGCACGCACAAAGAACAGGGGTTCGACTCCGGCCGGCTGAAAAAATAAAAGGCCGCCCCAATGGAGCGGCCTTTTTCGACTGACCTGCTCAGGATATCTGTTCGATACCCGCCACCTGCCAGCCGGTGTCACCGGCGATGGGCTTGCTCAGGTGCCAGACCTCGGTGAAGTGCACCGGGGCTGCGCCGGCCGATTCGCGAATCTGCCCGGAGAAGCGCAGGCTGGCCCAGTGCGCGTCGGCTTCGGTGACCACCTCCAGCAATGCTGCGTCCAGCGTGACGACGTCCGTGCTCTGCCCGCTGGTGCGGTGACGGATGTCGGCGGAAAGCTGCTCGTAGAGCTTTTCGGTGGTGAGGTCACGCAGTGTTTCGAAGTCAGCACGATCGTTGGCTTCCTGCATGCGGATGAAGTTCAGCTTGGCCTGTTTCACGAAACCGGCCACGTCAAAGCCCGGCGGGATGGATGCCGTGACGGGGGCGGGTTCTCCGCTGCCCCAGGCTGCAGTCGCGCCATTCGCCGGCACCTGTGAAGGCGGCGGAGCGGCAACAGTTTCGTTGCCAAGGCCGGCATACTGCATGGGCTGCGGTGCGCGCAATGGTCCGCCGGCCGGGCCGGCTTGTGCCATGCGCTGCCGGCCCATGTACATGATGAGCATGATCGCACCGCCGACCACCAGCAGGCCGAGCATCATCGGACCCATGCCGCCCTGGCTGAACAGCCAGGCGAGGCCCAGTCCGGCGGCAATGCCGGCGAGCGGGCCCAGCCAGCGGTTTCCGGTCGCGGCCTGAGGTTGTGCGGCTGCGCCCGCCGCATTCGGGGCTGCCTGTTGCGGGGCCACGGCCTGGCGCTGCGTGATGCTGCGTGATGCACCGATGCTTCTGCCGCCGCCCAGGCGTGCCGCTTCGGCACTGTCGATCACTGAGCCAATACCAAGGCTGGCGACGAGGACGATGATGGCGAGTTTGAACAATTTCATGCTTACCTCCGGATGCCCATTGGGATGGGTTCAATCAGAATTCGGTGCAACCGCAAAGCGATGCAGGGACTCTACAGTAAATGGAGTGCATTCCGCGGAAATGCAAGGAACTTCCCTTAATATTTGCGTCCGCGATGCAAAGCCACAACACCGGCTGCGAGATTGAAGTATTCGACATCCTCCAGCCCGGCCTGTTCCATCAGTTTTCGCAATGCTTCCTGATCGGGATGCATGCGTATCGATTCCGCGAGGTAGCGATAGCTGGCGGCATCGCCGGCAATGCGCTCACCCATCCAGGGCAGCGCCTTGAACGAATACCAGTCGTAGGGCTTTTCCAGCGGCTTCCATACTTTGGAGAATTCCAGCACCAGCAGGCACCCGCCCGGGCGCAGCACGCGCTGCATTTCCGCCAGCGCGCGGTCCTTGCGGGTCATGTTGCGAAGGCCGAACGCGACACTGACACAATCGAAGTAATCCGACGGAAACGGCAGAGCCTCGGCATCGCACTGGACCACCGGCAGGAGATGGCCGGCATCGATCAGGCGATC
Organism: uncultured beta proteobacterium; assembly: GCA_903928055.1. Taxonomy (GTDB): domain Bacteria; phylum Pseudomonadota; class Gammaproteobacteria; order Burkholderiales; family SG8-39; genus CAIYPG01. The sequence continues at coordinate 19,297 of CAIYPG010000118.1, read as the reverse complement.
GCGGCCCACCGAGAGCATGTCGCGATTGATGTCACTGGCCCAGACTTCGCCCGTGCTGCCGACACGCTCGGCAAATGCCCCGGCCAGGTCGCCCGAGCCGGAAGCCACGTCAAGCACCCGCTGCCCCGGACGCACGCCGCTCACGGTGATCGCGAATTTCTTCCAGAGGCGGTGCAGGCCCATCGACATCAGGTCGTTCATGATGTCGTACTTGCCGGCGACCGACGAGAACACGCCGGCGACCTTGCGTGCCTTTTCCTCTTCTTCAACTGTCTGGAAACCGAAATGGGTGCTCATGGCGAATGATCTGGAGTGAAACGGGTTTTCAGGAAGGGCTTTTTGCAGATTCGCGGCTGGCGCCCGCGGCTTTCAGCCGGTCCAGGTATTGCAGCCACAGGCGTTCCTGCCGATGCCCGAGATCGTACAGGTATTCCCAGGAATAGATGCCGGTGTCGTGACCGTCGGAGAAGCGCGGCTGGATGCCGTAGGTGCCGACCGGCTCCACGTCGAGGATGTCGACGTCTTTTTTACCGACCTGCAGTACTTCCTGTCCGGGGCCGTGGCCCCGCACTTCGGCCGAAGGCGAGTACACCCGCAGCAGTTCGAAACTCAGGTCGAAGCTGCGGCCGTCGGCAAAGGCGATCTCCAGCCGCCGCGATTTCTGGTGCAGCTTGATTTCGGTCGGGGTCGGGGTTTCGGGCGTCAGGCCGGACATGGCGATATTTTCAAGATGCGTTCCTCAGATGCGTTCCTCAATGGGACAGGAATGGTAGCAGGGCGCAGGTTGTAACAAAACCGTCATGTCGGGGTCTTAAAATAGTAAAATTCCCATCGCATCGTTCACCCGATGGGTTCAATGGGATCTGGAACCGATATGCCCGCGAACATTCTCGTTGTTGAAGACGAACCAGCCATCCAGGAACTGATTGCCATCAACCTGGAATACGCCGGCCACAGCGTCCTGCGGGCCCATGATGCCGAGCAGGCGACGCAGATGGTGCGCGAAGTGTTGCCAGACGTGGTGTTGCTCGACTGGATGCTGCCCGGGCAGTCGGGCCTGGCGTTTGCCCGCCGCCTGCGCGAAGACGAACGCACCCGCGACATTCCCATCATCATGCTGACTGCGCGCGGCACCGAGGCCGACAAGATCGCCGGCCTGGAGTCGGGCGCGGATGATTACATCACCAAGCCGTTTTCACCGCGCGAAATGGTGGCGCGCATCAAGGCGGTGCTGCGGCGCCGTTCGCCGCAACTGACCGAGGAGCCGGTGGAAGTTGGCGGCCTGCGCCTCGATCCGGGCACACATCGCGTCAGCGCTGACAGCGCGCAACTTGACCTTGGCCCCACGGAATTCCGCCTGCTGCATTTCATGATGACCCATCCGGAGCGGGTGCATTCACGCACGCAGTTGCTGGATCAGGTCTGGGGCGACCATGTGTTTGTCGAGGAGCGGACGGTGGATGTGCATATCCGGCGGCTGCGCAAATCCCTGGAGCCCTCGGGCCACGACCGCCTCATCCAGACCGTGCGTGGCAGCGGCTATCGCCTTGCCGCGACGAACTGAAGGCCCTGCATCGCGGTTGTTTCCTTTCAGGCGATTCCGTGCACCGCGTCATTTTCGGCGGGTACGACATAATGTCTGCCTGATGATGCCGCAGACTTTCCTTTCCCCCGGGTTTCCCCTTGGATAGCGACAAGCGCCCTATCTGGATTCGCATCGCAGCCATTTTCAGCGTCGTTGTGGTGGTCGCGCTGGGGCTCGGGCTGCTGGCATCCCCGGTGTGGGGGCTGGGTGCCGCCTGCGCCGGCCTGTTCCTGCTGCTCCTGCATCAACTCGCCAACCTTTCCGCACTGGCGCGCTGGCTGCGTGATCCGCGCCAGCCGGTTCCGCGCGGAAGTGGAGTCTGGGAGGAGATTTTCTCCGCGTTGTACCGGTTCATGCGATCCAGCAACAGCGAGCGTGAACAGCTCACTGCCGCCGTGACGCGCTTTCGTTCTGCCGGCACGGCCATGCCCGATGGCGTGATCATCCTTGATGCGGGCAACCATATCGAATGGTGCAATCCGACCGCTGAACGCCTGTTCGGCATCAACGGCGGCCGGGATGCCGGGCAGCAGATCGTGAATCTGGTGCGTGCGCCGGATTTTTCCGCCTACCTTGATCGGGGGGAGTTTTCCGAGCCGCTGGTATTGCGCCTGGCGCGCATGGAGGAACTGGTGCTCAGTCTGCGGGTGATTCCCTACGGCCACGACCAGAAGCTGCTGCTGTCGCGGGACGTGACCCAGGTTGAACGTCTCGAAGCCATGCGTCGCGACTTTGTCGCCAACGTGTCCCACGAACTGAAAACGCCGCTGACAGTGGTCAACGGCTTTGTCGAAACCCTTGCCGATGGCAAGGTGAGGTTTTCCGAAGAGCGCATCGGCAGCGTACTCGGCCTGATGCAATCCCAGACCAGCCGCATGCTGCACCTGATTGAGGATCTGCTGACGCTATCGGCACTTGAGTCAAGTCCGGGCCTGGCGGGTGAGGCCGACATTGATGTCAGCGCGTTGCTGGAAGCGTTGCGCGCGGACGGCGAAGTGCTGTCCGCGGGCCGCCACCGGATTGAACTGGATATTGCCGGGCACGCCGTCATCGCCGGGGACGAGAAGGACCTGCGCTCTGCTTTCGGCAATCTGGTTTCCAACGCCATCCGCTACACGCCGGAGCATGGCGAAGTCAGATTGTCGTGGCGTCGGCGCGACTCCGGTGAGGGTGAGTTTGCCGTGATCGACAGCGGCATCGGCATCGATGCGCGGCACATTCCACGCCTGACCGAACGCTTCTACCGTGTTGACCAGAGCCGCTCACGCGATACCGGCGGCACCGGCCTGGGACTGGCCATCGTCAAGCATGTACTGACGCGGCATGAAGCGGTCCTCGAGATTCACAGTGAACCCGGACGCGGCAGTCGCTTCATGGCGGTGTTTCCGGCGCGGCGGATCCGCTCGACCATGGGTGGGCCCGGTCCGTTACCCCAGACGTCGGCAATGCGCGGGCCGGAGATGTCCCGTCTCTGAAAGCCGGGCTGGTGCCCCAGACCCCGGCTCATGTCTCACGTAATGGCCGTGAAATTTACCCGGTCATAGTCATAGCCGCGGCCGAGCAGGCCGAACAGCCGGATGCGCACGACGCCTTCATCCAGGCGCAGATCGAGCACGCGGTCCTGCTGGTACCAGCCTGCGGGAACGACCAGCGAGGGTGGCAGGCCCATGGCGACCGGCAGCACAAATGCCTGGGAATACGGTGCCTGTGTCGCAGGGTCCTGGCTGGTCGGTCTTACCGCACAGGCGCGCGCAAGCCCGGGCAGGGCACGCGTTCCCAGGGTGATTGCAATGTCACCCTCCTGCAGCAGCCAGCGCACCTCCGCCAGAATGAATTTTCGCGCGCCTCCAGGGCGCAGGGCCAGCAACTGGCGGTGCGAGATCCGGACGCCGGGATCGCGCCGGCGCAGGCGGAATCCATGGGCGCTTTCGTCGACTGCCTCCCAGTGTTCGATCGAATCCGCATCCGGCTCGGACGAACGATGGCCTTCAGGGGCGCGCTGGAAGGTGTGGATGTAATCGACGTCGCGTCTTGAATAGTCCCAGGCCCGGGCGCCGCTGACGAAGGGTTTGCCGGCGATGACGACATGTGCCGGCGCGAAGCCGACCGCCACTTCCAGTTTTGCCGAAGCGCCCTGCGCAGGACGTCGCGGAAACTGGGGCACTGCGGGTGCTTCGCACCAGTCACGGACCAGGGCGCGCAGCAGTTCGCCGGCGCCTGGCTGAGTACATCCGCGACCCAGCCCCAGGTTGGCAGGCTCCTCGCCTTCGTTCAGACGGCGCAAGCGCCTGCGCAGCGATCGTCCCAGTGCGGCGGAATCGAGGAAGCGTATGGGACCCTCAGAGAGAGGCGGGTTCGCTGCCGGTGTGGTGACTTCGCACCAGGCGGCACCAGTGTTGCCGGCGAGATCGATGGCATAGGCGTAAGTTTTTTCGGGTGACCGGGTCAGCCGGACTTTCCAGGCAAAGCGGCCGATCCAGCTGCGCGTCCATTGTGCATCCCGCTGGATCAATCCATAGGGTTGCGCGAGCGCATACAGCAGCGGCTGTACATAAGCGGCGGTGCAGGTTTCACGCAGGATGGGGTCACCGACCGGGGTGTCGGCGCAACCGCGAGCCTCGGCGTGGGCATACAGGCCGTGCAGGCGCTTCCAGAGATCATCGCCGACGGGGTGGCGTGCCAGCAGTTGTGTTGCAATCATTTCCCCTGCGCATTGCAGGGCGCGCATCGCCAGCAGGCTTGTGGTTGCATCCCCCGGGGGGCAAACCGGTAGCGCGCGCAACAGTCGACGATAGGAGCGCAGCAGCGCGAGCCACAGCGCGCATACCTGCTCCAGCGCGGCAGTCTCAGGGAGGCTGAGTGGCAGAGGTTTGCCGGAAAACTTGCGCGTGTATTCCGTCAGGACGGCGAGCAGGGGCGGCCGCAGGCGCTCCAATATTTGCAGGTAGGCCCCATGGGGTGGCGGCGCATCCTCGATTTCATCAAGCAGCGCAAGGAACGCAGTGCTGGCGCTGCGACTGTCCCCCAGGGCGGCCTTGGCCAGCCAGGTATCGCAGCTTTTTACGTCCGGATAGGGCGGATTTGTGGCGGGAAGGAAATCGCTGTGAGTCATGATGCTCTCCTCTGTACAGCGCACCCTCCCAGGCGCGTTGAAAAATCAAGCTGATCGGAAAAAGGCTGCGCTAGGCCACCACTGTGTAGGCAATGCGTTCGAAATCGGCGCCGCGGTCGATGACGGTGTTGAGCTGCATCTGGCGTGGTTTGTCGGTATAGACCTCGATGACGCGTTTTGGCCTGAACCATCCGACCGGCAGCACCAGCGATTCCGGTGAACGCAGTGCGGGCACCGCCGAGACCATCAGCGCGGGAACATATTTGTCGGCCATGGCATTGAGGCCGGTTGCACGTATCGCGATGCCCTGCGGAATGCCGGGCAGGGTGCGCAGGCCGATCTTCAGGCCGTAGTTCTCGTCGACGACCAGCCAGCGGACCATGCCGAGCAGGAAATGCCGCGCATCGGCCGGCCGCACCGCCACCAGCTGGGTGTGCACGAATCGACCGGGTCCGGATTTGCACTCCAGTCGCAGGCCCGCCAGGCTTTCATCACGGATATGCCATTGCTCCAGCACGAGGCCGTTCTGGACCGCATATGCATCATCGGCATGCGTGCTGATACGCCCGAAGGTGGCGATCTCTTCGCGCTGCGCCTTGGTCAGTTCCCTGGCTTCACCCGGCTGGCGGAATGGCAGGCCGGTGACGTAGAAGTGCATTGCCCTCATGCCGGTGGCCAGTTCCGCCGTACCGGAAGCGCTTTTTCTCGCGGGGAAGCGCTCGGGCTTGTCTTCGCACCATTGGCGGTGCAGCGCGGTGAGAAGATGCTCGGCAAGCTGCGCAGGCACGTCATCGCCCAGGTTGAGATTGGCCGGAGCATCGCCCTTCTTGAGGAGCGAAAGTCGTGATCGTATGCTTTTGGATAATTCATCCACATCCAGATAACGCCTCGAATCCGCGGTGCTCTCCGCAGCATCGACACGCCGCGGGCCGCTGCCTCCGGCAAGGTCCACGGCCAGGGGGTGTGCCGGGCCCTTTTCCGGCATGGGCACGGTACGTCTGATCCTCGCATTGTTTCCCCATCGGTCCAGCCAGCGTGCCGCCAGCCCGAGTTGCCGGGAGGTCTGCTCGCTGGGGTTGGCCGCCTGCAGCAACAAGGGCTGCACGTAGGTTTCCATGCAGGTGGTCTTCCACTGATCCCTGTGTACCGGGTGTTCCACCTGCTGGTCGGCGAGCTTGTGTTCTTCGGCAAAGGCATACAGACGATGGAGGAGTTTCCAGTCGTCGGCAGTGACGTCCTGATAGCAGCGGAAATGCTCGGCGATCTGTTGCGAGGTGCACCACAGGGCGCGCTGGCAGGCCAGAGCGAGCTGCCCCGAAGCTGCAACCAGCCCGGTTGGCAGGGTCGCAAGCGATTGCAGGCAGTGCTGGTAGCCGTAGCTGAAGGCCCTCCACAGGGCGACCACGTTCATGAGGATTTCGCGTTCCGGTTTTGCCAGGGGGACCGCGCGGTTGGAAAATTTTTTGGCCTGCTCCGCCTGCACGAACAGCACCGGCTCGCGCAAAAGCTCGAGAATCTTCAGACGCTCCGATACGGCCAGTTCACAACAATTGAGTTCTTCAAGCTCGCCCAGCAGGCGCCCATGGGATGGACCGACGTTGATCAGCGGCAGCGTCTGCAGCCATTCCGCGCACGCTGCCGCACTCCGGAATTCGGGATTGGCGTCGGTCGAGATGATGGGCAGGTCGAAGTTCACGTTTGATTTGCCGCTGCAGGTCCGAGCGAGCCTACGAGATGTGTCGACAAATCCTGCAGGGCCGGCGGTTGGCGTGAGGCGCCCTGGCGCCTGGACTCGCCCCAGACCGGATTGGGGAAGTGGCGGTCATCGCCAAAGCGTGGCACCACATGCCAGTGCACATGTGGCACGACATTGCCGAAACTTGCGAGGTTGATCTTGTCGGGGCTCATCAGTTCACGCAGGGCGGATTCCGTGGCAAATACCGCCTTCATCAGGCGGTCGCGATGTGATGGATCAAGTTCGGTCATTTCGCTGACATGCCGGTTAAGGATGACGCGGCAAAAACCGGGGTAGTCGGCATCCGCCACGCGAACAATGCGACAAAAATCATCCTGCCACACAACGTCTTCCCCCGAAGCGTTGCACAACTCGCAGTTCCTGACCGTTAATTTTGTCACGGTGACACCTGACCCGAACTTCCGGCGCCCGCCCGGCGCCCCGGAGTGTCGCCCCGAGGCGACGTTATTTCGCCAAAAGCATAGCAGACCGCCGCCTGGCACATGTCGGCGGCAGCCGTCGCTGCTACAGCAGCACGCGCTCTATGCCACCGTGATTGGCGCTGGCAACGTATTCGGCCATCCAGTTTTCGCCCAGGAGGTGTTTTGCCATCTCGACCACGATGTAGTCGGCTTTGGTGCCGGAATCATTGTCATAGCGTGACAGGCCCTGCAGGCAGGAGGGGCAGGACGTCAGGATTTTCACCTCACCCGTGAAGCCGTCCCCGCGCAGATTGTCGGCCCCTTTTCTCATCTCCTCTTCCTTGCGGAAGCGCACCTGCGTCGATATGTCGGGCCGGCCAACGGCCAAAGTACCGGACTCGCCACAGCAGCGTTCGTTCTGCGTGACGCCGCCGCCCATGAGCTGGTTGACGACTTTCATCGGCTGGTAGGTTTTCATCGGCGTGTGGCAGGGGTCGTGATACATATAACGCGTGCCGGTCACGCCTTCGAGCTTCAGGTTTTTCTCCAGCAGATATTCGTGGATGTCCAGCAGGCGGCAACCCGGGAATATCTTTTCAAACTCATATTTCTGCAGCTGGTCCATGCAGGTGCCGCAGGAAACGATCACGGTCTTGATGTCGAGATAGTTCAGCGTATTGGCGACGCGGTGGAACAGGACCCGATTGTCGGTGATGATGGCCTGGCCCTTGTCCTCTTCACCGGCCGCATTTTGAGGATAGCCGCAGCACAGATAACCCGGCGGCAATACCGTGATTGCCCCGACGTGATAGAGCATGGCCTGCGTGGCCAGGCCCACCTGGCCGAATAAACGCTCTGATCCGCAGCCGGGGAAATAAAACACCGCCTCGGATTCGTCGTTCACCTTCTTGTGGTCGCGGATCACCGGTATGAAATTGCGGTCTTCGATATCCAGCAGTCCTCGCGAGGTGCGCTTCGGCAGTCCGCCCGGCATGGGCTTGTTGATGAAATGGATGACCTGGGCGCGTATCGTCGGCTTGCCCACCGACGCCGGTGGTGCCTGGGTTTGCGGCTGGGTCAGCCCGAGCGATTTGGCCGCCTTGTGTGCGAGGCGCTGCGCCGTATAGCCGACGTCCACCATGAGCGTGCGTGCAACCTTGATCGTGCCCGGGTCGGTCGCAGTCAAAAAGGCCATGGCTGCTGCCGTGCCCGGCTTGAATTGCTTCTTGCCCTGCACCCGCAGAAAATTTCGCATTGCCACCGAAACGTCGCCAAAGTCGATATCCACCGGGCAGGGGCTGAGGCATTTGTGACACACCGTGCAGTGGTCGGCCACGTCATTGAATTCATCAAAATGCTTGATCGATACGCCGCGGCGCGTCTGTTCCTCGTAAAGGAACGCCTCAATCAACAGCGAGGTGGCAAGAATCTTGTTGCGCGGCGAGTAAAGCAAATTGGCGCGCGGCACATGGGTGGCACAGACAGGTTTGCACTTGCCGCAGCGCAGGCAGTCCTTGATGGATCCGGAGATGCGGCCGATCTCCGACTGCTCGAGAATCAGTGACTCGGCGCCGAGCAGGCTGAAGGACGGGGTATAGGCATCACGCAGATCGCCTCCGGGCAGCAGTTTGCCCTTGTTGAAACGGCCTTCGGGGTCGATCCTGACCTTGTAATCGCGGAACGCGGCGATTTCGCCTTCCTCGAGATACTCCAGTTTGGTGATGCCGATGCCGTGTTCCCCGGAAATGACGCCGCCAAGCGATTTGGCGAGGGCCATGATGCGCGCCACTGCGGCATTGGCCTCCTGCAGCATTTCGTAGTCGTCGGAGTTGACCGGAATATTGGTGTGCACGTTGCCGTCGCCGGCGTGCATGTGCAGCGCAACGAACACGCGGCCGCGCAGCACCAGTTTGTGCGTCGCCTCGGCGCCCTCCAGGATGCGGCGGAATGCGCTGCCCTCGAAGATTTCGTGCAGGCCGGCACGGACTTCTTCCTTCCAAGAAACGCGCACGGTGTGATTCTGCAGCAGCGTGAAGACGGTCTGGTCCTGGAAGTTGATTGCGGCGAGTGCCGGGATCAGGCGTGGCCCGCCGGCGGAATCCTGTGCGGCCTGTGCCAGCGGAGTGTCCATGTTGTCGAGCAGGTAGCGCCAGCGCTGCCGCGTCTGCGCGAGCAGTGCGCGAGCGCGTTCGACGCGATCGCCAAGCAACTCGGCCGGTGCAACCTTGTCCTCGCCCTGGACCAGCAGCAGCTCGCCCGCGAACAACGCATCAAGCGCGTCCAGCAGCTTCAGCTTGTTGCTGATGGACAGCTCGATGTTGATTCGTTCGACCCCGTCCGAATAACCGCCCAGGCCATTGAGAGGGATGACCACATCCTCGTTGATCTTGAAGGCATTGGTGTGCTTGGAGATGGCGGCAGTCCGGGCCCGATCCAGCCAGAATGCCTTGCGTGCCTCGGGGGACACGGCGACAAAGCCTTCGCCGCCGCGCGCGTTGGCAATCCGCACCACTTCTGATGCGGCGCGGGCAACCTCGATGTCATCGTCGCCGACGATGTCACCGAACAGCGCCATCTTGGGACGCCCGGACCGCTTCGCCTTCGTGGCATAACCCACCGCCCTCAGATAGCGTTCGTCCAGGTGTTCCAGGCCGGCCAGCGCGACATTCGGATTGGCGTTCAGATAATCCGTGATTTCGACGATGGACGGAACGGAGTCGCGCACCTGACCAAAGAATTCCAGGCAGACCGTGCGTATTGAGCGGGGCATCCGGTGCAGTACGAAGCGCGCCGAGGTGATGATGCCGTCGCAACCTTCCTTCTGGATGCCGGGCAGGCCGGACAGGAATTTGTCCGTGACGTCCTTTCCCAGACCGGTCTTGCGGAATTTTGCGCCTGCTATTTCCAGTATCTGCGGCGCGCCGTCCGGTGTGTGCTTGTCCGCCTTGAAGCGCTGGATGGAAAAGCGCGTCATGGCCACGTCATGAATCTTGCCGAGGTTGTGGTCCAGGCGCGTGACTTCAATGAAGCGGCCTTCCGGATCAACCATGCGCCATGAGGCAAGGTTGTCCAGGGCTGTTCCCCACAGCACGGCTTTCTTTCCGCCGGCGTTCATGGCGACGTTCCCGCCAATGCAGGAAGCGTCCGCCGAGGTCGGATCGACGGCGAACACCAGTCCGGCGTGCTCCGCGAGTTCGCTGACGCGCTTGGTGACCACCCCGGCGCCGCAATGCGCTGTTGTCACCGGTCGGGGCACGCCGGGGAGCTCGATGGTCTGGACTTCAGACAGATGATCGAGCTTTTCGGTATTGATGACGGCCGAGTGTCGTGTCAGCGGTATCGCGCCGCCGGTGTAACCGGTGCCGCCCCCGCGAGGGATGATGGTGAGTCCGAGCTCGATGCAGTCGCGCACCATGTCCGCGACTTCATCTTCGTTGTCGGGGTTGAGGACGACAAACGGATACTCCACGCGCCAGTCCGTGGCGTCAGTGACATGGGATACACGTGCCAGACCATCGAAGCGGATGTTGTCGCGGCGTGTGCTTCTCGACAGCCGTTTGAGGACTTGCGCGCGCAGGGCAGCGTCCTCCTGGAACTGGCTCTCGAATGCCGCGATTGCCTTGTGTGCCCGTTCCAGAAGGAAAGCGACCTTGGCGTCGCGTGCAGCTTCATCGCTGCCTTCTTCCCGAGACTCGTCGCGGCGCTTGTCGATTTCCCGCAGGCGGTGGCGCAAGGCTTCGATCAGCGCCGCGCGCCGACCGGGATTGTCCAGAAGGTCGTCCTGGAGATAGGGATTGCGCGTCACCACCCAGATATCGCCCAACACTTCATAGAGCATGCGCGCCGAACGGCCAGTACGGCGCTCGCTGCGCAGTTCAAGGAGCGTGTCCCAGGGGCTGGCTCCCAGCAGGCGCATCACGATCTCGCGATCGGAGAAGGACGTGTAGTTATAGGGTATTTCGCGCAAACGGGCAGACACGGCGGCTTCCGAAGGGTTTGATTTATTGAATGATTCTACCAGCCTGTAGCGGCTTGCTGATGCACACGTTGGACGGCTCCGAATCAAATGTGTTCAGAAAACGCGTGCTCTGTCCGTTGAGACTCTCTACCCTGGTGTCTGGTCGGCTGAACCCGGGAGCGGGTCATCCAGATCATCCGGACCCTCATCGGGAAAAATATCCAGATAGCTGAAATAAAAGCTGGCAAACAGCACCGGCAGGAACATCACATTCAACATCACCAGGACTGTCGGGAGCATGACAATCAGACCTTCCCCGGCGCCGCCTTTGAGCAGGGGCACCAGAGCGGTCAGAAACAGGGAGACGCTGAATCCGATGGCGCCAAGGCTTCCCGCGTAGACCGCGAATGCCCGCCAGTTGCGAAGGCTCGCAAAGAAACTGTAGAACAGCGCCTGCGCAGCCCCGATGTTCTGCCAGGCGACCAGAACGGGCGCGAACCAGAAAGCCATCAAGACCGGTGTTGTCGCCAGCGCGGCCAGCGCCAGTGCACCGGCCAGGCTGCCATCAAGAATGGCGGCATCCGGTGGACGCTCGCTCAGCAGCATCCAGCGCAACATCACTCCATTGTCGGCCAAAGTCGACAGTCCCAGGGCCATTAACATGGCCATGAGGTAAAGCCCGCACAGCACGTAAAGCGGTGTACCGCCCTGGCGGAATCCTTCCAGCAGCAGTCCCGGACGCAGGGTGCCGTCACCTGCGGCGGTCGCGCAGGCCGCCATGAAGCTGACCGAAAAAACGGGGATCAGGGCGGTGGCAAGAGCCGGGCCCACCCAGGGGATCAAATTGATAAACCCGGTGGCAAGGAGCAGCCCGAGCGACAGGAAAATCCATGCCGCGGGGCTTTTTCGGAACAGTTTCCAACCCTGCTGCAGCCAGAGAACACCGTGTCGGGCGGGTACGATGCGCATGTTCAGCCCAGCGCGGGCGTATGTGCCCGCCGTGCTTCGAGAATGCGCCGAAAATGTTCCGGATCGTGAGTGTGCGTCAATTCACCCTTGCGAGGCAGGTAGAAGTCGAACAGTCGGGACAGCCAGAAACGCAGCGCTGCGGCGCGCAGCATGTGCGGCCACGCGGCGTGCTCCGCGGCATTGAATTCGCGCACTGCCCGATAGGCCGAAATCAGCGCCCGGTAACGCCTTGGCTCGATTTCCCCTTCGGGGGTTATGCACCAGTCATTGACTGTCACCGCGACGTCAAACAGCAGGGTATCGATGCCTGCGAAGTAGAAGTCAATCACGCCACCGAGGGTGCCTTCGCTTTCCCAGAGGACATTGTCACGGAAGAGGTCGGCATGCACGGGGCCGCGCGGCAATTCGCGCCAATTCTGCGAGGATTGTTCCCGGAGTTCGGTGGTGAGCAGCGCACGACGTGGTTCATCAAGGAACGGCGTGACCTTGGGTGCGGTTTCGCGCCACCAGGAGAGCCCGCGCGGATTGTCGAGGCGACCGGCGTAGGACAGGGCGGCCTGGTGCATGTCAGCGAGCACGGCTCCAAGGCGTGCGCAATGCCGCTCCTCAGGATCAAGAACGGGTCTGCCGGACAGTCTGGTGACCAGGGCGGCGGGTTTGCCATTCAGCACGCCGAAGAGCGCGCCATTGCGGTCGGGAATCGGCGCCGGACAGGGGACACCATGGCGCGCGAGGTGTGACATGAGATTGACGTAAAACGGCAGTTCCTCGGATCCGAGCCGCTCGAACAGCGTGAGCACGTAGCGGCCCTGGCTGGTGGTGACGAAGTAGTTGGTGTTTTCTATGCCTTCGGCAATGCCCTTCAGGTCGACCAGGGAGCCAATGGTGTAGCGACGCAGCCATAGCGAAAGCGCTTCCGGTGTAACTGTGGTGAATACCGACATGATGCATTCAGGTAGAAGGCCCGCTGATGGGATGGTCCCCGGTGCGCAGGGAGACCGTGCTCAAATTCAGAACTGCTTGATCACCCAAAGGGGCACGCGAATACCGCTGTCGGTTGATGAACGCACACCGGCATCGCGCTGATCCTGCATCAGGTAATAAACGCTGCCATCGGGTTGGGTCACTTTCAGCGAGCGCTGGCCGTCAATGATCAATTCCTCCACCAGGTCATTCGGTCCGGGGGCGATGGTGATCTGCTCGTCACCGGGTGCATTGGCCGTACCTGGCGGCGGCGGCGGAGCGGGCAGGGGCTCCAGTTTGGGCTGGGCGCCTGCGAACAGCGGCATGGCGAGTGTGAGGCAGAAAAGGACGCGGCGAAGCATGACGGCGCAGTCGGAAGATATTGGGTCCAAAGTGTAACAGATTGACATGCAAACTGACCCTAGAGGTTGAGCAGCATGGTTTCGCGTTCCGCTGCCAGCGGAGCGAAGCTGCGATGCTCGTAATGCTTGAAAATGGCCTCGACGATTCCTTCGGGATCGTCGATCACCTGGATCAGGTCCATGTCGGTTGCGGAGATCATGCCTTCACCCACCAGGCGGTCGCGCATCCATGACAGCAGGCCGTTCCAGAAAGGCGCCTGCACGAGGATGATGGGGATGTTGGCACTTTTCCCGGTCTGGACCAGTGTCAGGCATTCCGTGAGTTCGTCGAGCGTGCCGAAGCCGCCGGGCAACACGATGTAGGCGACTGAGAATTTCACGAACATCGCCTTGCGCGCAAAAAAGTGGCGGAAAGCCAGGCTGATATCTTGGTAGGTGTTGCCGAACTCTTCGCGCGGGAGTTCGATGTTGAGTCCGACAGAGGGTGACTTGCCGAAATGCGCGCCCTTGTTCGAGGCTTCCATGATGCCGGGCCCGCCGCCGGAGATCACGGCAAAGCCGGCGTCGGAGAGCAGCCGTGAGACTTTTTCGGCAAGCATGCAATAGGGATGGTCCGGGGCAAGGCGTGCGCTGCCGAACAGGCTGACCGCCGGCTGGATGTTGGCCATGCGCTCAGTGGCATCGACAAATTCTGACATAATGCCGAACAGGTGCCAGGCCTCGCGCGCGGTGTAGGCCTGAAGTTCAACACCGGAGTCATGCGGCTTCGGAATTTTCTGGGTCACGGGCTTTTCCTCTTGAGCAAAACGCTCGTTCTCGTCGACGGTTCTTCGTACCTTTATCGGGCATTTCATGCCATGCCCGATTTGCGGAATGCCGCGGGTGAACCGACCGGTGCGATCTACGGTGTCCTGAACATGCTACGTCGGCTGCTGGCCGACTACAAGGTGGAAGATGCGGAGGGTGGCAAAGTGTATTGCGCCTGCGTGTTCGACGCCAAGGGCAAGACTTTCCGTGACGACATCTATCCAGAGTACAAGGCTAATCGGCCCTCCATGCCCGAGGAGCTTGCGCGGCAGATCGAGCCGCTGCATGAATGCATCAAGGCCCAAGGGTGGCCGCTGCTGGCGATCGAGGGCGTGGAGGCCGACGATGTCATTGGCACGCTGGCAAAACAGGCTGAAGCACGCGGCATGCAATGCGTCATTTCCACCGGTGACAAGGATCTGGCGCAACTGGTCACTTCGCAGACCACGCTGATCAATACCATGTCGAACGAAAGGCTGGACATTCCTGGCGTAAAGGCCAAATTCGGCGTGCTGCCCGAGCGCATGATCGACTACTTCACGCTGGTCGGTGATGCGGTGGACAATGTGCCCGGCGTCAGCAAGGTCGGCCCCAAGACCGCCGTGAAATGGCTGGAGCAATACGGCACGCTGGATCACATCGTTGTGCATGCCGGTGAAATCGGCGGGGTGGTTGGCGAGAACCTGCGCAAGGCGCTTGACTGGCTGCCGACGGGGCGCAAGCTGGTGACAGTCGATCGCGATGTCCCGCTGCCGGTCGCGGCTGACGATCTGGTGCTCAAGGCGCGTGACAATGCCCGGCTCGCCGAACTGTTCGCACGTTTCGGATTCAAGAGCTGGCTGAAGGAGGTCACATCGGGCACGGCGGAACCTGAGGCGGCCGCATCTGCTCCCGCTGTGCGTGGTTCTTCGCAGGGAATGGCGGCCCCTCTGAATGAAGTGGCACGGGCACAGGCCGTGACTACCCGGGATTACGAAACCGTGGTGACCGAAGAGGCGCTTGCGCGCTGGATCGCGCGGTTCGAATCGGCGGCCTTGGTGTCCTTTGATACCGAGACCACCGGACTGGATCCGATGACGGCGCAACTGGTGGGGATGTCTTTCTCCATTGAGGCGGGACACGCCGCCTATGTGCCGCTTGCGCATGATTACGCCGGTGCTCCCGAGCAGATCGGCATCGAACGTGCGCTTGCGATGCTCAGACCCTGGCTGGAGAATACCCGGGCCGGCAAGATTGGACAGAACGCCAAATATGACCAGCATGTGCTGGCCAACCATGGTGTGGCGCTTGCCGGCTTTGTGCATGACACTCTGCTCGAGTCCTATGTGCTCGAAAGCCACCAGCGCCATGACATGGACTCAATGGCGGAACGCCTCCTGGGCGCCAAGACCATTACTTACGACGAGGTGACCGGAACCGGGGCAAAGCGGATCGGCTTCAGCCAGGTTGACGTGGCGCGCGCCACGGAATACGCCGCCGAGGATGCCGATATCACACTGCAGTTGCACCTTGCCATGCATCCGCGCATTGCCGCTGACGAAAAGCTGCGCCACGTGTACGAGGGGATCGAGATGCCGGTGCGCGAGGTGCTGTTCCGCATCGAACGCAATGGTGTTCTGATTGATGCCGAGCTGCTGTCCGCGCAGGGCCATGAACTCGGCCAGAAAATGCTCGAACTGGAATCGAAGGCCCATATCGAGGCGGGGCAGCCGTTCAATCTCAATTCGCCCAAGCAGATCGCCGAAATCTTCTTCGAGAAAAAGGGCATGCCGGTGGTCAAGAAAACGCCTTCGGGCGCCCCTTCCACCGACGAGGAAGTGCTGGCAAGGCTGGCGCTGGATCATCCGCTGGCAAAAATCCTCCTCGACTATCGCGAAATCGCCAAGCTCAAATCAACCTACGCCGACAAGCTGCCGCGCATGGTCAATGCCAAGACTGGTCGCGTGCATACCAACTACGGTCAGGCCACAGCGGTTACCGGGCGCCTTGCGTCCAATGACCCCAATCTGCAGAACATTCCGGTACGCACCCAGGAAGGGCGACGCATCCGGGAGGCCTTCGTTGCGCCGCCGGGATCGGTGATCGTATCTGCGGATTATTCGCAGATCGAATTGCGCATCATGGCGCACATTTCGGGGGACGAGAGTCTGCTGCGCGCTTTTGCCGCTGGAGAGGACATTCATCGCGCCACGGCCTCGGAAGTCTTCGGCCGGCCGCTGCAGGATGTGACTGCGGAGGAGCGACGCTATGCCAAGACCATCAATTTCGGCCTCATTTACGGCATGTCGGCCTTTGGTCTGGCGCAGCAGCTTGGGCTGGAGCGCGCAACGGCGCAGGCCTATATCTCAAGCTACTTCACCCGCTATCCCGCGGTAAAACGCTATATGGACGAGACGCGCGCGCTGGCCAAGGAGCGTGGCTATGTCGAGACGGTGTTCGGACGACGATTGTGGCTGCCGGAAATCCGCTCGTCGAATGCCGCACGTCGTGGCAATGCCGAGCGTGCCGCCATCAATGCGCCGATGCAGGGAACCGCGGCCGACTTGATCAAGTTGGCGATGATCGCGGTGCAGGGGTGGCTTGAACGCGAGCGGCTGGCTTCGCGTCTGGTCATGCAGGTGCACGATGAGCTGGTGCTGGAAGTGCCCGAGCAGGAACTGGTGCGTGTGAGGCATGATATGCCCGGCCTGATGTGCAATGTTGCCACCCTGAGGACGCCGCTGGTGGTGGACGTGGGCACGGGGCCAAACTGGGAAAAAGCGCACTAGTACAGGACTTGAGATCTCCGCCATGAGTTCTTCAGCCGACAAGCATGCATCAATTCCGCACATCGTCCTGTTGGGTGATTCGCTGGGCAACATGCCGTCAATCAGCGATCGAGGCCCGGGTATGCTGGAAAAACAATTATTACCAAATATAGAGGAACCCTGGCGTCTATCTATAATCCGCGCTGATGATGTTATCAATCACTCGCGACTGGCGGAGTTTCCGGCTGGGGCCAGCCATGTGGTCATTTCAGTTGAGGGCAATCGTGCCATCCAGAGCAGCCAGTTGCTTGAAGGACGGCCGGATTCGTATGAAAGCGCACTGGCACGGCTGTCCTTTGCGGCTGACCAGTTTGAGGGCGTCATGGATGCCCTTATCAGGACGGCGCGGCGCACCGGCCTGCCGACGGTGGTCTGCACCATGTACCAACCCCGCTATGCAAATCCGGTACGGCAGCGCGCTGCTGCGGCGGCGCTCGCGATCTTCAATGACCGGATCATCCGGTTGGCGATCGAGGCGCAGCTGCCGATTGTTGATTACCGCAGCGTTTGCACCGAGTCCGGGGATTACGGCGAGGAGGGCCTGTTGTCGCGGACGGGGCTGGTCAAGGTGGCCGCAGTCATCTGGCGCGCACTGCATGAAAGCGAAGCGCGCGGCGCGGGCACGGAAATCTTTCGCTGAGTCTCCCCCCGCTAGCGGCCCAGAGCGACGAATACCTTCTTGATGATGTCTGAGGCCGAGCCAACGGGGTCGGCGCGGATTTTCTTTTCCTCCTCCGCGATGACCACATACAGACCATCGAGTGCCTTGCGGGTGATGTAATTCTCTAGATTGGCATCCTCCTGTTTGACCAGTCCGAATCGCGAACCGGTTTCGGCGAACGCGTTATAGCGTTCGGCCAGCTTTACCTTGGCGGTGGCCTTCTTGACGATGGGCAGGAATTTCTGCCCCAGCGGCTCCGAAGTGGTGCGCCGGAAATACTGGGTGGCGGCGTCATCACCGCCAGTGAGTATGCCCTTGGCATCTTGCACGGACATCTGCTTGACGGCATTGACCAGCATGGCTTGGGCTTCGGGCATGGCGGCCTCCGCCGCCCGATTCATGCGCAACACCAGATCATCGGCCTGATTGCCCATGCCGAAGCGGCGCATCATGGCCTCGGCTTTTTGCAGTGATTCCGGCAGCGGAATCTTGACCTTGTCATTGCCGAAGAAGCCATTTTCCGCACCAAGCTGCCTTATTGCAGCTTGGGACCCGCGGGTAAGGGCCTCCTTCAGACCCGCCACAGCGTCCCGGTTGGTGAGGCTGTCCAGGCCGACAGCGAATGCGGCTTTGGGGGGCGTGACAAGTATGCCGGTTGCCACACAGGTTGCGAAGATGACATATGTCCGAAAAAGTCTCAGAATGATGGGCCTCATTGCATGCTCCCCCTTCGTTTGGGTCTTGTGTGAACCATGACAATACGCCACATCAGTTTCATTGCGGTTGCCGCGGCCGTCGCCTTGGCGGGCTACCTTTGGTTTTTTGAATTGCCGCGGGCTCCTGAAGTCAGATTCAAGACCCTCGCCGGTGAAAACATTGCGACCAGTGATTTGCGCGGCAAGGTGGTGCTGGTGGAATTCTGGGCCACGTCCTGCGTGACGTGTGTTGAAGACATGCCCAAGGTCATTGAGACTTACAACAAATACCGCGGCCAGGGATTTGAGACCATCGCAGTTGCCATGGATTACGATCCGCCCAATCATGTTCTGACCTATTCGCAGAAGAATGCGTTGCCGTTCAAGGTGGCGTTGGATGTGCAGGGTGATGTGGCCAGGGAATTTGGCACGGTGAGCCTTACTCCAACCAGCTTCCTGATTGACAAGCAGGGGCGCATCGTAAAGCAGTACATGGGTTCCCCGGACATGCGCCAGTTTCACGCACTTCTGGAACAAAAGCTGAAAGAGCCGGCTTAGGTTGCTTGCAGAGGATGTTCACGTGCCCTATCCCGAGTCCTGAATGACGCCGGTCCAGACTACCGGTTCGGATGACGGACCAAAGCTGCTGCCCCTGCCGCTGATCCGTGAGGATCTCAAGCTCCTCCCGGGGCCGCGGCATCATGATGGCTCACCGAGTTGGCGGATTCACGATCCGGTCAGGAACCAGTTTTTCGAAATTGGATGGCTGGAGTTCGAGTTGCTGTCACGCTGGTCTGAACACCTTGATGCGCAGTCGCTCATTGCACGGGTGTCGGAAGAAACAACGCTGAAGCCTGTCCTCGACGAAGCTGAGGAATTGATCCAGTTCATGCGCCACAACCAGCTTCTTGCGCCTGAGACTGCAGCGGTGCGCAATGATTTGCGCGTTCGGCTGCGCAAGCAGGCTAAGCCCTGGTACGAAACGCTGTTGCATCACTATCTGTTCTTCCGGATTCCGCTGGTTCGGCCCGACGCGTTTCTGCAGAAAACCTTGCCACTTGTAGAGGTTTTCTTCACCAAGGTGTTGATTCACGGAGCAAACTGGGCCAGTGTTCATGCTGAATTCTGAGCCACTGGTTTAAGGAAGAATTCTGCTACGTTGTTGTGGATAAGTCTATGTAGGCGGCCGTCGCTTCGCCTCCTTTCGTCTGTTTTGAACGT